>CAZARP010000006.1:29308-33195 GCA_964487575.1 uncultured Christensenella sp.
GCGTAATTCGTCGCAAAAAGAAGTTCTTTTTCTTCTTTATCGATTTTATTGTTCTTTTTGGCTTTCGACGAAGTTATTTTAATTGCAAGTCTTTCTATCCTGTCAAGGAACTTTGTAATGGCTTTAATTCCGTCCTCGCTCCAAGGCCCGCCTTCGGTGTATGAAAATCCGAACATAAGATACAGTCTTAAAATGTCGGAACCGTATTGCTCGACGTACGGGTCGGGGGCAATGACGTTGCCTCTGGTTTTGCTCATTCTAAATCCGTCGGTGCCTAAAATAATGCCCTGATGGACAAGGGATTTGAACGGTTCGTCAAAGTTGACGTACCCCATATCCCTTAACGCTTTTGTGATAAATCTGGCATATAAAAGATGCATGCACGCGTGTTCGGGACCGCCGACGTATTTATCTACCGGAAGCATTTTGTTGATGAAATCGGTATTGAACGGCTCTTTGTCGTTATGTGCGTCGGGGTATCTCAGATAATACCAACTGGAACAAACAAATGTGTCCAACGTGTCCGGGTCGCGATGGGCGGGACCGCCGCAAACGGGACACTTCGTTTCGATAAACTCTCTGCATTTTTTAAGCGGGGACTCGCCGTCCGGTTTAAATTCAACGTCGTAGGGGAGTTTAACCGGTAAATCCGTGTAAGGCACGGGGACGATGCCGCATTTGTCGCAATAAATAATCGGGATCGGCGCACCCCAATAACGCTGACGAGATACCAGCCAATCGCGTAGTCTGTAATTTGTTTTGTGTTCGCCCTTGCCGTCTTGAACGAGTTTGTTGATTATGGATTTTTTTGCTTGTTCGCTCGTCATTCCGTCAAAATCGGGACTATTGACCAAGATGCCGTCCTCGGTGAACGGTAGCGCGTCGTCGCCGTTTACGCTTTTAACGACGCGCGTCACGGGCAGACCGTACTTTTGGGCGAAAGCAAAATCCCTTTCGTCGTGAGCGGGGACACCCATAACTGCGCCCGTTCCGTATGAATATAAAACGTAGTCGGCGGCGTAAATCGGAATGATTTTACCGTTAACGGGATTTATTGCGTTTGCTCCGATGTATACGCCCGTTTTTTCTCTGGCGGTTGAAAGCCTTTCTATTTCATTTGTTTTGGAGGTCTCTTCGATATATTCTTCAACGGCTTTTCTTTGTTTGTCGCTCGTCAGTTTTTGAACGAGAGGGTGTTCGGGCGCCAACACTACGTACGAAACCCCGAAGAGGGTATCGGCGCGGGTGGTGAAAACTTTGAATTTATCTCCGCTTTCGGCTGTAAATTCGATTTCGCCGCCAATCGATTTTCCGATCCAGTTTTTTTGCATTAACTTGGTTTTTTCGGGCCAGTCAAGGTCTTTTAGACTTTGTAACAATTCTTCGGCGTATTCCGTGATTTTGAAAAACCATTGAGTAAGGTCTTTTTTGACTACCGTGGAACCGCAACGTTCGCATTGACCGTCGATTACTTGTTCGTTGGCGAGAACGGTTTGACAGTTGGGGCACCAATTAACCGGCGCTTCTTTTCTATATGCCAAACCTTTTTCGTAGAGTTTTAAAAACAACCACTGCGTCCATTTGTAATAATCTTCGTTACAGGTCTTTATTTCTGCAGACCAATCGAACATTGCGCCCATTTCGCGCAGTGTTTGTTCCATGTTTTCTATATTTTTATCGGTGGACTCTTTCGGGTGTATTCCTGTTTTTATTGCATAATTTTCTGCAGGAAGTCCAAATGCGTCGAAACCCATCGGTTGAAAGACTTCAAATCCCTTCATGCGTTTATAGCGAGCGAAACTGTCCGTGGGACCGTAGTTATACCAGTGTCCCATGTGAAGTTTTGCGCCGGACGGGTAAGAGAACATCTCTAAACAGTAATACTTTTTGTCGACGTTTTTATTGTTGAAAACGCCTATTTTTTCCTTTTTCCATTCAGCTTGCCATTTTTGTTCGATTTTTTTGATATCCATACAAAGCCTCCGATACGTTAAACACGGATATTATATAACAGTTGCCGCAACAAGTCAAGTCAAATGCCCTCGGTGAGTCTTCTTTAATTAGTAAAATGTTGCCGTTTGGGTAAAAACTGTCGTCTTTTATGTTTACAAATTATGAAAAAAGTGTTATACTATCAAAAAAGGCAATTTATGGAGATTGTTTATGCTGAAACAACCGTTTACTTGCGTGTCGAACGTTTATGATAGGTTTGTCGAACTTTACGGCGTCGACAGCGATTATCAAAGAGAAAGATATTCTGCCGAGTTTGATCGTTTTTGTGAAAAATTCGGATTTAAGACTGCCTATATCGCGTCTTCGAGCGGAAGGGTCGAGGTTATAGGTAATCATACCGACCACAACGGAGGTAGGGTTATTTCTTCCGCAATATCGTTGGATACCCTCGCAATGTTTATGCCGACGGATGACGAGGTTATTCGTGTTTCCAGTATGGGCTATGATGAAATAGTCGTCGATTTAAGCGATTTGGAACGATACAAGATGAACGGTTCTGCCGCGTTGGTTGCCGGTGTGGCGGATGCGCTTCGTCTTCGCGGCTATCGTGCGGGCGGTTTTTGTGCTTGTATGACGAGTAACGTTATCGGTGGTGCGGGTATTTCCAGTTCCGCCGCGTTTGAAGTGTTAATTGCGGAAATTCTTAACTTTTTATATAACGACGGTCGAATATCGGCGGAGGAAAAATCTTTTGTTTCCCAATATGCGGAAAACGTGTTTTTCGGCAAACCGTGCGGTTTATTGGATCAAACAGCCATTGCTTTCGGCGGGCTGAAACTCTTGGATTTTTCTTCAAAGCAAGGAATAAAAGTTGCGAACGTGACGGACAATACCGAAGGCTTTACTTTTGTTTTGGTGAATACCGGCGGCAGTCACGCAAATCTTACGCAACATTATGCCGCAATTCCGGCGGAAATGAAAGCTGTTGCTTCGGCGTACGGAAGGGATAGGCTTATAGAAATGTCGTATGATGAATTCATAGACGGTTTGCCGAATAAATCGTTGCCCGATAGGGCGGTGATGCGCGCCGTTCATTTTTATTCGGAAAACTTACGTGTAGACGCCGCCGCGTCGACTCTTTCCGACGGAGATATTCAAGGTTTCTTTGATGCCGTGAACGCGTCGGGTGTGAGTTCTATGTGCTTTTTGCAAAACTGTAACGTGCCGGGTTCGGAGGAACAATCCATACCTCGTGCTATATCCGTCAGTAAGTTTTATAATCGCAACGGGGCGGTCAGGGTGCACGGCGGAGGTTTTGCCGGTTGTGTACTAAACGTAATAAAAAATAGTGATGTCGACGACTTTATCGTCAATATGGCAAGACATTACGGAGAAGAGAACGTTATCAGACTCTACGTTCGTTCTGTTGGAACGATTGTTCTGTGATTTACTGATAATTTTGCGACTGTTTATGACTGACATAACGATATATTAGGAGCGTGAATGGATACATCTGTATATAGCAATCCCCTTATTACGAGGTATGCCTCGAGGGAAATGGCTGAAAATTTTTCCGAAGACGTCAGATACAAATTATGGCGTAAATTATGGATAGCCCTCGCCGAAGGCGAAAAAGAACTCGGACTTAACGTTACGGACGAACAAATCGACGAATTAAAAAAATATGCCGATACGATAAATTACGAGGATGCGGCTAACTTCGAGCGAGAAGTAAGGCATGACGTTATGGCGCACGTTAAAGCTTACGGAAAGCAGGCAAAAAGTGCCGCCGGTATAATCCACTTGGGCGCTACAAGTTGTTTCGTAACCGACAATTCGGATATTATCATTTATGATAAAGGGATAGACATCATCACGGCGAAGCTTGTTTGCGTTATAGACAATTTAAAAAAATTCGCAGAACGTTACAAGTC
>CAZARP010000006.1:33295-36645 GCA_964487575.1 uncultured Christensenella sp.
AACGATATTCGTTTGTTGCAGAGTATGAAGGAAATCGAAGAACCTTTCGGTAAGTCGCAAATAGGTTCCTCTGCGATGGCGTATAAACGCAATCCGATGCGATCGGAGAGGTTGTGTTCGCTTGCCAGATACGTTATTTCTCTGCCTATAAACGCGTCGGTGACTTCTTCCACGCAATGGCTTGAGAGGACTTTGGACGACTCCGCTAACAGAAGGATAGTCGTCGGGCAGGCTTTTCTTGCGGTAGACGCAATTTTGCAGTTGTATCTGAATATTACGGAGAATTTAGTCGTTTACGAAAACGTTATAAAGAAACATGTTTTTGCGGAACTACCGTTTATGGCGACCGAAAACATTATTATGGAATGTGTAAAAAACGGCGGCAACAGACAAGATTTGCACGAAGGCATTCGTGTTCTTTCGATGAAAGCCGCCGAAAACGTCAAAATGTACGGGCGAGATAATAATTTGATAGAGTTGATTAAAGCGGAGCCGATGTTTGCTTCGGTTAAAGACAGGATAGACGATATGTTAAATCCTGTCAATTTTATCGGTAGAGCGCCCTCTCAGGTCGATGATTTTATTAAAAACGAAATCGACCCGATTTTAGAAAAAAATTCGGATAAACTGGGTAAAACCGGCGATATAAAAGTATAAAAAAAGAAGGATGGTTGTTATTTATGGACAAAGTTATACCTGTTGTCGTCATTAAGGATCTGGACGAAACTATTCCTACCCTTGCCAAATTGCGCGAGGGCGGAATAAATTGTGCTGAAATTACTTTCAGAACCGCGTGTGCCGCAGACGCGATTAAAATCGGCGTTAAAGAATTCCCCGATATGAATATCGGCGCGGGGACCATCGTTAATTTGGAACAAGCGGTAAAAGCCGTCGACTGCGGAGCGAAATTTCTTGTTTCTCCCGGTTTGTCGGTCGACGTCGCCAAGTTTGCAATATCTAAAGATATCGCTTATTATCCCGGTTGCGTTACGCCTACGGAAATAATGCAAGCGTTGGAACTCGGTTTGAACGTGTTGAAATTTTTCCCTGCAAACGTGTACGGCGGCTTAAAAGCTTTAAAAGCGTTGTCGGGTCCGTTTCCGCAACTTAAATTCATTCCGACCGGCGGAGTCGATTTAAGCAACCTTAAAGAGTTTTTGGAATTCGACAAAATATACGCGGTGGGCGGCAGCTTTATGATGAAGGGTGACGTCGTCGCTAATTGTAAGGCGATTAACGAAATAGTTGAAACTTTATAAATTTAATCGAGAGGTGTGTGATATGAAAGTTGTTACTTTTGGCGAGCTTATGTTAAGGCTTGCTCCGGAAAATTATTTAAGATTTGTTCAAAGCGATAAGTTCGAAGCTACTTTTGGCGGAGCGGAAGCAAACGTTGCCGTGTCGTTGGCAAACTACGGCGTCGACGCCGCTTTTGTAAGTAAATTACCTTCTCACGAAATCGGTCAAATGGCGGTAAATTCTTTACGTAAATTCGGCGTCGATACCGCTAAAATCGTACGCGGCGGAGACAGAGTCGGAATTTATTATTGCGAAAAAGGCGCAAGCCAAAGGCCGAGTAAGGTTGTTTACGATAGGGCGAACAGTTCTATTGCTACGGCCAAAAGAGAAGATTTCGATTGGTGTTCGATTTTGCATGGTGTAAAGTGGTTTCATTTTACCGGAATAACCCCCGCGCTTTCTGACGAAGTGGCGGATATTTGTTTGGACGCGCTAAAGGTTGCCAAAGAAAAGGGCATAATCGTTTCTTGCGACCTTAATTTCCGCAAAAAACTTTGGAGCAAGGAAAAGGCAGGTCGCGTTATGGGCGAGTTGTGTAAATACGTCGATTACTGCATTGCCAACGAAGAAGATGCGAAGGACGTTTTTGGAATAGAGGCGGACAATACCGATATATACGGCGGAAAGTTAGACAGAGAGGGATATATTTCCGTAGCGAAGAAGCTGACGGATAAATTCGGGTTCAAAGGCGTTGCCATTACCCTGCGTGAAAGTTTGTCCGCAAATGATAATAACTGGTCGGGGATGTTATACACGAACGGCGAAGCATATTTTTCGAAAAAGTACGCTATGCACATTGTTGACAGGGTTGGCGGTGGCGACTCGTTCGGCGGAGGTTTGATATATTCCTTGTTGAACGGATACGATGCGCAAAGCACGATAGAATTTGCGATTGCGGCAAGTTGCTTAAAGCACAGTATAGAAGGGGATTATAACATGGTCTCTTTGTCTGAAGTTAACAATCTTGCAGGTGGCGATGCTTCGGGCAGAGTCCAAAGATAAATAAGTATGCTAAACGAATGAACGCGCACGTTTTATATACGTCGCGTTCGTTTTTTAGAAACGAGGTGCGAAATGCAGATAAATGAACGTGCGTATTCGCTGGGGAGTAAACGCTCGGCGATACGAGAAATATTCGAATACGGTAAGAAAAGAGCGGATGAAATCGGGGCGGACAACGTTTTCGATTTTTCGCTCGGCAATCCGAACGTGCCGCCGCCCGATTGCGTTACCGACGCTATACGCGATTTGCTGAACCGAGAAAGTTCGGTGTCGTTGCACGGTTACACGTCGGCACAGGGCGATGCGTCTGTTAGAGCGGCTATTGCAAATAATATTAACGAATGCTTTTCGGTCGATATAGGGGCGGATGATATATATATGACGTGCGGCGCCGCCGCATCGTTGTCTATCTGTTTAACGGCGCTTTTAAACAATGGTGACGAGTGTGTGGTTTTTGCTCCTTTTTTTACGGAATATAGGGTGTTTATAGAGAATGCCGGCGGACGGACGATTGTCAGTTCGCCCGACGAACGAACTTTTCAGGTTGATTTGGCAGACTTTGAGAGAAGAATTACGTCGCGCACGCGTGCCGTGATTGTTAATTCTCCGAATAACCCAAGCGGTGTGGTTTATACCGAGGAAACTATAAAAGGGATTTGTGACGTTTTGAAACGAAAATCCAATCAATACGGTAATGATATTTTTATAATATCCGACGAACCTTATAGGGAATTGGTTTACGACGAAACAGTCGTTCCGTACGTTATGAATTACTATGACGACGTATTGGTATGTTATTCCTATTCTAAAACGTTGTCGTTACCGGGTGAGCGTATAGGTTATATCGCGGTAAATCCGAAGATGCGTTTGTCGAAAGAGGTGTATTCGGCAATCTGCGGGGCGGGCAGAAGTCTCGGTTACGTGTGCGCGCCCAGTCTTTTTCAACAAGTAATAAAAAAATGCGTTAACTGTTGCGTCGACGTTAATATTTATAAGAAAAACCGAGATTTACTGTATAATTCTTTAACGTCGTTCGGTTATGATTGCGT
>CAZARP010000006.1:36745-37838 GCA_964487575.1 uncultured Christensenella sp.
ATCGGAAATCGTTTTATAACAGTTATAGTTAGGGTCTGCAAACGGTATTGCGATTATTTTTTCGTCCACCGCACCGTTGTCGTTCATTAAAATTACGCCGATGGGGTAACATTGTATCAAACTCATCGGAATTAGGCTCTCCGAGCAAAGTATTAAAACGTCCATCGCGTCACCGTCTTCAGCCAGCGTGTGCGGAATGAACCCGTAATTGGCAGGATAGTGCGTCGATGTGTATAATATTCTGTCTAAGCGAAGTAATCCGGTTTTTTTGTCTATCTCATACTTTTGTTTGGAACCCTTGCTGATTTCAACCACCGCTACGAACTCTTGCGGTTTTATCCGCGAACTTTCTATATCGTGCCAAATATTCATCTTGACTGCATCTCCGAAATGTTTTTAAATATTATATCATAGTTTATACGGTTTTTCAAGAGAAAATCAAATTATTTTTTTAGTTTGGTTTTATTTGCAATAATCGCCGACGTTTGATATAATTACAATATGACTTTGGTGTTTTATACCGATATATCGGAAGCGAGAGAAGATAGTCGTTGCATTGATGATTTTTGTGCTCCGCGTAAAGCGTATATACGTGAAATCACCGACGATAAAAGACGGTTGCAAAGCATTTTCGTGTGGAAGCTGCTTTTATATGCTCTTCGCGCGTGCGGTAAGGAAAAAAAGGATTTTTATTGCATTGACGGCAAATGGGCTACGAGCGACGTTAATTTTTCCTTGTCGCATTCCGGCGATATCGTCGCCGTAGCGGTCGACGCGAACAGTGTCGTCGGCGCTGACGTGGAAATGTTGTCGGACAAGTTGTCGTTATTGAAAAAGAAATTCGGCAACGACCTTACTTCGTCGGAATTGGCTTATCGCTGGTGCAAGGGTGAGTGTAAAATCAAAACTCGAAGCGATGACGGTTTTTTTTATAAATACAGTGTAAACGATGCTACCGGAGCGGATTATATGCTTGTCGTGCAGGCTTTTACCGCTCGACGGCCGTCGTGCAGAAAAATATTACTTGAGGAGCTATAAAAAACGTGTACACCGTTGTGTTGAAAAAGAATGAGGAGAAGAAAATCTTAAAAGG
>CAZARP010000006.1:37938-40299 GCA_964487575.1 uncultured Christensenella sp.
GGATATTTGATTACTTGCAGTTGCTCTCAGCATATGACGCCGACTTTGTTTATGAATATGTTGTCGGAAAGTATTTGTGAAAGTAAGGTAAGGGCGAAATTGGTTGAGATGCGTTATCAAGGTAAAGACCATGCGACGTTATTCGGGACCGAGCAAAGCCTGTACTTAAAAGTTGCGGTAATAAAAGTTTTAAAGGAGATATAAAAATGGGTGAATGTACTCACGATTGTTCTTCGTGTAATGAAAATTGCGGAGAAAGAAAAATTCAAAAGGAAAAACTCAACGAGTTTTCCAAAGTGAAAAAAATAATAGGCGTCGTTAGCGGTAAGGGCGGCGTCGGCAAGTCGCTGGTTACTTCTTTGCTCGCGGTGGCGATGCAAAGACGCGGCAAAAGGACGGCTATACTCGACGCGGATATTACCGGCCCGTCTATTCCTAAATTGTTCGGCTTAAAAGAACGCGCACAGTCG
Source organism: uncultured Christensenella sp. (assembly GCA_964487575.1). Classification (GTDB taxonomy): domain Bacteria; phylum Bacillota; class Clostridia; order Christensenellales; family Borkfalkiaceae; genus UBA1259. The sequence goes on from CAZARP010000006.1 coordinate 38,409, forward strand.
GTCGACGGGAAGTATTTACAACCGGCGATTTCAGATTGCGGCACGCAAGTGATGTCCATAAATTTATTGTTGGAAAACGATACCGATCCCGTTGTGTGGCGCGGCCCCGTTATAGCCGGCGTCGTTAAGCAATTTTATACCGACGTACTGTGGAACGACGTGGACTATATGTTCGTCGATATGCCTCCGGGAACCGGCGACGTGCCGCTTACGGTGTTTCAGTCATTGCCGATAGACGGCATTATTATAGTGACGTCGCCTCAAAAACTTGTGTCTATGGTTGTTGCTAAAGCCGTGAATATGGCAAGGCTGATGAACGTCCCTATATTTGGAATAATCGAGAATATGTCTTATTTGGAATGTCCCGATTGCAAGAGTAAAATCGACGTTTTCGGTAAATCCGATATCGAGGACGTTGCGCGTGACTTTAATATCGAAGCGCTTGCTAAATTGCCTATTGTCTCAAGTGTTGCGGATATCTGCGACGAAGGGAAAATAGAACAAGTCGACGAGCAATTTGTTTCTTCTTTGGATGAAATACTGAAAAAGTTATAAAAATGTATAATATTGTTGATTACGGCGCTGTCGGCGACGGCAAAACGTTAAATACGGCTTGTATACAAGGTGCTATCGACGACTGCTGTAAAAACGGCGGCGGCAGAGTTTTTATTCCTGTCGGTAAATTTGTCTCCGGAACTATATGGCTTAAAGATAACGTGGAATTGCATCTCGAACACGGGGCAATTCTTAAAGCAAGTACCGATATGAACGACTATAATGCTGAAGATGCTTATCCTCAAAATTACGGTGTGCCGCAAGAAGGATGGACGGGCAAACATTTTATCATAGCGAATGAAGTACGGAACGTTGCCATAACGGGTACGGGTATAATCGACGGTAGCGGTGATTATTTTTTCGGCGAGCCGAGGCTTGATTATTCCTGGATGACAGGTTACGGTTGGAGGGACGGTTTCGCTGCCGGTAAGATTATGCGCCCCGGACAGATGGTTTGCTTTATAGAAAGCGAACGTATACTCATTGAAAATATAACGTTCCAAAATAGTCCGTGTTGGAATTGTTTTGTCTATGGCTGTGAATACGTTAATATCAGCGGTGTAAAGATTTTTAATTCTCGTACGAGTGCGCAGACGGACGGGATTGACATTGATTGTTCTTGCCACGTTGTTGTTTCTAATTGCAACATAAACACGGGCGACGATTGCATAACCGTTCGTTGCGACTCAAAACATCTAAAGCGTTATAAGCGTTGTGAATATATAACTGTTAGTAATTGCATTTTTCGATCGCAGGCCTGCGGAATGAGGTTCGGCGTGGGGCGTGGCGAAATCTGTCACGTTCTCGTGAGGGGGATAATCGTGGTCGATACGGGTTACGCTTTTTTGTTTCAAACGAAATACGGAAGCTTGTGTAAAGGCTTTTTGGATGATATCAGCGTTTCGGATGTGTCGTGCGACGACGTAAGCTCGGCGTTTAGGATGATTGCGCCAACGGGTTCTATAACTCGAACTTCTATTTCTAACGTTAGGTCTAATTGCATTGCGAACGTTCGTATCGTTGCAAGCGGCGACGGATTGATAAAAGACATATCGGTAAGGAACGTTGATTTATATTTGAAACCGGAACCCGACGACGTTATTTTTGACGAAAAGAGATTTGACGCAAGGGGACGAGAGGTTGTTTGCGTTGAGAACACGGAAAACGTTGTTTTGGATGGTGTTAGAGTTTTTGCAGATGACTTAACCCTGTCCAAGTGGCATGACGTTTATGCAGAAAGAAACAATAAAAATTTGCTCGTGAAGAATTGTAAATTTTAAGCGCAAAATATGAAAAAGGACGAACAGCATACCTTGCTAAAGTTCGTCCTTTTTTG
>CAZARP010000007.1:0-7042 GCA_964487575.1 uncultured Christensenella sp.
TCCCGATATGAATAACGAGGGACGTTTGACGACGAAGTAAATTAGAAAAATATATCGATTGCGATTGTTTTTTGTTTGACTGGATGTAGGGGAAATTGATATAATCAATAAGACGACTTGACAGAGGTCGAATACTCACGAAGGAAAATAAACGAAACTTATGGAAATGGTTTGGAACATCTTTTTCGCATTAGGGGGCGTTGCCGTTATGATGATGGGCATGAGGTCCATGATCGGCGGTTTGGAAAAGTTTGCCGGCGGCAATATGAAAACGCTTCTCGGGAAAATAACCAACAACCGCTTTGCGGGCGTGGGCGTGGGTATGGTCGTTACGGCTATAATCCAAAGTTCGACGGCTACGTCGGTTATGCTTGTGGGGTTTGTCAACGTCGGGTTGATGACGCTGACGCAAGCGGCAAGCGTTATTATGGGCGCAAATATCGGTACGACCATAACGGCGCACATCGTTTCGCTCTCGGGCGTCGGCGGAGCGGTTAACGTCGGTGCGATAGCTGCAATCATAGGGTTTATCGGCGTGCTTTTGGCAATGCTGGTGAAGAACGACAAATTACAGAATATGGGCAGCATATTGGCAGGGCTGGGGCTTATGTTCGTGGGGTTGGAGTTTATTTCTACGTACGCGACGCAAATTATGTTCGTAGACGGCGATAAAAACGTCCCACGCGAATTCGTTCGTTTGATTTTTCAAAAAGACCACTTTCCTTTGTTGCTCATTTTAATCGGTTTGGTTTTAACTGCGCTCGTTCACAGTTCCGCGACGATTACCAGTCTTATGGTCGTTTTGGCGTCGATAGGCGTTTTGTCTTTCCAAAACGCGTTGTTTCTTGCATTGGGGTCGAATATCGGTACGTGCGTTACCTCGGTTGTGAGTTCCGCCGGAATGAGCGTAAATGCCAAACGTACGGCAATCGTCCACTTTTTGTTTAACGTGTTCGGTTGTTTGTTGTTTACCGCACCTTTATGGATTTGGGGTGATTGGGTAACCGCATTGTTTGCACGGATGTCGGGTGACGTAGGTCAACAGATAGCCATTTTTCATACGATTTTTAACGTTGCGACCACTATAGTTTTGTTGCCGTTTTCACAGTGTATAGTTAAACTTTCCACATTGATAATTCCCGATAAAAAAGGTAATGAAGGCGACGAGTTGCAACTACAGTTTATCGGCGACCTTATGCTTCAATCTCCGGTAGTTGCCGTTTGCAGTTTGGAAAAAGAAATAATAAGAATGGCAAACGTTTCAAAAGAAAACATCGGTTTGTCGATGGATATGTTGTTGCACGGTAACGACAACTCGAAAGAAATTTATAGCAACGAACAACTTCTAAACTTTTTGAACAAAAACATAACCAGGTATCTTACAGCGCTTATGGGTGAGGAAATGCCTGAAAAAGAAGAAAAGAAAGTCGGTTCTTTCTATCACGTTGTAAGCGATATAGAAAGGGTGGGCGACTATTGTATCAACATTATAGAATATGCCGAAAAACTTCGTGGGGAAGACACGGATTTAAGCGATGGCGCAAAGGCGGAATTAACCGCAATGAAGGAACGCGTTATCGAATTGTTCGACGTGTCTATAGCGGCGTTTGAAAAGAGAGATCAAAATCTGTTGCCCGAAATCGATACTATAGAACAAAGTATAGACGAGATGAATTTCTCGTTGGAAGAAAAACATATCGACAGGCTTAAAACGGGTGCTTGTTCCGCACAGGTCGGTTCCGTCTACTTACAAACGATTTCCAATTTAGAGAGGGTCGGCGACCATATTTGCAACGTAGCTTTCTCCATCTCTCCGAAATCCAAGCACTAACGCAATAAACGTACAAAAACATATAATTATCGTTTAGAGTATTATCTTATCCGCCGTTAAACGTTTGACAAACGGCGGATATTTTTTATATAATTACTGTTGGTCGAGAGATATTCGACTGAAATATGGTAAAAAACTTTTCGGAGGTCACTGTATATGAACAAAATGTCTATCAAAGATGTTGACGTTAAAGGCAAAAGGTGTCTTGTCAGGGTCGATTTCAACGTCCCCATGAAGGACGGTAAAATCACGGACGAAAACCGTATCGACGGCGCTTTGCCGACTATAAGCTATCTTGCGGAACACGGCGCAAAGGTTATACTTTGCTCGCACATGGGTAAGCCGCACAATATTTTTACCGAGGGCTTTTCTCTTACCAAAAAGGAAAAGAAAGCGGTAGAAGCGTTGCCCGAAGGCGAAAGGGCGGCGGCAAAAGAAGAGTATCTTAAAAAAGCTCTTAAAGATAAAGAAAAATTCACCTTAAGACCGGTTGCGGAAAGGCTTTCCGAAAAACTCGGCAAAAAGGTTATTTTCGCCGAAGACGTGGTGGGCGCTTCTGCGGACGCCGCGGTTGCTTCGCTTCGTGACGGCGACGTCGCACTTTTGGAAAACACTCGTTTCGAAGCCGGTGAAGAGGGCAGAAGCGAAGAACTTTGCAAAAAACTTGCTTCTTATTGCGATATTTACGTTAACGACGCATTCGGTACCGCACACCGCTCGCACGTGACTACCGCGGCGATAGTCGAATACGGTTTGGTTAAAACCGCAGTTTGCGGCTTCCTTATCGAAAAAGAGTTGTCCGTTATGGCGGACGCTTTGGAACACCCCGTACGTCCTTTCGTGGCGGTTCTCGGCGGCGCAAAAGTCGCGGATAAACTTAAAGTTATAGACAACCTTTTAAATAAATGCGATACCCTTATCATCGGCGGCGGTATGGCGTATACCTTCCTTAAAGCCAAGGGTTACGAGGTCGGTACTTCGCTCGTCGACGACGAACAGATAGACTATTGTAAAAATATGATGAAAAAGGCCGAAGAAACCGGTAAACAACTTCTTTTGCCGGTAGACGCGGTCGTTGCCGACGAATTCCCCAATCCCATCGATGCGGAAATCGCTACGGAAGAAGTCGATGCGGACGGTATGCCCGCTACGAAAATGGGACTTGACATCGGTTCTAAAACCGCGGCGCTTTTCGCGGACGCGGTAAAGAACGCTAAAACGGTTATCTGGAACGGGCCTATGGGCGTGTTCGAAAATCCGATTTTGGCAAAAGGCACCGTCGCAATGGCTAAGGCACTTGCCGATACGACGGCGACCACCATTATCGGCGGCGGCGACTCGGCTGCTGCGGTAAAACAACTCGGTTATGCGGATAAAATGTCGCATATTTCTACCGGCGGCGGCGCTTCCTTGGAACTCTTCGAGGGTAAAAAACTTCCCGGTATAGAATGCTTAAACGATAAAAACTAAATTATACGGACATATAAAAAAAGGAGATACTTTTATGAGAAAACCTATTATTGCAGGCAACTGGAAGATGAATAAAACGGCAAAAGAAGCCGCGGAACTTATAACGGAATTAAAGCCTTTGGTAGCGAAAGCAAAACCCGAAGTCGTGGTATGCGTTCCTTATACCGACCTTTGGACGGTTGCGGAAGCCGTTAAGGGCAGCAAAATCAAACTCGGTGCGGAAAACGTCGCGTGGGCGGACAACGGCGCATTCACAGGAGAAATTTCGGCTGATATGCTTAAAGAAATCGGCGTAGAATACGTCATCATCGGACATTCCGAAAGAAGACAGTATTTCGGCGAAACCGACGAAACCGTCAACGCCAGATTAAAGCAAGCGTTAAAGAAAGAACTTAAACCCATAGTTTGCGTCGGCGAAACTCTTACCGAAAGAGAAAAGAATAGGACTAAGAGGGTTTTAAAGAAGCAAATCTTGGACGGCTTTAAGGATATTACCGCGGAAGATTTCGCTAACGTAGTGGTAGCTTACGAACCCGTTTGGGCTATCGGCACCGGCAAGACGGCTACTGCGGAAGACGCCAACAAGACGATAGGTTATATAAGAAGCCTCGTTAAAAAGACTTGGGGACAGGACGTCGCCAAAGCGTTACGCATTCAATACGGCGGCAGCATGAAGCCTGCTAACGCCAAAGAACTTATGGCTATGCGCAATATCGACGGCGGTCTTATCGGCGGCGCCGCGCTTAAAGCGAGCGACTTTGCCGCAATCGTAAATTATAAAGGCTAATCTAATTTTTGAAAGGGCTATTGACGTAGCCCTTTCAATTAAGGAGTTTTAAAAATGTTAACGTCGAATTTTCATACTCACACGGTGCGTTGCGGACATGCGGAAGGCGCGGATAGGGAATACGTGGAGGCGGCGATAAAGGCGGGAATAAAGGTTCTCGGTTTTTCGGACCACGCGCCTTATTCTTATCCTTTCGGTTTTCGCTCGTCGTGCAGAATGCCCGTAAACGAAGCCGAAAAATACGTAAAAAGCGTGCGCGCGTTGCAAAAAGAATATCGCGGCAGTATCGATATTTATTTGGGGTTCGAAGCGGAATATTATCCGGAACTTTTCGACGAGTTTTGGAAAAAGATAAGTCGCTTCGACGTCGATTATATGATACTCGGTCAACACTTTTTGCGTAACGAGTACGACGGCAAGCACGTTCCCGATCACGGGAACGACGCGGATGATTTAAAAGCGTACGTGAACCAAACGATTGAGGGTATGGAAACCGGGAAATTCGCTTACGTGGCGCATCCCGACGTTTTTCGTTACGAACCCGCGACAAAGGATAAAGCTTCTTCGTACGAGGAAGAAATGTTCCGTCTGTGTGTTGCGGCGAAACGATGCGGAATGCCGTTGGAATTTAATTTTTTAGGCTTCGAAAACAATAGGATTTATCCGTCGGAAAGATTTTTTAAGATAGCAGCCGAAGTGGGCAACGAAGTTATTTACGGCGTGGACGCGCATAGTCCGTCGTCTTTTTTCGGGGCTTCGAAACTTGCGAAACGAGCCGATAAGATTTTGGACGGATTAAAAATTAAAAGAACGCAAAACATAAAATTGCTTAACGGAAAAAAGTATAAAAACAAGAGGACAGTATGATTAAACCTGCATGTATAATAATAATGGACGGTTACGGCGTTTCGGCTGACGTAAACGGCAACGCGGTAATCGGCGCGGACAGCGTAAACGTAAAAAAATTAGCGAACGAATATCCGTCGGCGCTTATAGGCGCAAGCGGAATGGACGTCGGTCTTCCCGACGGTCAGATGGGCAATTCCGAAGTCGGGCATTTGAATATCGGTGCCGGAAGGGTCGTTTATCAAGACCTTACGAAAATAACGAAATCAATAACCGACGGCGACTTTTTTACCAATCGAGCGTTGGTAGCCGCTATGGATAACGCGAAAAACGGCAAAAGACTTCATTTGTACGGGTTGTTGTCTACCGGCGGCGTTCACTCGCATATCACTCATCTTTTCGCTTTACTTAAAATGGCGAAGGAAAGCGGCGTTAAGGAAACGTACGTACATTGCTTTTTGGACGGGCGCGATACCGCGCCGACATCGGCGGCAGGTTTTGTCGACGAGTTGCAAAAAGAAATCGATAAATTAGGCTACGGCAAAATCGCTTCCCTTTGCGGTAGGTATTACGCTATGGATAGGGATAATAACTGGGACAGGACGAAAAAGGCTTACGATATGTTGACTGTCGGTAACGGCTTGCACGCGTCGGACGCTTCTAAAGCGCTTGCCGACAGTTATGCGAACGGCGTAACCGACGAATTCGTTTTGCCGACCAATATTTGCGACGGCGACGCGCCGATAGGATTGATAGGTCAAGGAGACTCGATAATATTTTTCAACTTCCGTCCCGACAGAGCGCGTCAGATAAGCCGCGCGTTTTCGCAAAAAGACTTTACTCCGTTTTTCGACGAAGAAAAGGGTAAAAATATGTATTTCGAAAGGGGAACCGGCTTTCTTTCTCCCGTATACGTGGGGTTTGCGGTGTACGATGCCGGCTTTAAGGACGTCGGTGTCGCGTTCCCTCCGGACGAAATAACGAACACCCTTCCGCAATACTTGTCGTCGCTCGGCTTAAAGCAGTTCCATATAGCCGAAACAGAAAAGTACGCGCACGTTACCTTCTTTTTCAATGCGAAGTTAGAAGCGCCCGTCGACGGAGAAACGCGCGTCGTCATTCCTTCTCCTAAGGTGGCGACTTACGATTTGAAGCCGGAAATGAGCGCATACGAGGTAACGGACAGAGTTATAGAAGAAATAGAAAAGGACGAGCAGGACGTCATCATACTTAATTTCGCCAACTGCGATATGGTGGGGCACACCGGTGTGTACGCCGCCGCGGTTAAAGCCGTAAAGACGGTCGACGAGTGCGTCGGCAGAGTCGTATCCGCTATTTTATCGAAAGGCGGCGCGGCTATTTTGACAGCCGACCACGGCAACGCCGAAAAAATGATTGCCGAAGACGGCGAACCGTTTACGGCGCATACCACAAATAAAGTTCCGTTTATAGTAATCGGGGAAGCATTCAAAGACGCGAAATTGGCGGACGACGGCAAGTTGTGCGACATAGCGCCGACGCTTCTCGATATGATGGGAATTGCAATTCCTAAAGAAATTACGGGTAAATCTCTGCTTAAAAAATAAAAAGTGCTTAAAAACAGTTGATAAAACTGTTTTTATATGCTAAAATATGTTTGCTTTTTACGAATGTTTGTAAAAAGACTCACGTTTGAGGTGATTGTTTATGAATAATATTCTCGATATGCTTATGGCAAGCGGTCCCTTTTGGGATATTTGGCACGGCGGTTTAAAAATCGCGTTTTTGGTAGTAATGGCAATATGCGCCTTGTTTATTATTCTCGTCGTGTTGTTTCAACCGGGTAACTCGTCGGGCGTCAGCGCGCTTGGCGGACAAACCGAAACGTTCTTGGGCAAAAACAAGAGTAAAACTTTCGAGCATAAGATGCGTATGCTTACCGTTATCAGCGGCATAATCTTCGCAGTGCTCTGTATTGCTTTTGCTATAGTTGCTTTTTTTGCGGCAAGATAATCGCGTAGAAGGTTGTAAGGCGGGTCCGTATCGGCTCCGCCTTTTTGTATGTTTATGAGGAAGTCTGTTTTAGAAGGTAAAATATGCGGTAACGAACGCGGTTATGCGTTTTTAAT
>CAZARP010000007.1:7142-14232 GCA_964487575.1 uncultured Christensenella sp.
GAGGTCGGCGAGATTTTAAGCGGAAAAGCGCCGATAGCGAAACGACGCGAAAAAATCGCGGCGGCGTTAAAATCGATGGAAGAACTTGCCGATATCTTGTCTGCAAAAAGAAAAAGGGAAGGGAGCGTTAATTTAGACGTTAAAGAAAGCAATATCACCGTCGCCGAGGACGGCACGGTTAACATAACCGCGGCGACAAGGGATAAGGCGCACGGCATCATAGAAGAATTTATGATAGCGGCGAACTGCGCGGTTGCGGAATTTATGTATTATTCTTCGACGCCGTGCGTGTATCGCGTGCATCGCGAACCCGCGCAAGATAAGGCGGACGGATTTTTCGAGTATGTCAAAAATCTGGGTATAGACGTTAAACGCAGAAAAGACGAGATTTTCCCCGAAGATTTTGCCAAAGTACTGGACAAAACCGAAGGTTCTCCGCTTTTTTTCCTAATTAACCGCGTTATGTTGCGTTCCATGCAAAAGGCTAAGTATTCCGAAACCGATTTCGGGCATTTCGGACTGGCGCTTAAACATTATTGTCACTTTACGTCGCCTATCCGTCGGTATCCGGATTTGGCAGTGCATCGCGTATTGAAAGCCTTGCTCGGCGGAGAGAGCGGCTTAGAAGAAAAGTACGGCGAATTTGTCGCAGAGGCGGCTAAAAACTCATCCGAACGCGAAAAAGTATCCGACGACGCGGAAAGGGCGGCGGACGATTTTTATAAACTTTTGTATTCGCGCGATAAAATAGGGGAAGAATTCGACGGCGTCGTCAGCGGCGTTACGGGGTTCGGCGTGTTCGTGGAACTCGAAAACGGCGTGGAAGGTTTGGTAAGATTGGAAAGGTTAAAAGGCAAAAGGTACGTTTTCGACGAGAAGCGTTACTCGCTCTCCGACGGAAAAACGACCTATAAACTGGGCGATAAGGTAAAAATCGTCGTCGACGGGGTAAATTTCGGCACTAAACGTGCGGAATTTAATTTTGTTTATGAAAAACCCGTTGCAAAAAAAAGAAATATGTAGTAGAATATAAAAGGAAAGTTATGGAAGACAAAGTTATTGCGACGAATAAATCCGCCGGTTATGAATTTTTCATACTTGAAAGATACGAAGCCGGCATTGTTTTGGAAGGCGGAGAGGTTAAGTCTTTGCGGCTCGGCAACTGCAACTTAAAAGATAGTTTCTGTCTTTTTTCGCAAGGCGAATTATTGATAAAAAACATGCACGTAGCGCTTTACGACAAGGCAGGCGCGTTCAACACGCGCAACAGCAAGCGCGACAGAAAGTTGCTTTTGCACAAAAACCAGTTAACGACGCTTTTTTCTAAAGTAACGCAAAAAGGGCTTACCGTCGTGCCGCTTAAAATTTATTTTAAGGGCGCGCTTATTAAAATGGAAGTCGGCTTATGTAAAGGCAAACACACCTACGACAAAAAGCGTTCGATTATGGAAAGGGACGTTATGCGCGAAAGCGAGCGCGAATTAAAAAAGTACAGATAACGACGGCGTTATCCGAACGGGGGCGATGTAGTTTCGATTGGGCGGATGATGCAGGGCGTAAGCATACCGAAGGTTCGGCTTCGTAAAAACGAAATTTAAATTTTAAATGCTAACGATAACAATCAATTAGCATACGCCGCTTAATTTAAGGCGTACGGTCCGCTTTCTTTTTCCCGTCGGGGAAAGACGGATTGTCATTTAAGGCGGGGGACGGTTTTCGCATTTGTTTGCGGTGCGGAAGCGGCATTTAGCAAAATTGCGCGTTTTTTGGTTGCCTTTAACCGTGAACCGCGTGAAATTAAAAAAAGGATAAGTATGTAGAAAACCTTGCAAAAGCGTTCAAGACCGGAGTGCAAATCTCCGCGCCTCCACCATAGCAAGCGGAGCCGTTCGCCGCAAAACCGAACGAGTAACGACAAAAACGGGAATAAAGTCGGCGACAGCCGACGGGAAATATTCGCAAAAAAAATTAGGAGCAGTTATGGAACAAAAGATTGATTTTAGCGTGTTAGACGAGGCAATCGCAGAGTACGGCAATCAGGAAAAAGCATTGATAGCCATATTGCAGCGTGCGCAAGAGCATTATAGGTATTTGCCGGAAGAAATTTTCGGTTATTTGGCTGAAAAACTCAACATCCCCGAAGCGCGGATATACGGCGTTGCGACGTTTTATGAAAACTTTTCGCTGGAAAGAAAAGGTAAATACGTCATTAAGGTTTGCGACGGTACGGCTTGCCACGTGAGAAAGTCTATACCCAACTTGTTGGAATTAAGGAAGCAGTTAGGGCTTAAAGAGGGTCAAAAGACCACCGACGATTTTATGTTCACGGTAGAAACCGTTTCTTGTCTCGGCGCGTGCGGTTTGGCACCCGTTATGATGGTTAACGACGAAGTTCACCCCGCAATGACGCCCGAAAAGGTTGCGGCGTTGATAAAACAGATTAAGGAGAGCGAAAATGTCTAAATTTACCAGTATCGACGAATTAAAAAAATTCAGGGAACTTTGCGCTCGCGAATTAAACGGACAAACCAAAAAGATTTTGGTCTGCGGCGGTACCGGTTGTATAGCAAGCGGTTCGGGTGAAATTTGCGCCGAGTTGAACAGACTTTGTAAAGAAAAGGGTTTGAACGTTCAGGTCAGTCTTGAAAGCCACGTAGAACACCCCGTCGGCATCAAAAAGACCGGTTGTAACGGTTTCTGCGAAATGGGTCCGTTGGTCCGTATAGAACCGTACGGCTGGCTTTATACCAAAGTTAAACTTGCCGACTGCGAAGAAATAGTCGAAAAGTCCGTCGTCGGCGACGAACTTATCGAAAGATTGGTTTACGGGCAAAACAAAGCGTATGCGCAACAAAACGAAATTCCGTTTTATAAAAAGCAAACCCGTATAGTTTTTGAAAACTGCGGTCACATCGACGCCGAAGACATAGGCGAATATATCGCGAAAGGCGGATACGTCGCGTTGGAAAAGGCGTTGTCCGAAATGACGAGCGAGCAAATCGTCAACGCCATAACCGAGTCCGGTTTGCGCGGACGCGGCGGCGGCGGTTTCCCGACGGGCAGAAAATGGTCGCAAGTCGCAAGGCAAAAGAACTTCCCCAAATACGTAGTTTGTAACGGCGACGAGGGCGACCCCGGCGCGTTTATGGACAGGTCGGTAATGGAAGGCAACCCCCACGCGATGTTAGAGGGTATGATTATCGCCGGTATCGCTACGGGTGCCAACGACGGATATATTTACGTGCGTGCGGAATATCCTCTCGCAGTAGAAAGGTTAAGGACTGCAATCAAAGCCGCCGAAGAAATCGGCGTTTTAGGCGACAATATATTGGGTACGGACTTTTCTTTCCGTATACATATAAACCGCGGCGCAGGCGCGTTCGTATGCGGCGAGGGTTCGGCGCTTACCGCCTCTATAGAGGGCAAACGCGGTATGCCGAGGGTTAAGCCTCCGCGTACGGTCGAACACGGTTTATTCGATAAGCCCACCGTGCTTAACAACGTAGAAACGTTTGCAAACGTTCCGCTTATCATAGACAAAGGTGCGGAATGGTTCAAATCTTACGGTACCGAAAGCAGTTCGGGCACCAAAGCGTTCGCTCTTACCGGCAACGTTAAGAACACCGGGCTTATAGAGGTCCCGATGGGCACCACGCTTAGGGAAATTATTTTCGACATCGGCGGCGGCATCAGGGGCGACAAAAAGTTCAAAGCCGTTCAAATCGGCGGACCTTCCGGCGGTTGTTTGACCGAAGAACATCTCGACTTGCCGTTGGATTTCGACTCCTTAAAGAAAGTCGGCGCGATTATCGGTTCGGGCGGACTTGTCGTTATGGACGAAGATACGTGTATGGTAGAGGTCGCGAGGTTCTTTATGAACTTCACTCAAAACGAGTCCTGCGGCAAGTGCGTACCGTGCAGAGAAGGCACCAAACGTATGCTGGAAATTTTAGAGAGGATCGTAGAGGGTAAAGGTCGCGACGGCGATATAGAACTTTTGCAAGAACTCGGCGAAATGATTTCCGATATGGCGCTTTGCGGCTTGGGTAAAACCGCCGCGGGTCCGGTTCTTTCGACCATAAAATATTTCAGAAACGAGTACGAAGCGCATATTTACGAAAAGCGTTGTCCTGCGGGCGAATGTCAAAAGCTTAAACGCATAACGATAGACCCGACTATATGTAAGGGTTGTTCCAAGTGTTCGCGTATATGCCCGGTCGGCGCAATCAGCGGCAAGATAAAAGAACCCTTCACAATCGACCCCGACAAATGTATACGTTGCGGAAGCTGCGTAAGCGCGTGCGTGTTTAACGCCATAAAGGAGAACTAAGGTTATGGAAACTAAAAAGTATATGACTGTCGACGGTATCCCGGTAGAGATAAACGGCGAAAAGAACCTTTTAGAAGTTATAAGGAAGATTGGTATAGAAATGCCGACTTTCTGTTATTACAGCGAACTTTCCGTGTACGGCGCCTGCCGTATGTGTATGGTGGAAAACGACCGTGGCGGCTTCGAGGCTGCGTGTTCGACTCCTCCGAGGGAGGGTATGAACATCAAAACCAATACCGAAAAGTTGAGAAAGTATCGCAAAAACATACTCGAACTTTTGTTGGCTAACCACTGTCGCGATTGCACGACTTGCGAAAAAAACAGCAACTGTAAACTTCAGGCACTCGCACGCAGATTTAAGATAGAAGGCGTCCGCTTCCCGAACACGGCTGTAAGCAAACCGAGGGATATGTCCTCCGTGTGTATCGTAAAAGACCCTGCAAAATGTATTCTTTGCGGCGATTGCGTCAGAATGTGTAACGAAGTCCAGAACGTCGGTGCGATAGATTTTGCGCACCGCGGTTCCAAAATGACCATAAGCACGGCTTTCGACAGACCTATGTCGGAGTCGCCTTGCGTCGGTTGCGGTCAGTGCGTCAGCGTCTGCCCGACGGGCGCGTTGGTACTTCACAGTGCCGCCGACGAAGTGTGGAAGGCTCTCGACAACCCGTCGGTTAAGACCACCGTCCAAATTGCGCCTGCGGTAAGGGTCGCGATAGGCGAGGAGCTGGGCGTTAAAGAAGGCGAGAACGTTATGGGCAAGATCGTGGCGGCGCTTCGTCTTATGGGTTTTGACGAAATTTACGATACGACCTTAGGCGCGGACCTAACCGTACTCGAAGAAACCGACGAATTCGTCGAAAGACTTAATAACGGCGGCAAACTTCCGCTTATCACGTCGTGCTGTCCCGGTTGGATACAGTACGCCGAGAAGAAGCACCCCGAACTTATAGAAAACATCTCGACGTGTCGTTCGCCTATGCAGATGTTGGCGTCCATCGTCAAATCTCAGGCGAAAGAAAAGGGTGAAAACCACTTCCACGTCGCGGTGATGCCTTGTACCGCCAAGAAGTTCGAGGCGGCGAGGGAAGAATTCACTACCGACGGCATCCCCAACGTAGACGCGGTGCTTACCACCAAAGGTTTAATAAGAATGATACAAGAGTCCGGCATCAAATTTGACGAAATCGAGCCGGAAGCGATAGATATGCCGTTCAGCACGGTTTCCGGTGCAGGCGTAATCTTCGGCGTAACGGGCGGCGTAACCGAAGCCGTTTTGCGTAGAGTATCCGCGAACAAAAACCGTGCGGAACTGGTAACTCTCGCAAACGCGGGTCAACGCGGCGACGCCGGTATTAAGGAGTTCGAAATCCCCTTCGGCGAAGGCAGTTTAAAAATTGCGGTATGTAGCGGACTCGGCAATGCCGAAAAGCTTATTCAACGTATGCAGTCCGGCGAACGTTTCGACTTTATCGAAGTTATGGCATGCCCGGGCGGATGCGTTAACGGCGGCGGTCAACCGTTCGCGGTTAGGGAAGACAAGCACAAGCGTTCCAAAGGATTGTACGATACCGACAGACTTCTTTCCGTCCGTCGTGCGGAAGACAACCCGGTGCTCGACGCGCTGTATAACAACGTGTTAAAGGGCAGAACGCACGAACTGTTGCACGTTCACTACGGCAAACACAATAAATAAAACGGAATAAAATTCTACATAAAAGAAGCGCTAAAATTTTTTTAGCGCTTCTTTTATGTCTTCTATCGGCAGTCCCATAACGTTGTAAAAACTCCCCGAAATCTCTTTTATCAAAGGGAAGTCGTCTTGCACGCCGTAACTGCCGGCTTTGTCGAACGGCTTAAATCTGTCGACGTAATCGCATATCTCCTCGTCGGCGAGTTCGTTAAACGTCACGTGCGAAGCGACCGCGTTTACTACCGACTTGTCGCGAGAGATTAAGCAGTAACCCGTAACGACCGTGTGCGTCTTGCCCGACAGCTTTTTTAAAGTGCAAACCGCGTCGGCTTTGTCTTTCGGCTTGCCGATAATCTCGTTGCCTATGCAAACCACGGTGTCGGCGCCGAGCACTATCGTGTCTTTAGGCTTGCCCGTCGCGTAAAACACGCTTTCCGCTTTACCGCGCGCATAAGCGGTTACCGTGTCTTTAGGGGTGGGGTAAACGTCTTTTTCTTCGTAATCGCTTTTAACCACTTTAAAATCAATCCCGAACTTTTCCAAAATTTCTTTTCTTCTCGGTGAATTGCTTGCAAGAATAACCTT
Organism: uncultured Christensenella sp.; assembly: GCA_964487575.1. GTDB lineage: Bacteria > Bacillota > Clostridia > Christensenellales > Borkfalkiaceae > UBA1259. The sequence goes on from CAZARP010000007.1 coordinate 13,751, forward strand.
CGCCATAATCGCCTCTTTTCGTGTGGATTTTCGTAAACCATTATACGCTTTTTATATAAAAAAATCAAATTTATTTATCTTGTCGCGAATTTTGCACCGTAAATCTAAACAAAATGAACAAAAACCGCGCCCGATTTTTATCTAAAAACTACGACTGCGGCGGTTTTTGATTAGAAAAAACTTGTAAAAAGTGCATTTTTAACGCCCGACAAGTCAAAATGTGCAAATTTCACAAAACAAGAAAAAAATAAATAGGAATTTTTCCTATAAGTGCTGTTTATATTTTTTTTATATTATAGTATGTAATGGCAAGAGTGCGATACCTTGCACAGAAGGCAAAAAAGCGCGTGCGTCGTGCTTCAAACGACGCGGCAAATAAAAATCTTTATTAACAAAGTAGGAGGTGTTATAAATGAAGAGATTTATTGCATTACTATTATCATTGATATTCGTATTGTCGTTCGCGGCGTGCGGCGAGTCAA
>CAZARP010000007.1:14332-19663 GCA_964487575.1 uncultured Christensenella sp.
GGCGAGTGGAACCACAACGACAAGTCGAGGAAGACGGTTATCAACGTAACCAGCATGAACGGCGGCGTCGGTAACGCTTGGCTCGACGCTACCGTAGAGCGTTTTGCCGAAGAATATAACAATTATTCTTTCGGCGGCGGTCATATCGGCGTATACGTCAACGTTACAAAACAAATGGGTACTTCGGGCGTAACCGCGGGCTTCGGCTCCAACAACGTCGACGTTTGCTTCTCCGAACGTACCAAGCTCCCCGGCAACCTTGCCGAACAGGGCATACTTGCCGATTTAACCGACGTGGTTAAAGACACCTTCCGCGTCGACGACGAAGAACTCACCTCGGGTCACGCGAGGGTCGGCGGCACGTTGGAAGACAACATTTTCGAAAATATTAAAAGCAGCTGTTTAGACAGCGAAGGCAAATATTACGGTATACCTCACTACGAGTTTTATGCTAACTTAAGCTACAATCACGAAGTCTTAGAAGGGGTAAACGCGTTCTTCCCTGCGGAAGACGAAGATGACGTAAAGGCTTTCGACAGCATCTCGCTTGCCGAAGAGGTTTACTTTGTCGGCAGTAAGGACGCTAAAAAGTCCAAAGGACCCGACAACGTGTACGGTACCGACGACGACGGTTTGCCTTGCTCTTTCGAGGAATTCGTCGCTTTGATGGAATACCTCGACGACCAAGATATTGCACCCGTATGTTTGGCAGGTTCTTGCCGTAACTACGACTCTTATGCGGTAGCGGGTTTCTGGGCGTCTTTTGCGGGTCAACAGCAAATGGCAAACTACTACGATTGCAGCGGCAAGGTGGAAATCGTTACCGGTTATACCGACGAGGCTATTTTGCCGGGTATAGAATATATCAAAAAGCCGAAGACCGAATGGGTTGAATTGACGCCGGCAACCGGCTATTTAGGCAACAGCATGGTCGCAAAATACTACGCGTACGCTATGATGGAAATCATCCAGCGTGAAGGTTATTATACGGATGCCGAAACCGGCAATGCCAACACTTCGCATACGACGGCGATGGAAGCGTTGATTTCCGGCGGTAAAAATAAGACGTTGACCAAATGCGCAATGCTTATCGACGGCAGCTATTGGTATAACGAAGCGAAAGACAACGGCAGGTTGGAAAGTTACGCTTTGCAAACGAGCGATACTCATCAGGTAGACGTTCGTCTTATGGCGCTCCCCACAACTTTCAGCACTGCTGAAAGAAGCGACCCGACTTCGGAATATTACAACAGAACGACCAGCAAGGCGTCTTGTCTTATAGATATAGGTCAGGGTTGGTGTAACGTCAACAAAAAAGTAGAAAGAAATAAAGAAAAGTACGACGCGGTTAAGGCGTTCGTCGCGTTCTGCTATTCCGAACCCGAACTCCGCAGCTTTACGTCTATTTCCGGTCAGTGCCGCGCTATTAAATATAGCTTAAGCAAAACCGAACTTGCGGGTATGTCTACTTATTATCGTCGCTTATGGAACCTTCGCGATAACGAGGCAGGTTCCAACATCGTTTACGCTGCCGCTAAGACGACGGCTAACGGCGGTACCGCAGAGTCTCAGGCGGTGTTTAAAAAGTCGCGTTCGACGATAATTATAGAGCTTGCCAACGCTACTATCATCACCAACGCGTACACTAAGTCGGCAAGCGTGTATCCCGCGTATGCCAACGATAAGAAGAATGCCGACGGCACTTATACGTACGGCGCCAAAGCAAACTTCGAATACAGCAAAATCAGTAGCGATGCATGGCTGAACGTTTATACGTATAGGCCTTAATCGGTGCAAACGCGCTATCCGCTTTTAGCATCTGCCGAAGGCGGATAGCGTAATTTATCGTAAAATAGTTTACTTAAAACCTAAATCGACCATATAGCGGTCGAAATAAGAAAAAAAGGGGAATTATGGATAACTTAAATTCCGCAAACGTCGCCAATGAACCGACGATAGTTAGAAAAGACCCGAAGCTTAACAGACAGCAAAAAAGACTTATCTTTTATTGCATAATGATCGCTTTGCCTCTTTTACAATTTTGTATTTGTTACATATACGTCAACTTTAACTCTATCTTAATGGCGTTTAAGTTGTATGACGACGACTATTTTTTGGCGCCGCAAACTTTTTCTTTCAAGAACTTCGAAAAGGCGTTCGCGCTTTTCTTCAGCGCGACCGGTTGGGAATACATCAAAAACTCTTTGATACTGTACGCTATCAACTTGGTTATAGTATTGGGTTTGGCGCTCGTATTCTCTTACTACATCGCCAAAAATTATCTGTTCGCTAAGTTCTTCCGCACCGTGCTGTATTTGCCGCATGTCGTGTCTGGCGTCGTTTTTGCAATGCTTTATAAATATATCACTACCGACGTTTACTTAGCGCTGGGGGGTGCTTTAGAAGGCGGCCTGCTGGAAAACGAAGCGACGCAGTTCGCCGTGGTCTTGTTCTTTAATATATGGCTGGGCTTCGGGCAGAACGTTATGTTGTTTACCGGTTCTATGAGCGGTATAGACGGCTCTATAATAGAGTCCGCGCAACTTGACGGCGTCAATACCCTGCAAGAGTTCTTCCATATAACCATACCGATGATCTTCCCGACGTTTATTACCTTCGTCGTGGTGGGTATAGCCGGTATCTTTACCAATCAGATGCAGTTGTACACCTTGTTCGGCAGCAGCGGCGGAAACAAGTTCTCTACTTTCGGGTTCTTCTTGTATCTGCAAACTCAACAAAGTAAAGGCCTTACCACGGTCGCTTCCAAGATACCTTCGTCGTATCCGGAGCTTGCCGCGTTGGGGCTTATAATGACGGCGATTTTGGTCCCGATTACGCTTGTCGTCAGACATTTGCTTGAAAAGTACGGACCGAGAACGGATTAAAAGGAGGGTGACGTAAATGAAAACCAAACAAATGACGTTTAACGGCGTAACCGTCCCTAAAGACAAAAAGTTCAAAATCGTCAATCCGTTGATTATCATAGCCTTCGTTATAATGATGGTGTACGCAATATCGCTTATAGTGCTTTTAAGCTGGGGGCTTTTGACCTCGCTTAAATGTACCTTGGACTTTGAACGCGGCAACGTTTTGGGCTTCCCGGACATAGCCTACTTTAACGCTATGCAACAGGGCAAGTACGTTCTTAATCAAAACGGCGCGTGGGTGTTTACCAACGGCACGTACTATAGTTACGCTTACGAAGATTTGTTGTTCGCAAACTATTCGCGTACCATGCAAAACTTTAATATGTTGGCAGGCGGTCCTCAGTACAGTTATACTTCTATCTGGGGCGATATAGAGTCGGTTAGTCACAGATTGACCTTCGTCAATTACATAATCAACTCTATCGTATACGCGGGCGGCGGTTCTTTGGTATACGCGTTGACGACTATGACGGTCGGCTTCTTGTGCTCTAAATACCGCTATAAGTTCAGCACCGTCGTATACACGACCATCGTCGTTATTATGACCATACCTATCGTCGGTTCTCAACCGTCTACGATAAGTATGCTTAAAACTTTAGGACTTTACGACAATTACGCCGGTATGATTTTCCAAAAAATCAACTTTACCGGTATGTACTTCCTTGTTTTCTACGCATACTATGCAGGGATTTCCGATACCTATATAGAAGCGGCGGAAATCGACGGGGCGTCGCAACTGCGTACCTATATAAATATAATGGTACCGCTTGCGGCTAAAATGTTCGGCACGATATTCTTGCTTTCGTTTATCGACCTTTGGAACGACTATCAAACCCCGTTGCTTTTCTTCCCCAGCTTGCCTACCATCGCGTACGGCGTGTTCGATATGGTCGGCGATACCGGTATGGCGTCCGAAAACCGTACTATGGAAGCGCAAGGCGCTCCGCAGTATATAGCCGGGTGTATGATACTTGCCATTCCGCTCGTTATATTGTTCATAATAATGAGCGATAAGATAATGGGCAACGTGTCGATGGGCGGCTTGAAAGAATAATTTATAAGCCCCTTTTCGGGGGGCGGTTATGTTGCGTTCGGAACGGCGAAAGAAGGTTCAAAAGGTATCGTCGTTCCGGACAACGTGCCGAAACCCGTTTACATAAAATAAAAAATTAAAAAACGTTAAAAGGAGGAGTGTATGAACAAAAAGCTTACGAAGATTTTGAGTCTTTTGCTCGGCGTTTCGGCGGCTGTTTGTATGTCGTTTGCGATTGTTTCGTTAAGCGGCGCTAACGGACAGTCGGTTTTGGCGGCGCAAGTCGTTACCGAGGACCTCGCGGCGGAATACGGACTCAACACCTTTTTGACCGTTCCCGAAACGGTTGATTTGGTCGTCGACGAAGCAGGCTCGCCGGTAGAGGGCAAGAACCCGATACTCGTTTTACCGGACGGCGTTATTATAAGCGACGTCGGCGGAACCGAGTATAAACTCGACCAAAAAGGCACGTACACGTTGAAGTATTTCAGCGACAGCGGCGAAATCGAGGGGGTTAAGAACTTTAACGTATATAAAGAGATATACGAATTCAGTTCTACCAACTCTACCGCGTCTTACGGTAAATTAACCTATCCGGGTCTTAAACAAACGTCTACGGGCGTTAAAGACTCGTCGGGTAAAACCGTAATACAAAACACCTACGGCAACAACGGCTACGAGCCGGAAGGCATAAGGGTAACCCTTGCCGATGGCGACGTGTTTAGGTACAACGTACCCGTCAACGTCAACGATTTCGATATTATGGACGTGGTACAAGCCTATCCGCGTATCAGCTGGGGAAGCACCTCGTATTCCGACGGTAAAGAATACGCTGCCGCAAACGATAAAGAGGATACTGCCGAAGAATACGACAGCGCATACGTTGCCGGTTGTAAGTATATTCTTTTCAGAATAGTGGACTGCTACGACTCGAGTAAATATTTAGAATTTTACGTGTGGTCGACGGGTAACGGCGGCTTCTATTTAGGCGCAGGCGCGTCCAACCAACCCTTAACCGGTTTGGAATACTGGGGCACGCAGACGTCTAACAGAACCGCTACGATAAACTACGGCACCACTCGTTACAACCGTCACGTGCATACCAGGTATTCGGGTAATTACGGCGCGTCTTCGGGCAGAGGCTCGTTCTCGTTGCTCACCGAAACCGGCGGTATACATTTTAACTGGGATACCGACACCAACGAAGTCTGGAGATTGTATCATAAATCCAACTCGGCGGCTGTTCAAGACAGGGTAGTCGTTACCGACTTCGACGCACCGGAAATTTACACCAATTACGGCCTGGAAACTCTCGATTGGGAATTCACCACCGGCGAAGTTTATTTCGAAATGGAAGGTAAATACTTCTCG
>CAZARP010000007.1:19763-21744 GCA_964487575.1 uncultured Christensenella sp.
TATACCGTGGTATACACCGTGCGCGACGTTTACGGCAACACTACCGTGTCGACGTTAGACTATAACGCGGTCAATAGGGCGGAGGGTATTTCTTTCGAAGAAAACAGACTTACAAAACTCAACGCGGGCGAATATAACGAAATCCCCGACGTTAACGCGACCGGCATAAACAAAGCGGTTAACGTTTCCGTATACGTTATCGACCCCAGCGGCAAGAAAACCGAGATAGATTATTCGACTCGCACTTTCGAACCGAGATATACGGGCGAATACACCATACATTACGATATGGCGGATAACGTTTACACGGCGGAATTCGAATATAAAGTCGTCTGCGTGGACGAAAAAAATATAGTCAATTATTACGACCAGTATACTATGCCCAATTACTTCGTTAAAGGCGCTACCTATACTATTGACGACTACTTTGCGTACACGATGGGCGATACCGGCGCGGTACCGCACGTAGCCGACGTTTACGTTTCGGTCGACGGCGGAAACTTCGCGAAATTGACCGAAGAACAGATTAAACACTATCTCGTTACCGGTAACGAAACTTTGACGTTTAAGTATAAATATAACGATACCGAAAGCGCGCCCGTTACGGTCGATATTATCGACGTCGGTTACGGCGACGGTATGTCGTACGCAAATTACGGCAAATACTTCGTTATAGACGGTTTCGATTACGCTAATTTGATGGCGGCAGGCTCCAACTCTATCGCATACGTGTTCAACGGCACGTTGAATACCGACGACGACGGCAAAAAGTCTTACGTAGAGACGGCGGAAACCACCGACAGCGCGGAAATCGTTTACGCGAACGTTGTTTCTTACAGCAACTTCCAGATGCAATTCTCATCGGAATGTCCCGACCCCAACAAACCCAGCAGAACGGTCTCGCTCGACGGCGGTTTCAATAAGGTTACCATAACGTTGACCGATTATTTAAACAGTGCCAACACCGTAGACATCATAGCCGAACAAAACGGTTTGGATTTATTGTTCACCGTTAACGGCATTACGCAAAAAATCAGCGGCGTCAGTTTGAAAACGACCAAGGGTATCAACTTGCTTATGTCGGGCAACAAACTCGGTTCCGGTTTAGCGTCTTACGTTCCGGTAGAGATGCCCGAATTCGAAGGCGACCGTTGTCTCGTTACCGTTAAGGTAGAGGACATAAGCGGCGTCTGCGCGTTTGCGGTTAAATCGTTTATGGGGCAGACGTTCTCCAACCGTATGAGAGTCGGCGAAACGTCCGGCAGCGTTTATGAAACGAACATCACCGGAGCTAAATCTCAGTTCGACGAATTCACGGTTACCAAGGGCGTGTTTACGAGTCCGTTGTTCCCGACGACTTACGACGCGCTTGCCGTATCCGTCAGATATATGGACGCCGACGGCAATTACGTGTACGTTACCTCTAAAGACGGTATTAAGCTCGAAAACGTAATCGCCGACAGAGATTACCAAATATCTTTGGACGAAATTGTCTTCTATTACGTAGTTTATACCTATACTTTGGGCAACGGCGCTTCGTACGAAACGCAAATCGCGATAATGGTCAGGGATAACATTAAACCCGAAGTCAGCTTCGCGGACGGCATCGACGAGACCAAAGAAATAAGAGTTAAAAAGAACGCTTTGCACGCAATCAAACCCTTCACGTATAGCGACAACTATACCGCATACAACGATTTGAAGGTTTTGATTTTCGTTCGTAACGAACATTGGGATTTAATAACCGGCAGCAGCAGATTGCACGGCGTGTACTTTAACGAAACCGGCAGATACGTTATCGGCGTTTACGTCGTCGACGAAGCCGGCAACACCGCAAGGGCGTACTATAACGTTCTTGTGTACGAGGAGGAGTAACGTTATGAAGATACGTTTAATATCGCTTTTACTCGCTTTAATGTTATGCTTGTCTTTTTCCGCTTGCAGTTGTAACAGTAATAATTCCGGTAACAACAATAACGGC
>CAZARP010000007.1:21844-23987 GCA_964487575.1 uncultured Christensenella sp.
ACGGCAATAATAACAACGGCGGCAGCACGAATAGCGGTTCTACCGAAATAGACTTCGGCAAGTACTCTATATACGGCTCTGCCGATAAAGAAATAAACAGACACACTTACGAGGGTACGCATATCCGCACCGCTCCCGATACCGAAAAATGGTTGGTCAAAAACGGTAAATCCGACTATACCATAATCACTCCGAGCGGAGCTGACGACCTTATCACTACTGCGAAGGTCGAACTGGTCGACTTGTTCGAACAAGCTACCGGCGTTAAACTTCCCACTATGGTCGAAAACGCGAGTATGGCTACCCACAAGGCAGGCAATAAGTATATATCTTTGGGCGAAACGCAGATGTTCAAAAGCCTCGGCGAAGACGTTACCATCGCGGAATACACCACCCAGGGTTGCCGTATTTTAACTAAGGACGACACTATTTATATCGTCGGGCCAAACACGCGCGCAACGCTTTATTCGGTGTACGTTTTCTTGGAGATATACTTCAACTTCGACGTGTATTACTGGGATACGTGGGATATCGATAAGGGTAAAACCGACGTTAAGTTGAAAGACTTCGACGTTAAGGAAGTCCCCGATATAGAATTCCGCGGTTCCAACGCAGGTTGGGTTCGTAGTAACGTCGCTAACAACATAGCGTACCGTTACCGTCAGGACAAAGGTTCTTACGGCGCATACACTTTGCCGATTTACGAAAAACCCGGTTGCCAGGGCAGAAGCGCTTCTTGGCACAACACCGACGAATTGTTGAACAGTTACGTGCCTAAATCGACTTCCGAATGGTATTCCGACAACGGCAACCAACTCTGCTATACGGCGCACGGCGACGAAGACGCGTATGCCGATATGGTTCAGGCTGCCGCGAACAAAATAACAGACGTTCTGCAAATTGCGGAAACCAAATTCCCCGGCAGATATAACGTCTCCATTTCTATGGAAGACAACACTTCTATATGTTCTTGCGAGGCTTGCACCGAAGCGTTGAATTTTTACGGTTCCTCGGCAGGCGCGGTTATGATCTTCATCAATAACGTATGGGATAAGGTGGAAGAATGGATGAACCAACCCGAAAACGAAGAATACAAGATGGAAAATCTTTGTCTTATGTTCTTTGCTTATTCGTCGTTCGATCAGGCGCCGGCGCATTGGGACGAAACCGAGGGCAAATACGTCGTCAATCATCCCGATTTGGTACTTAACGAACACTGCGGCGCATTCTATTGTCACTCGGGCGGCTTCAACCGTATGACCAGCATTTACAGCGGTTACAGCGACCAATCGTTGGAAAACGCCGAAAAATGGGGCGATATTCTTCCTACGATGTGGATTTGGGGTTATCAAACCAACTTCCAGTATTATACGATGATGTACGATAGCTTCGAGCATTACGGCGACGACTTCTATCGTCAAATGGCGGCGTCGAACGCCCAGTTCGTTTTCGTGCAAAACCAGGGCGGCGAAACGGGTAATACCGGTTTTACCAACCTTAAAGAGTATCTCTACTATAAATTGACTTGGGACTGCATGCAGGACGATAAAGAACTGCGTGAAAAATGGTTCGACGCAATGTTTAGAGAAGCCGCGCCTAAGATGAAGGAATTGTTTATCCACGAGCGCGACTGGAACTCTTCGTTGCTTAACAGCAAAAACATTCTCGTAGCGACCGGCGGAACGGGCGGACTTACCAGTGCGGCAAACCGCGCTAATTTCCCGTTGCCCGTACTCCGTGAAGAAATCGCTATATGTAACGAGGCAGTTGCGATAATAGAAGAAACTTACGGCACGGTCGACCCCGAACTTTGTCACGTGATTAAGAGGCATATATATACAGAATACGTGATGCCTGCGTGGAACTTAGTGACGCTTTATAACTCGACGTACGTTCCCGCGGCGGAACTGAACGAAGTTCTTCTCACGTTGAAAGAATGGATTGACGATTGCGGCAACTTCGATACTCAAGAAGGTCAAAGCGGCGACGTTTGTAATCAGACTATCAGCAAAATGGAACTGTTTGCATAGTAGAAGGAGAATATGATGAAAAAGTTATTGTTAACAATTTTTGCCGTTCTTCTCACGTTGTGTATGGCATTGTGCGCCGCTTGCTCTTGCGGTGGTTCCGTCGACGACGATAC
>CAZARP010000007.1:24087-25185 GCA_964487575.1 uncultured Christensenella sp.
AAAACGACGGCGTTGTCGAATGGAACGAAACCACAAAAACCATAACCGCGCTTAAAGCCGGCGAGGCGACCTTTAAGGTTACCGTCGGCAGCGGCGACGACGCTTTTGAAAGGTTATATACCGTAAAGGTTAAAAAACCGTTAGCCGACTATACGGCGACGGTAGGGAAGTTCTCTACCTTGTACGGCTATACCGCAAACGGCTCGTTGGCTGAAGTTACGGGTATGGGCGGCGCAATCGTCGAAGCTTATCAAAACGGCAGAGCGTTGTCCGTTATCGACGGCAACGTGTTCGGCGTAAACTTCATCGACCCGTACGACGTTAACACCGTCGGCGACGTTACGGTTTATAACGAAACGGTCGGTTATACCCTCAAAAACTTACAAGTTTATTATGCGGTAATTACTAACGCCGAAGAGTTGCTTACGTTTATGCGCACGGACATCCCCGAAGACGCGATTACCATAAACGGTTATAATGCGCCGACTGTGGAAGCGCCCGTAATTTACGGCGGATATACGATAGTCGACGCCGACATAGATATGTCGGGTAAAACTATCGACACTCGCTTCGCGTACGAATACAACAATTCCGCAACGACCACCAAAACCCAATATTTCTCCAAAGGGAATATGGCGTTTAAGGGTACGTTCGACGGACAGGGTCACGTCATAAACGGTCTTGCGTTCACCAACGACAGTCAGTACGGCATTATCGGTTTGATATACAACGGTATCGTTAAGAACGTTGGTTTGACGAACGTTTCGTTGACCTCTCTTACTTCTTCTCAATATTACGTTGCCGCTCTTTGCGGCGGTATCGCGGGCAATTACACCGTCTGCGCGGCTGAAATAACCAACGTTTACGTTCAGGTTTCTTCCGCAAGCGACGATAAGGGCGGCGCCAACGGTTGTTCTATCATAGCCGGCGGCAGTTATAATTACGCGTTCAAAATTCACGATTGCGTGTTCGAATATCCGACCGTAACCGTTTTACCGACTTACGTCGGCGGACCGTTGTTCGCCGGTAACAGGTTCGGTTTCCCGAATATGAGCAACGTTTACCTCGTTACGGGTACGGAATTCGTTACGCATCACT
>CAZARP010000007.1:25285-27458 GCA_964487575.1 uncultured Christensenella sp.
TACTATTCTTACAGACATTTGTCCGAAAGCACGAACAGCGAGTCCTTTACCAACTTCGATACGAGGTATTGGAAGGTTTCCAACGGCATAGCCGTGTTCAACGGCGTAACCGTTACCGGCAATACCGAGATAAGGGAAGGCATTGAAATAACCGTAGAACCTACCGACAGTGTAGTGCTTCATTTGGATACGCCCAACGTAACCGATAGTATTACGTGGTCGTCCGACAACGAAGCTATTGCGAAAATCGGTAACGACGGCAAGGTAGAAATACTTACGACCGGCGACGTTACCTTTAGGGCAACCGTCGGGTCGGATTATAAAGAGATACTCGTTCACGTTAAATTTGCGGAAACGCCCGTAATAAACGTCGACGCTGTAGTCGGCGGCATAGTCAGCGTAGTTAACGGTGAGTCTTGCGACTTGTTACCTTACGTAACGTATAACGGCAATACCTACAACGGATTGACGTATACCTACGCGTGGGAAAACGCTTCGCTCGAATTAGGTTCGATAGACGACGGCGTGTTCAATTCCAACGGCACAAAGGGTAAAGACCGTCTTACCGTCACAACGACTTGGTACGGCAACACCTTTACGCTTTCCTTTGACGTGTCGGTATCGAGCGAATACGTATTCACGCTGAACGGCGAAAACGGTACGGCTTTCATATTCGACGAAATAGCTCTCGATACCGTTGCCGAACACGAAGGCACCGCGTACGTTAACCAACGCGACTTCGTACTGGTAACCACTATCGGCGGACAAGAGGTAAATCCCTCGTTCACTTACAGTGCTAATAGTATAGTATCTATTGAAAACGGAAAGATTACCGCGTTAAACGCAGGCGAAGTAGTCGTTAAGATAACTATCTACGACGACGGCGTGGAAATCAGCAAATACGTCACCGTAAAGGTTAGAAAACCCGTTTACGAAATTACCGAAGCCATAGATATGTATTCGGCTCACGACGGCGGTTACTATAACGGTACCGACTTTACCACTCTTAAACAGTGGTTTGAACAATCGGGTAAAAACTTTGTCGCGAACTACGCTGTTCAAACGATAGGCGGCGAGGTAACGTCGCTTACCGTAGACGAAGGCAACGTATACGGCTTAACCATTAAAGACAACACGGCGACTTTCACCGTCTATGACGATAAAGTCGGCTATACCGTAACAATCAAGGGTTACGACAGGATTATCGTCGACGTAGAAGACTTCGTCGAATTCTTCGGCGCACCTTCGCAAGAATGGCTCTATCAATATGCAACCGGTGCAAAGAACACGGCAGACGTAATGACCTTTGCTTATCCGAGGCAGATAATTACCGGCAGTTACGCTTTGGCTGAAGACATCGATATGCAGGGTATAAGTTTACCGCTTTCCGTGTCTATCAACGGTGCGTACGACAAGGAACACGGCGGCAAGTTCGCGGCGTTCGGTTTGACGGGCACTTATACGTGGGTAACCGAATACAGATGGTTCACCGCGGCTACCTTCGACGGATTGGGGCATACAGTAACCAACTTGCATTTAGACAGCGGCTCCAACGGCGGTTTGTTCGGTAAGGTCGGCGCGTACGACATATCGACGGCAACCGACGGCGTTTTGACCGGCTTGTACAGCGGATACAATATCGATGCGTCGAACGGCGGCTTTAACAGGTCTAACGTCGGTAGCATTGCAGAGTTGCCCGGCGGCGTCGCGACGAGGATAAAGAATATCGCCTTCGCAAACGTCACTTACGGCAGCAAGGGCAACGAAACGTTGCTTGCTAACCAGTACAGCTACTATGCGGGATTAGAGAACGTTTACGTTCAAATTTCCGGTGAAGTCCACGACCGTCAGTCGGCGATAGGCTTAGCGTTTAACGTCGGCGTATTCAAAAACGTCGTCGTGGAATTCCCCGAAGGACCCGAAATAGTTATGGGTGACAGCATGTACGGCTACGGACCTATGGTTCGTGACGGCAGTAATGCGATTTACTTCGTACAAGGCAACAAAGATAAATGCTGTATAGAAAACTTCGTATTCATCACCAAGACGCCGTCGCTCGGCGGATACTATAAGGGCAACCGCGTATACGTCGCTTCCAACGAAACGAATAAAGACATCACCGACAACGGTGCGGGTTCCGAATTCGTAGGCAAAGGATACGACTATACCGGCA
>CAZARP010000007.1:27558-39478 GCA_964487575.1 uncultured Christensenella sp.
ACCGACAACGGTGCGGGTTCCGAATTCGTAGGCAAAGGATACGACTATACCGGCACTAACGAAGCCATTAAGAGCGCGACTAACAAGTTGTACGTTCCGGGCACCTACCGTTACGACGACTATGCGGCGATGATAAAAGCGGTGGAAGACGGCGAACTTTCTTTGGATAAGTTCACTACCGACAACACTTACTGGGCTATTTATCAAAACAAACTCGTTTGGGCAGGCCGCGTCGACGCCGAAAAGGAACTTTTAGCGTCTTCGGCATACTTGACGATTGACGGCGCAAAGGTAAACGAAACCGAAATCTTTAAGAAAGAAGAGGGTATCGCCGTTAAAGATACCGCAACCATAGCGGTTGTATGCGAAAGGGCAAACGCTACCGACGTAACGTTTGCGTCCGACAATACGCAGATAGCGACTGTCGACGCAAACGGCGCGGTAAGCGCCGTCGCAGTCGGCAAAGCGGCTATAACCGTAACCTTCAAAGTGGACGGTATTGAAAAATCGCTCTCGGTAAACGTTACCGTAAGCGAATTCCGCACCGCGGTATTGCAGTCGTTGAAGACTTACGTTAACGACGTAGAAACCGACGAAATTGTTTTAGACGAACTCGGCGGCGAAGTTACGGACAACAATACGGCTGTCGTGAAAGTCGTTTCGGACAAATACGCCGAACACGTCTTAAACGGCACGTTCACCTCGTCGGATACTTCCGTCGTTACGTGTAGCGCGGTCGACGGCGGGGTACTCGTTACGGCGCATGCCGAAAGCACGACCCCGGTAACGATTACTTATTCGTTTACCGTGTCGGGCGAACCTTGTTCGGCAACGTTCACCGTTACCGTTAATGCGGCTTATACGGTTAAAGAAGAACTCGATTATTCTTGTATGCACGGCTTCTCGGCAGATTATATTACCGACGAACTCGGCGGTGACGTCGTGTCGGTCGTCGATAAGACAAGCGGAACGGAATATTGGGTAAACGGTAAATGCGCTTTAACCAACGATACCGACGGTTTATTGCAAAAGACCGTTATAGTCAGGACGGATACAAAGGTAAACGGCATCTGCGTTTACGAAATTCCGTTGAACGTTTACTCGGGTATTATCTCCACTGCGGAAGACTTCCTTAATTTCGCAAGGGTAAGTTACAAGGTGGAAGTTATTCAACACGCGCAGTATACGGAAGACGGAAAGACCGTTAGCGTAGACTCCGAACCTATATATCTTACCGTATCGGGTTACGGAGATGAGGCAGGCAGTATCAAAGGCTACGCCAACGAGTTCAAACTTAAAGAATATATGTCGAAGACCGACTTCGCGCGTCTTTCGGATACTTTTAAGGTAACGACTTGTACGCTCGGCGGCGGCAATACCGGTTACTATATCTTAACCGACGATATTGACTTAACCGGCACGACGCTCGGTCATTACAGTGGCAATGCTTACGTGTACATTAACAACAAAGGCGACATTTCCGACGACAGCGGCTTTTTATTGAGTCACTCCGTTAACTGTCGTTCGACCGATATGATTAAGTTCAACGGTATTTTCGACGGACAAGGGCACACGGTAAAGAACCTCACCATAAACAGAGACTTCGGCGGTTTGTTCGGAAACTTGACTGGCGCAACCGTAAAGAACGTCGGCTTCAGCAATGTTAATATCACGATTAATAGCACCGGTTACGCGATGGCGTACGGCGTAATCGCTAACAATATGGACGCTAAATCTACCATAGAGAACGTTTATTTAGACCTTAACTCTTGGGGGACCAGCGACAACACCGCAGGCAACCGTATGTTCGCGCTTTTGACAGTCTATCAATACGGCCACTTAAAGAACGTTATAGTTGAAACGCCGGAACTCGATACGATGCCTAAACTTTACGGCAACGGCGCTATCGGCTTCGGTCAAAAACCGGCGGCAAGCGCTGCGAACGCCTCTGCGGAAAATGTCGTAGTCATAAGTAAGAACAAGTGGATTGCAAATTATCAGACGGCAAGGCTTACCGTTGCCGAAAACGACGCGGATATAACGACCGTCGGCGGCATCGACGTAACCTCTTTTGCGGAGTTCTACGTGTTAAACGGCATCAACCGTTACGACGACGTGTACACCTTCGCTCAGTCGGATTACGATATGACGGGCTTCGATAACGAATGCTGGGATATTTCTACCGGCGTCGCGGTCTGGAAAGGCTTGTTTGCAGAAGTCGGCAACTGGAGAGATAACGCTAACGCCTCCACGGTTTTGACCGTGGACGGCAAGGCGATGCCGGAGGACGGCGTTTCCATAAAACAAGACGGAAGCGTTACCGTCAAACTGACGAACGACACGGTCGTTACCGATTTCTCCGCTACCGTTTCGGACGCGTCTTATATAACCGTTACCGTTAACGCAAACGAATTAAGCGCTAAGTTGAGCGGCAAAAAAGGTACGCTTAATCCCGTTACTTGTCGGATATCTTATAAAATCGGCGGCAAAGCGTATAGCAAGCAGTTTAGCGTAAGCGTTGCGAATATTTTGAACACCGCAAACTATTCGGTAGAAACCGGTTTACTCGACAACGATACGACTAACGTTTGGGAGACGGACGGATACGCTATCAAATCCGTGGTGGCAAAGAGCGACGTCGCAACCGAACTTTACGATAGCGAAAGCGGTAAAATAAGCCTTACTAATACGGCTAAGACGTTGATAACAAAAACGCTTATCGTTACCGTCGGCAAAAACGGCGCGAACGATATCGTTTATGAAATCCCAGTTAACGTTTATACTAAGTTCATCGAAAGCGCCGAAGAATTCATAGACGTTTTCGCCAAACCCGAATATTATATGACTTTGACGCAACAGTATCAAGCGACTGACGGAACGATTAGGACAGTCAAGCGCGACTCGAGAACCGACGGAATGGTTGTGAATGAGAATGCCAAAGATTGGTCGATCTTTATTGACGACACCAAAGAGGGCGAAACTCGATTAGGCGATAAAGATATTGTTTTGACGCAAAAGTCTATAGAGGGTGCATTCTTGCTCGCTTGCGATATAGACTTAAGTCTGTATAACAATTATAGCAGCAAAGAGATAAACGGCGTTAAGTACGTTACCCAAATATCGCCCGTAATGAATAGATACGGTTATGGTAATTTGAAATGGCAAGCCTATTACAGCGATAATACCTATAAAGGACAGAACTTCTACGGTTATGCCGGCACGCATACCTTCTATTTCGACGGCGACGGGCATACGATAAGCAACTTTAACGAAACCGTACAGAAGTTTACTTTGGACGAAAACGGTGCCGTGACGAAGGTCGCTTACGGCATTTGCGACCGCGGCGGGTTGTTCGGCAGTTTGACCGACTCCACCGTAAAGAACTTGTCGGTAACGTCGGCTTCTATGACCGGTTACCAAATCAACGTCGGCAGCACTTTGGTTCTCGACGACGACAACAAGTTGACGGTAACCTTAGGTAGCGGCGACGCAGTCGACACCTCGAGCGTAACCAATCAAACGATAATGGCGTACAACGTAAAAAACACCGTGTTCGAGAACTTGTACGTAGAGGTAGACAACCCCGCATACAACAGAAACGGCGGTATGTTCTATACAGGTTACGACGTCACGTTAAAAGACGTTGTCATTAAGAGCGGTTCGGTCGATAAGCATAACGAAGGTTACGGCTACGGTCCGATAAGCATCTGTGAGTATAACGAAACGATTACTTACGATAACGTCGTGGTAATCAGCGAATACAAACCGTTAGGTTACTACAATAAAGGTAGATTATGGCTCGCAGAGAACGATAAGGACGTAACCAAGGTTACGATAGGCGACGTTGAATTTACCGATAAGCTGATAGTCAAACAAGGCGTCAATCGTTACGACGACTTCGTTGAGGCTGTAGATGCAGGTAAAACAACTATCGGTGACATGACGATAACGCCCGACGGCGTTACGCGCAAAGGCTGATAAAACTTAACAAAAAAACGGCATTACGATAGGTAATGCCGTTTTTTTATACGTGCGATAAATCACAACGTTTTTTTGAATTGCAAAGGTGAAAGCCCCACTTGTTTTTTAAACATAAGTCCGAAGTAGTTTGCGGAGGAATATCCGCAAGCGTCGGCAACTTGTTCTATCGACAGTTCGGTGGAATTTCTCAATAAATCTTTCGCCTTGTTTATGCGCAAACCCGACACGTATTCCATAATAGAGCAGTGCATAACTTTTTTGAATTTTTTACATAAAGATACTTTTGAAGTGTAAAATTCGTCGCAGATGTCGCTGAGTTTTATGTTCTCGCAAAAATGCGTGTTAAGATAGTATATTATTTTAAGAACTTCTACGTTCGCGTCGTTTTCCGACGAAGACGAAACCGCGTTGACGGGGGCAAATCTGTTTTCCGACAGTATCAAAACGACGGTGCGCGCTATTATCGCCAACTTCTTTTTTACGTTCGCCGCGTTTTTTTGCTGTAACTTTACGCCTTCTTCCAACAGACCGAAAATCAAATCGGCACTCTCCTCGCTTATTTTTAAACCGAGTTTGTCGGAAGTCTTTTTTAAAAATTCGTTTTGAAAATCGTCGAACAAATCGGGGGAGATAAAGACGTTTATCCGCTCGTACGCGCCGCCCTCGGTTTTATGCAAGACGAACGGCGGCACGGCAATAAAAGTGTTCGCGCCGATTGCGAACATCTTATCGCCGATAAAAAAATGACGTTTGCCCTTTTTTAAAAAGTACAACTCGTAAATATTGTGACTGTGCGGCGCGCGCATCGTTACCTCGTTAGAAGTTACCGTTTTTTCAAATTCTACGTAGCTCATATAAAAACCTGTACGATATATGTAATTTCACCGATATTGTATACTATTTACAGTTGAAATGCAAGCTAAAATAGGTTATAATATATAAAAATAGTGCGTAAAGATCGCATTTATTAAGGAGTTTTTATAATGATTAAGGTAGTTCAGTTCGGTGAAGGCAATTTTTTAAGGACGTTTGTGGATTTGTATTTCGATACGCTCAACAAAGAGGGCGGCGACTACAAAGTCAACATAGTAAAACCCATTACCTTCGGTAATTTGGAAGGCTTCAAAAAGCAAAACAACAAATATCACATAGTGCTTCGCGGAGCACGCGGCGACAAACCCGTTGAAGAGGTTTATAACGTCGACGTGTTAGAGGACGTTATTTCGCCGTTCGAAGACGTCGAAAAATTTTACTCGCTCGCAAGGGAAGACGAACTTAAGCTGATAGTTTCCAACACGACCGAAGCCGGCATTTGTTTCAACGAACAAGACGATATAAACGGCTTCGAGACTATAACTTATCCTGCTAAACTCACTAAGTTTTTATACGAAAGGTTTAAAGCGGGCAAACCCGGCGTTTATATGATGCCCGTCGAACTTATCGACAACAACGCCGACGAATTATATAAATGCGTAAACGCGTATATAGATTTATGGAAGCTTCCTAAAGAGTTCAAACAGTGGAACGATACTCAAAACTTCTACTGCAATACTTTGGTCGATCGTATCGTGTCGGGTTACCCCAGAACCCCCGAACTTAAAGCGCATTTAGCCGAACTTATCGGCGAAGAAGATTGCTTGGTTTCGGTCGGCGAACCTTTCGGTCTTTGGGCGGTAGAGGATAAGGGCAATATTTCAGACTTCGTTAAGAGCGGTGTTCATAATATAGAAGTCGTTCTTACAAAAGACATCAAATATTATAAAAAGAGAAAGGTCCGCGTGCTTAACGGCAGCCACACCAATTTGGTCCCGGCAGGGCTTTGGTTGGGTAAAGAAACGGTATACGATTGTATGACCGATAAAGTGTTTTCTAAATTTTTAGAGGACACCTTAAACGAAGAAATCGTGCCTTTCGTGTCCGACGACGTGGCGGCGACAAAGGTCTTCGCGGACAGCATAAAAGAAAGGTTCTTAAACCCCTACCTTAACCACCTTTTAACCAGCATATCGCTTAACAGCATATCTAAGTGGAAGGCGAGGGATTTGCCGAGCTTTAAGGATTATTATACCAAACACGGCAAGATACCTGCTTGTATGACGATAGGGTTCTCCTACTTAATGGCTATTTATAAAAGCGTAGAACGCGGCGACGACGGTTTGTATTACGTGAACCTGCCCTCGCGTCGTATAGAACTTAAAGACGACGCGCCGTATTTGGAATATTTTGCAAACGGCGGTTGCGTGATAGAATTTATGAAACGCGTCGACGTTTGGGGCGAAGATTTAACCGCTTACGACGGCTTTGCAGAAGAAGTTAAAAAGAACGTCAAAACGCTGCGCAACGGCGGAAAAATTCTTTAATTCGGTGATTATATGAATAACGATACCGTAATTATAAATCCTAAAGACAACGTCGGCATATCGCTTAAAGGAAACGGCGATATACCGGCAGGGCATAAATTCGCGCTTAAAGACATAGCAAAGGGAGATTACGTCGTTAAGTACGGCGAAATCATCGGCAGGGCGTCGAAGGATATTGCCAAAGGCGAGTGGGTGCATACCCATAACGTAAAATCCCATTTAGACGAGAAGGTCGAGGGGTATTCTTACGATTTTTCGGCGAACGAGTTAAGCGGCGAGGCGGCGACCTTTTACGGATACAAAAGGAAGTGCGGCAGAGCGGGCATAAGAAACGAAATTTATATAATCCCCACAGTGGGTTGCGTTAACAACGTTTGTATCAGGCTTGAAAAGCTCGCGCAGAAATACGTTTGCGGTTCTATCGACGGCATTTTCGCGTTGACGCATCAATTCGGTTGCTCGCAACTCGGCGAAGACAACGCAAATATAAAAAAATTGCTGTGTTCGATTGCACTTAATCCCAACGCGACGTTTGTTCTTTTTGTCGGATTGGGATGCGAAAACAACGGAATGGACGGCATAAAAGAATATTTGGCGCCTTTCGGCAGAGATAATATCGCCTTCTTTAATTGTCAGGAAGTCGAGGACGAATTGTCTTACGGGTTGGAAATCCTTAAAGATTTTGCGGAACGCGCAAAAGATTTGAAAAGAGAGGAGGTCGACCTCAGCGAATTGTGCATCGGACTTAAATGCGGCGGCAGCGACGGATATTCGGGGCTGACGGCAAATCCGCTCGTCGGCAAGGTTACCGATATGGTGGTCGCTCGCGGCGGAAGCGCCATACTTACCGAGGTCCCGGAAATGTTCGGTGCCGAACAACTTTTGATGAACAAGTGCGCTAATAAAGAAGTTTTCGACAATTATAAAAAGATGATAGAGGACTTCAAAAATTACTATACTTCGCAAGGTTTCCCCGTGTACGAAAATCCCAGTCCTGGG
Organism: uncultured Christensenella sp.; assembly: GCA_964487575.1. Taxonomy (GTDB): domain Bacteria; phylum Bacillota; class Clostridia; order Christensenellales; family Borkfalkiaceae; genus UBA1259. Next base: position 34,899 of record CAZARP010000007.1, read on the forward strand.
AATAAAAAGGGCGGAATAACGACGTTGGAAGAAAAATCGCTCGGATGTATAGAAAAGGCAGGCTCTACGGCAATCGTGGACGTGTTGGCGTACGGTGATACGATAAAAAAACAGGGCGTTTCCACTCTTAACGCGCCGGGCAACGACCTTATAGCGTCAACGGCGCTTGCAGCCGCTGGCTGTCAGATAGTTCTGTTCACGACGGGCAGAGGCACGCCTTTTTCGACCTTTGTTCCGACGGTTAAAATCGCTTCCAACACGCGTATGGCGGAATTCAAAAACGATTGGATAGACTTCGACGCGTTCACGATGGACGCGGACGGGTTGTACGAACTCATTTTGAAAACGGCTAACGGCGAAGTCAAAGCCAAAAGCGAAGACGTAAGGGAAATCGCTTTTTATAAAACGGGCGTAACCCTTTAAACAGGATTTATAAGGAGATTTTTATGAGTTACTTAAAAGATAATTTTTTACTCACCAATAAAACGGCTGAAAAGTTGTATTTCGATTACGCTAAAGATATGCCGATTTTCGATTATCACTGCCATCTTCCCGAAAAACAGATTTTGGAAAACAAACCTTTTTCAGACGTGTTTGAAATCTGGCTCAAGGGCGATCACTATAAATGGCGCCTTATGCGCAACTACGGCATAAACGAAGATTACATAACCGGGAATAAAAGCAATAAAGAAAAGTTCGTAACCTATTGCAAAGTTTTGGGTACGGCGTTCGGCAATCCGCTTTACCATTGGTCGCAAGTAGAGTTAAAAGAATTTTTTAATTGCGAGTTGGAGATAAACGAAGACAACGCCGAACTTATATGGAATTGGTGTAACGATTATATAAGGCTTAACAACATTACGCCTCAAAGTTTAATAGAAAAGTCTAACGTTAAATTTTTGTTCACCACTAACGAAATTTTCGACGACCTTTCGACGTTTACCGAAATCGCGAAAAAAGGATATGCCTTTAAAGTTATTCCGGCTTTCCGTGCGGATAAGATAATGAACGTCGAGGCGAGCGGATATTACGGGTTTATAGAAAAGTTGGCGGCGTTAACCGGTGCGATAGAGGATATAGACGATTTAGAGAGCGCCGTGGAAAAGCGGTTAAGAGATTTTATCGCGGTCGGGACTTGTGCCAGCGATACGGCGCTTCAATGCGTTTATGCGGTTTCCGATAAAAAGACGGCAGACGACGTATTTAAGAAGGCTCGTTCGGGTAAAAGCATTACCGAGGACGAAGCTAAAGCGTTTAAGGGATATTTTACCTATTTCTTGTTTAAGTTATATGCGAAATACGATATAAGAAGCGAATTGCACGTCGGCGCGATGCGTAACAACAACTCGATAATGTTGGATAGGTTAGGGCTCGATACCGGCTACGACAGCATAGCGGAAGAGGACGGCATATCTAATATGGCGCGTCTTTTCGATAGACTGAACAACGAAAATTCGCTTCCCAAAACAATAATTTTCAACCTTAATCCCAAAATGAACGCGGAGATTATGACGCTTTTGGGGTGCTTCCAAAGCGACGAGGCGAGAGGCAAAATTCAATACGGTCCCGCGTGGTGGTTTTTGGACAATAAGGTCGGCATGGAGAAGCATTTGCAAGATTTAACCGCAACGGGGCATATAGCGACTTTTGTAGGTATGCTAACAGACAGCCGTTCGTTGCTTTCTTATCCGCGTCATCATTATTTCAGAAGGATACTGTGTAACTATTTGGGCACGCTAATCGAAAACGGCGAAATGACGAACGATATAGCCTTGGTCGGTTCGGTCGTTAAAGATATTTCTTATAACAATTCGGTTAATTATTTTAACGTTAAATAAAAAATTACGTTCAATAGGAGGAGAAAATAATGAACGATTTACATAATTTAAAAATCGGTTTTATCGGCGGCGGCAGCCGCGCGTGGGCGAGGAACTTTATCAACGATATGTCTAAAGAACCGAACCTTTCGGGTAAGGTTTACTTGTTCGATATAGATAATCAAGCCTCAGAGTACAACGCCGCTATCGGCAACAGGGTGACTGCTATGGAGCAGACTGTCGGCAAGTGGGAATATATTGCCGAACCCGACCTTGCAAAGGCGCTTAAAGACGCGGATTTCGTCGTTATGTCCATTTTGCCGGGAACCTTCGACGAAATGGAAAGTGACGTGCACGCTCCCGAAAAATACGGTATATATCAATCGGTCGGCGATACTACGGGTCCCGGCGGATTGGTTCGCGCTTTGCGTACGGTGCCGATTTTCTATAACTATGCAAAAGAAATTGAAAAATACTGTCCTAACGCTTGGGTAATCAATTTTACCAATCCTATGGCGATGTGCGTAGACGCGTTGTATAGGGGCTTTCCGAAAATCAAAGCGTTCGGTTGCTGCCACGAAGTTTTCGGTACTCAAAAAATACTTGCCGACGTCGTGAAGGAACAACTCGGCGAAACTGCAGAACGCGACGATATAAGAATTAACGTCGTGGGTATAAACCATTTTACTTGGATAAATAAGGCAAATTACCACGGGCGTGACCTTTTCCCGATGTATGCAAAATATATTAAGGACCACCCCGACGGCGTCGGCGGCGATACCAACTGGGCAAACAGTGTGTACAGAACAAATCAGACGGTTAAATTCGATTTGTTTAAGCGTTTCGGACTTATAGCCGCGGCAGGCGATAGACATTTGGCTGAATTCTGTCCCGGGCAGTGGTATTTGGCTTCTCCCGAAAGAGTCGACGAAATGGGGTTTGCGTTGACGAGCGTCGCTTGGAGAAAGGAAGAATATAAAGAGCGTATCGAACACCAGAAAAAGGCAGCGAGCGGCGAAGAGGAAATTAAGATAAGAAACACAGGTGAAGAAACCGTCAGACAAATTACGGCTTTGTGCGGATTACATAGTTTTATCACGAACGTCAATCTTCCAAACGTCGGTCAGATTTCCAATCTTCCTCTCGGTTGCGTTGTAGAAACGAATGCTGTTTTTTCCGGTGACGGCGTCGTTCCCGTAATGGCGGGGGACATCTCGTCGGCGGTAAACTCGTTGGTGTCAAGGGTCGCAATCAATCAGTCTGCTATAGTGGACGCGGCAATATCCGGCGACTACGAAGCGGCTTTCCAAGTGTTTACAAACGATCAAGCCGTTAATTTACCGCTCGATAAAGCACGTGAGCTTTATAACGAAATGCTTTACAACACCAGAAAGTATTTGCCGTATTACGAAGAATACGCTAAAACTCAAAAGTAATATAAAACCGAAAGTCCCGGCGGTGCAGATAAAACGCGAGCGCTAATATATTATTTTTAATATATTGGAGCACTTTAGGAGAAAAATATGGATTATTCCGCAAAGTTACGATATCATTACAGACCGAAATCCGGTTGGGTTAACGACCCCAACGGTTTGGTTTATTTCAACGGTTATTATCACGTGTTCTATCAGCATGCGCCGGACTTCGAAGTGCCGTGGAAGCAACCCATGCATTGGGGGCACGCAAGGACTAAAGATTTTTTACATTGGGAGGAACTGCCGGTTGCGCTGTATCCCGATAAAACGTACGACAACAACGGATGTTGGTCGGGAACCGCAATCGTAAACGATGACACGCTATATTTGTTTTATGCTTCGGTTCATACGCCCGTCGGCTCGGCGGAAAAAATTCAAACGGTAAGCGTGGCGTATTCCAAGGACGACGTCAACTTTGAAAAGTACAACGGTAATCCCGTAATAAACGGTTATCCCGAAGACGGCGGACCGGATTTTCGCGATCCTGCCGTATGTTGTATCGACGGTACATATTATTGCGTAATGGCGAGCGGTAACCCCGAAAAGAGAATGGCGCGATTGCTTTTATACAAAAGCGAAGATATTTTTAATTGGTCCTACGTCGGGATAATGAGCGAATGGAGCGAGTGTAAATACGCAGAATGCCCTTCTTTTGTGTCTATGGGGGACTTGTCTTTGCTCGCGGCGTCGGTTTGTCCTCTTGCAAAGCAACATTACTTCACGATTTCGTTCGGCAATTTTGTCAACAATAAATTCACGCCGACACAAACGGCTGAGATAGACAAGGGACCCGACAGATATGCGGGTCAGGTTTTTCGCGACCATAAGGGGAGAAATATTTTGATTTCTTGGGTCCCCGGTTGGAGATATGGAGGTTACGTCGACCACGACGTCGGTTGTATGTCTATCCCTATGGAAATTAAGTATGCAAACGGCAAAATATTAGCAAATCCCGTGGAAGAAGTTCGCCATTTGTTTAAGGACGACGACTCTGCCGTAAAGCGCACGTCCGACGGGTTTATAATAGAAAGAAGCGGACGCGATCCTGTGGTGTATAAGGGCGTCGTCCGCAATTTAAAAATTCTCAGAGATAATTATATAGTAGAAGTATTCGTTAACGACGGTGAGGAGGTTTTTACCGCTCTCCTTTAATTACGGATTATACCGTCGTTAGTTTTTTCTTTTTGTTGTGCGGACAGCGTGTTGCGCTCCCAAAAAACGCCGTTTGTGTAACCTTGTATGGTTTTATTGTTTTCCGCTTGTTCCAGCCGATATTCCGCCCACGCGC
>CAZARP010000008.1:0-14506 GCA_964487575.1 uncultured Christensenella sp.
CATGGTTCGGGACCATGAGGTCGCAAGTTCAAATCTTGTCACTCCGACCAAAAAAAATCCGAAAATCACATTTAAGATTTTCGGATTTTTTCTTTTATGATTATTTGTTTGCGGAAAAAATTATAAAACCAAGATTGAATATAAAGTTGTTGACATGATACGCGTCTTCCAATTCTTCGAAGTTTTCTTCGAGCCATTTGTAGTTTTCTTTGAGTGTTTGGTCGTTGGGATGTTCGCGTGAAAGTTTAGCCATATCCGAAAGAATGAAACCAAAATACGTATCGAACAAGGCTTGTTTGCCGTCGTAGTCAAGGCCTGCAGTGCTTATACAAGCATTTTCCATGCGAACATTTCGGAACCCTGCATTGATTAATAACGTGAAGACTTGTCTACCGCTTTGTCGAAAACCTGCATCATGGTCGACGGCACATATTTGGATAGCTCTTTCAAATTTGCCTTCGGGATCCGGATAACAAAAGTTCAGTCCGTCATCTATATCTTTGATGATTATCTGCCCTCCGGGAGTGAGATATTTGCGAAGTATTTTTAGCATCTTTGCGGGATTTTTTAAATGCAGTATCATCATTGAAATGTTAATGATATCTACGTTTGACAACTCGTTTTGATCAAGGATGTTTAATAGAACGTCTTCGAAATCCGCGCTTTCCGCATCACATTGATAAAAAGAACATTTGTCCGAAAAACGAGTATTGGCATATTCGACGGCTTCGAGATTATATTCTAAACCGATAATTTTGGTAATGCGAGGGTCGTTGCCGAGTCTGTCCATAATAAATTCGCCGTTGTTGGCGCCGACATCCAGCACGGTCAAACCTTGTTTGTTGTCGAGTGCTTTCTCGTAGGCCACCATATCAAAGTCACGAGATATTTTAAGTTGCGTCATCAATCTGCGTTTTTCTTTTGCGTCCGAAATGTCATACTTGTTTTCAAAACGATTTTGTTTGACGTCTTTTTTGACGATGACGGTATTATCTATGCCTAAAACCACGCAAATCTTATCATATAATTTATTGATAGCATCTTCTAGCGAATTGTTGGCAGCGTCAATCCAGTGCAGTCGTTTAACATAGTACTCCATGGCACGGTTGAGTTCTTTATTGTCGATGCGAAACGGCATTATAGTGATATTGCCGCTATTTTCTTCATTGGAGCGATATGCCATTTCTACCTCGTTCAAACAGTGGTTAGAAAAAGAAGAACTTTCATTGAGAATTAGTATAAATACTTTACTGGAATTGATGGCATTGCAGATACTAGTCGCGTAGTCGCCGATAACGTCGCGAGGTGCATACCAACAGCGTATTTTTCGTGTTTCGAGATAATTGACGATATTGTCGGCGATAGTTTTAGAGTTGTGTTCGTAACTTATAAAAACATCATGCATAATAAATATCCCATTTGTATCAGATATAATTAATTATACTACCTTATATAGCGATTGTCAATGTGTGAATTGTTTTTTGTTTTTTAAGACCAAGGGGGTATTGACAAAAAAATATAATCTGATATACTTCGCTAAACTTAAAATAAATTAAAAAGAGGTTGTGGTATGAAGTTATCGGTCGAAACTTACGTTATGGCTGACAGATTTAACGACGGCAAGGCGATTGAAATGATAAAACAAGCCGGATTTGACTGTTATGATTATTCGACGTATTGGTTGTCCGGCGAAAAAGATATGCTCGGCGACGATTATATAGAACGTGCCGAAGCGCTTCGCAAAAAAAGCGACGAACTGCGGATAGAATGCAATCAGGCGCACGCGCCGTTCGAAATTACCTCAAAAGACGAGTTCGACTTATCGAATAAGGCGTATAAAAGGCTTGTGCATTCGATAGAGGTTGCATCGATACTCGGCGCTAAAAATATCATCGTTCACGCGATAAAAACCGACACGAGCCGCGATGAAAAGTTCTATGAAATTAATCGCGAATTTTACGATAGCCTTAAACAATATTGCGAAAAATTCAATATATGTATATCGGTAGAAAATCTGTTTCACTGGGATAAAAAGGCCTTGCCGGTTTTGGCGAATCCGTACGAGCATCGAGATTTTGTCAAAAGCCTAAATTCGCCTTGGTTTAACGTTTGTATCGACGTGGGGCATTCGGCTATAACCGGGCATAAACCGGAAGACGTGATATCCGTTTTTGACAGCGACCTTCTAAAAACCCTACATATTCACTACAACGACTATTTTTCGGACAAACATCTATTGCCGTATACGGATAGTCTTGACTGGAACAAAATAATATCGGCGCTCGCAAAAATACGTTACGACGGCGATTTAACTTTTGAACTTACGGGGTATCTTAAACGGCTGCCGAACGATTTGCTGAACGACGGATTACGTTTTGCCGAAAAGGTCGGCAGGAAGATGATTGCCGATTTTATAAATCAAGCGTATACCGCATAGAGAAGCGCAAAGCAATTTTTTAGTTTATTTTGTAATTGTTCCGCGGTTTCTTTTTCGCCGTTTTTTAGCCACGCCGTGAGGAAAGCCGACGTACAGGCCGTCATTGTCGTCATCAAATAAGTTATCTGGGTTTTGTCGGTTTGTATCGACGGAAAGAAAAAGTCTATGTTTTCGCCGAGGTACTTTACGTGGGCGTTGTAAATAAAATCCATACGGTTGCAATCGGCTATCGCTTTCAATAACGACTTGTTTTCCATCCATTTTCTAATGAAATCAATCGTTAGTTTTTTCGGGTTGTTTGTATTTGTTTCTAAATATCCGCGTCCTACTTGTTCGAAGACGTTATCGCACAAAAACGCAAGAACGTCCGCCGTGTTGTCGAAAAGCCGATAAAACGTTGCTCGTCCCACGGCGGCGGTCTTTTGTATTTCAGTTACGGTTACTTCGGCGAAATTTTTATTATTCAAACAAGTTAACAGACTTTTGCCGATGCGTTCGGCAGACCGTTTTGCTCTTTTGTCGTCGGGGATATGATACATTTTTTCTCCTTTTGTCTCGCGACGTTAAAACACTTTATGAAACTATTGTATCACAAAAACGCGAGTGATACAATGTAATCGTAAAAGTTTTGACGAAAAGGAGGATTGTAGAAAAATGGAAACGATAATAAACGCTTGGCTTTCGGTGTGGTTGTACGTTATGGCGGCCATCGGAATTTTTCTTGCCGTTAAAGTTTGGAAAAACCGTAAAATTTGGGACAAGATAAACATACTTTGCACTCTGGCGGTGATAGTTTTAATTCTCCACGTGATAGAGGAATGGGTGCTACCGGGCGGACTGCATTATTCGTATAACTTCAGTCACGGTTCGAGCGACCTCGCTCGCTATCCTATGAACAGACTTACCGATATGATTACCAATTTCGGCGGAGTTTTGCTCGGGTGTATCGTCCTTAGGTTTTGGGGATTTCGTAAGCCGGCAGGTATTGCCGTTATGTTGTTTTCGGCTTTCGAGGTGGTTATTCACGTCGTAATAGGCATAAATTCGTTAAAAACGTTCGGAAGATACGGAATGCAAATTGTTTATTCTCCGGGACTTATTACGTCGTTATTCGGGTTCTTGCCGATAGCAGTCTTTTTGGCGGTTCATCTTTTTAAAAAGGCAAACCGCGCGACAATTAAGCAATGGGTGATTGCGGTTGTTGCGATGTTCGGTTTTTGTTTTTTATTGATTAACCTGCCCGAAATGATTTTAGGCGACGAAAACAGCCCTTATGCGTTTACCGACAGGGGGTATTATGAAAGATTTGCGGAAGATTTTGAAAAAGACAATATGTTTGAATACGGCGATTACTGTTATATAACGGCAAACGATTGAACTTTTTCCGACGATCAAAAAGGTTCGCGACTCGATAGAGCGCGAACCTTTTTGATTGTCTTTCGAATTGTTTTATCTTGTTTTAATTGTTTTTCTCGGACATTTAGAAACGCAAGTCAAACAACCTGAACATTTATCGTAATCTATAATCGGCAAGTTGTCTTGCATCGTTATGGCGTTTTGCGGACAATTTTTAGCGCACAGACCGCAGCCTATGCATCCGTTTTTGCAAGCGTCCATAACTTCCTTGCCTTTGCACTTCGAAGAGCAAGCCACGTAAACTTTTGCCGATTTTGGAATAAGTTCTATAATGCCTTTGGGGCAGGCTTTTTCGCAAGCACCGCAAGCGGTGCAAACGACGTCGTCGGCAGAGGGAACCGCTCCGTTTAAATGCATGGCGTCGAATTTGCAGGCTTTTTCGCAAGAACCGCCGGAAAGGCAGCCGAACGAACAAACTTTGTCGCCGCCCCAACAAGCGTTCTTTGCTTCGCAAGAGTCAAGACCTATATAGTCGAATTTTTTTGCGGCTACGTCGGGGGTGCCGCAGCATTTTACGACGGCGGTTTTCGGCGTTTCGTCGCTCATTTCCACACCGAGAATGGCGGAAATTTTCGCTTTGCCTTCTTTAGAAGTTGCCGCGCAATTAGAAACGGTCGCTCTGCCTTCTACGAGTGCTTTTGCAAAGTCCGCACAGCCGGCAAAACCGCAACCGCCGCAGTTGGCGCCCGAAAGGTTTTCGGTTATTTGACTTATACGAGAGTCTTCTTCCACGGCGCAGAATTTGTTTACCACCAGTATAAGGACGGTAAAGATTATCGCGAGCAATGCAAGTATACCTAAAACGATGAAAAAACTCGGCCAGTTAATTTGTGCAAGTAAATTATACATAATCGACCCTCCTTATAGTGAAATCATAGAAAAGACGTAGAACGCCATAGCGATGAAGCACGCGGTCAACATAGCGATAGGGAAGCCTTTAAGATGTTTGTTGTACGGCGTGCGGCGAAGTTTTTCGCGCAAGCCGCTCATTATCACTATCGAAATAAGAAAACCTATGCCGCCGAAAAATCCGTATGCGACGGAATTAAGCAAACCCATAGAAGTCAACCCGAACGCTTCCGCCGTGCCTGCGTCTATAACCAGTTCGGCAACGCCCAAAACGGCGCAGTTGGTGGTTATGAGCGGCAGATAGATGCCCATAGCGTTGTACAGCGTGGGGGAGAACTTCTTCAAAACCGACTCTATCATCTGCACGAGCGCGGCTATTACGAAGATAAATACTATGACTTCGAGATATTCCAACTCTAACGGTACGAGAATAAGCGTGTATATCGGGTAAGTTATAAGGCAGGTCAACGTCATAACGAAGGTAACCGCCACGCCCATACCGACTGCGGATTTGGTATCTTTGGATACGCCGAGGAAGGGGCATATGCCTAAAAATTGTACGACGACGAAGTTATTGATAAACGTCGCGGTGAGAGCAATTAAAAGTATCTGCATATTATAAACCCTCCTTTAAGTTTTGATAAGACGTTTTTTCTGAACGTTGTTGACAACGTAATTGAAAACCGCTATAAAGAGCGCGTAGGTAAAGAACGCGCCTGCCGACGAGGTGAAGAACCCGATTGAAAACGCGTCGGCGTTCCAAAGTTGTACGCCGAATATCGAAGCGCTTCCCAAAAGTTCCCTTACGGCGCCCATAAGCGTTAACGCCGCCGTAAATCCCAAACCGGTAAACAATCCGTCGAACGCGGAGTCGAGTACGGGATTTTTGGAAGCGAAGCTTTCCGCTCTGCCGAGTATGATGCAGTTGACTACGATAAGCGGCAGGTAGACGCCGAGCGTCGCGTAAAGGTCGGGCATATATTTGTCCAATACCAATTTGACTATGGTAACGAAGGTGGCGATTATCAGTACGAACGCCGGTATCCTTACCGTGCCGGGTATTACTTTTTTAAGCAGAGATATAAGCACGTTCGAACATATAAGCACGAAGGTAACAGCAAGACCCATGCCTATGCCGTTCATCGCGGCGGTGGTCAAAGCGAGCGTGGGGCAAGTCCCCAAAACCAATCTGAACGTAGGATTGTTCGTAATCAATCCGTCGGTTGCTATTTTTTTGAATTTCCCCATAATTAATCTCCTATTTCCGAAACGAATTGCAAAGCGGCGTAAACTCCGTTGGTTACCGCGGTCGATGAATAAGTCGCACCGCTTACCACTTGAGAAGGTTGTCCGTTTTCTTTAAAAACGTCGGAGGCTTGTTTGTCGGTAAATATATTGTAATAACCGGCAAGTTTACTCATAAGCGTCTGACCGCTGTAATCTACTTTGTCGCTGACTTTTTTAACGCGTGCGCCGTTATCCGTTTTCACGACGGAAACGTAAAGCGTAACGGTGCCGTTGGAATAGCCTTTTTTACCGGTGACGTGAACCAAATAATCTCCGTTGCTTAAAAGATAGCAAGATTTGACGATGCCGACCACTTGTCCGTCTTTTTCTATTTCCACCGCGTCTTGAGCGTCTTTAGAATATTCGTCGATAATCGCGCCGCCGTCGGCGAGCGCTATGTTGCCGTCGGAGTAAATACTGTCTATCGCGCGCTGAATTCTTTCCGAGCCGTCGACGTATAAAAGGTCGGAGCAGATAGCCAGCAACGCGCCGCACGTTAAAATGATGGCAAGCGTCACGAGAATGGGTTTTAACGATTTTTTCACTGTGTCGGTCATGTTATTTAGCCTCCTTTTTCGGTTTTACGTAACCGAAGGGCTTTCTTAACGAAATTTTATCTATAAGCGGCACTAAAACGTTCATAAGCAATATGACGAACGACGTCGTTTCGTATCCGGTAAAGTGACGCAACAGCGAAACGAGTAGACCGAAGCCGACAAAGAAGATGACGTTGCCGACCGTCGATATGGGGTTGGTCACGTAATCGGTCGCCATAAAAAAGGCGCCGAACAAAAATCCGCCGGATAAGATCGCCGGTAAAAAGACGTTAAAGTCGAAGCCGTTTAAGGCTACTGCGGTTATGCCGGCAACGGCAACCGACAATAAGGGCAACCAAATTTTTATGATGCCGCGTACGGCAAGATATACGGCGCCGACGAGGATTGCTATTTTACAGGTTTCGCCTATACAACCGGCAACGCCCGTTCCCAAAAGCAAGTCAATAGTCGACAGCGACGACCCGTCTTTAAGGAAACTTTGAAGCGACGTCGCTCCGGTTATTACCGAACCGTTTATCGCCGAGATAGACGGAGCGATAAAGGTGTTTGCTATAGTGGTGAAAGATATAAACGCGAAAATTCTTCCCGTAGCGGCAGGGTTGACAAGGTTATGTCCCGTGCCTCCGAAAAGCATTTTGGTTACTATTATCGCGAAAATCGAAGCGAGTGCAGGGATGTACAAGTGCCAGTTGGCAGGCAATATCAACGCTACGATGATGCCGGTTACGAGCGATGTGAAGTCGAAAGAACCGAGTATATCGCCGAGCTTTTCCTTCGTGGCAAGTCTGTAAACAAATTCTGCGCCGACGGCGCAGACAGCCGACGCGAGTATAGTGAAGAGCGCCGCGAAACCGAAGTAGATTATGCCTGCGATAGCCGACGGAATAAGGGCGATGCAAACGTTAATCATTATTTTTTTAACGGAATTCTCCGAACGTATATGCGGAGAAACGGAAAACTGAAGCGCCATTATTTTTTCGCCTCCTTTGAATGAATTTCTTTTATCTTGCCTTTCGCGAGGTTAAAACTCTGCGTGAGGGCGCGCTTTGCCGGGCAGTTGTACGCGCACGAGCCGCATTCTATGCAGTTCATAACGCCGTACTTTTCGGCGGACGCGTAATCGCCGGCTTGTATGTAAGAGTCCATCAGCGCCGGAATAAGCCGCATGGGGCAGTTGTCGGAGCATTTGCCGCAACTTATGCACGCGGAGGGCGCCGACTGATTTGCTTCGCCGCGGAGCAGACAGAGTATACCCGAGTCTGTTTTTCTGGTATATTGGTTTAGGTTCGCGAGCGATTTCCCCATCATGGGACCGCCGGCAACGATTTTTACCGTGTTTTCGTCGGTGCCGCCGCAGAAGTCGATGATTTCGCTAAACGGCGTGCCGAGTGCGACGCGTAAATTTTTAGGATTTTTTACGCCGTGTCCGCTTACGGTAACGACCGTTTTGTCGAGAGGACGGTTCTGTTCTATGGCTTCGTAGCAGGCTATCATAGTCTTTACGTTTTGAACGCAGACGCCTACGTCGAAAGGCATTTTACCGCAAGGTACCTTTCTGCCGGTGGTGCAATATATAAGGTGCTTTTCGCTTCCCATCGGATATTGTTTTTTAAGTACCGCCACGTCAAGGTCGGAGTATTCGCCGAAACGTTTTACGGCTTCGGGTTTATTGGCTTCTATGCCGACGATTATTTTGCCGATGTTAAGCGCGCGTGCGGCGTATTTGATGCCTTTATAAATATCGTCGGTGCGTTCCAGCATCAAGCGGTAATCGCAAGTGAGATACGGCTCGCATTCGGCGGCGTTTATAATCAATACGTCCAGTTGCTTTTTTGGCGAAAGTTTAACAGCGGTGGGGAAGCCTGCGCCGCCTAACCCGACGATGCCTGCAAGGCGTATGCGTTCTACCAAATCGGACGGTTCGAAAGAAGTCATTTCGTCGAAACTGACCGTTTCGCCCGAGTTGTCGTTTTCTATGACGACGTATTTTTGTTTTTGCCCCAATCCGTTCACTATGTCGGTGATTTCGGTAACCGTGCCGGCTATCGACGCGAAAACGTTGGCGGAAATAGCTCCGCTCGCTTCGCCGACAAGCTGACCTTTTTTAACCTTATCGCCGACGTTTACGACGGGCAATGCCGGCGCGCCGATATGTTGCGACATGCTGATGTACACCTTGCTCGGCAACGGCATATTTTCTATCGGGCTGTCCGCCGTCAGATACTTCATATCCCTGACGTGGATGCCGTAGGGATACGCTTTTCCTTTTCTGATGCTCAAATTTGTTCCTCCTGTTTACTATCGTTGTCGCAAAGAAGACTTTGCGGTAGTTTTTTGATTATTAAATACACTGCAAACCCCACTACGGTTCCGGCAACCGCGCCGATTATCGCCAAATAGGGCAGATACACGACGAACGCCGCCGTGCCGGTGGTTAAACAAAAAATCAATCCCTGAACGCAAGTGTTAAGCGTTGCTCCGAACACCGACGCCGCGACTACACTGAACTTTCCGATACGGAGCGCCGACATTTGCGCCGCGTATGAAAGCGCCCCTGCCGGCAAAGAATAAACGATTGCCGACGGATTGCCCGCGAACAGACTGCCCAAACATATTTTGATTACTAAGACCGCCGCGCCGTATATGTCGCCGAGCGTTAAACCGGCAAGCAGTATAAAGACGTTGGATATACCCATTCGGGCGCCGGGTACGAACAGCGGCGGAAAAAGACTTTCTATCGTAAAAGCGACGGTCGACATCGCCGCGTACAAACCTGCCAGCGCGAATTTGCGAGTTAAAGGGCGTTTTCGGTTGTTCATTTTTCTACGCCTCCGCTGACGACGTCTTTGGTGGTGCCGTAAGGCGTTAACGATAACCCGTGCGGCTGACAAAAGACGACCCCGTCCATTTTTAAGCAATATCCGTTTTTGCAGTTAGATGATACGACCGAGGCAACGCGATTTTCGTCGTCGATTTTTATAACGTTAAAGTCCGTATCGCCGATATGTACCGTTACCGTTTTGTCGTCCGCGTCGTAATTTACTTCGACGCCGTCGCATTCGACGACGGTTGCCAAGCCGCCGTAAACGTAGGTGAAAACGACTTCGCCGCGAACGGAGATTTTAAACCCGTCGCCGTCGGTGCGAGGCGAGCAAAGCGCCGTCGACAAAAAAGCGAACCCGACGAACAAGACGGTTATGCCGTACAAAATCAAATCTCTTTTTTTAAATGGCGGAGAATTTTTTATTCCGCTTATCGAAACGCGCTTCATAGTTGCTTTAAATATTTTATCATACTAAAGAGGTAAAGTAAAGCGTAACGACCGAAAACGAGACAAAATTATATCGCCAAACCCACTGCCAAAGCCGCCAGACACGCGACGACGGCAACTATTGCGGTCGAAGCTTTTGCCGAGGCGGCGATAAGCGCCACGGCGGTTCCGACAAGCGCGGTGTATACGTTGCCGGTCGAATAAAAAATATACGGAAAAGTCATCGACGCAAGAATTGCGTAGGGAATGTAGTGCAAAAAGTCGCAAAGATATTTCGATTTTATTTTTTTGCGGAAAAAGACCATCGGTATTACCCTTATAACGTAGGTAACGCCTGCCATCGTAAGCACCATAAGCAACATTTTAATCGTCGGCATTTTCGGGCTCCTCCTCGCGCGTCGGGAATATCGCCGCCGCGACGGCGGCGGCAACAACCGCTGCGATAACGTACGTAAACCCCGTCGGCACGACGTTTAATGCGGGGATATAATAAAAAGCGCACGAGATACCGGCACCTAACGCCACGGCAATAGCCACGCCCGTTTCTTTAAACGAAGCCGGCGTTATTATGGCGACGAATACGGAATATAAGGATATGCCGAGAGCGGACGTAATGACGGCAGGCAAGGCGCTGCCTGCCGCCGCGCCCAGCAAAGTACCGAGCGTCCAACCGGCGTACGGCAGAAGTGCTAGTCCGTACATATATCGCGGCGTAAGCGGGAGCGGTTTCGACGCGGCTATACCGAAAATCTCGTCCGTGACAGCCATCGAAACCAACAGTTTATGGCGTAGACCGAACGACGGACACAGGCGTTGCGACAAATTTACGCCCATAAGAAAATATCGCGAATTAAACACGAGTTGCGTTACGATTATTTCCGCGAAACCGCCGGCAGCGGCGATTACCGAAACGCCGGCGATTTGTCCTGCGGACGTCAGATTTGTCATAGAAGTAAGAACCGCTATCCAAATCGGCAAACCGAGGGCTACCGCGTGCACGCCGAAAGCAAACGATACCGAAAGGTAACCCAAACTTACGGGTATACCGTCTTTAACGCCGTTTTTAAAACTTAAACCGGGTTGTTTTTTTCTCATCTCGCGTGCCTTTTGTGGTTTGAATTTTTTCTTTTTTACATTGTATCACAGACGTATTTTTTTTGCAAATCAAAAAGACGCGAATATTTATAGGAAAAACGACTATAGGTGTGTTTTTTTTACCCGTATAATTGTAGAATAGCACTTGACAATTTTGCGATAAGATTATACAATAAATACAATGAAAAAGTGCGGACTTACGGGGGTGACCGTTTTGTCCTCGCGGAGGGAGGTTTTTCAATGGCAAAATTCATTACGTCGGCTTTTGCGGACGAGTATTCCGATTTGCTCGACGAACAGATAGAAGCTTTGCACAAGTTCGGCATCGGTTGTATAGAACTTCGTCACGCCGACGGTAAGGGCGTTGCCGAAATGTCGGAGAGCGACGTCACGGCGATTAAAGCAAAATTGGACGCCGCCGGTATAAAGGTTTCGGCAATCGGTTCGCCCATAGGCAAGGTGAAGCTCGACGGCGATTTGGACGCACACTTCGCTATGGCAAGGCGAATATTTAAGATGGCTAACGTTTTCGGCGCGAAACACGTGAGGGTGTTCAGCTTTTATCCGCCCGACGGCGAAAACATTTACGACCATAAAGACGCGGTTTATCTTAATATGCGTAAACTTTTGGACGTCGCGGACGAGTACGGCGTCGTTTTGTGCTTGGAAAACGAAAGCAGACTTTACGGCGATACGCCGGAGTCTTGCTACGAGCTTTGCGAGGCTTTTTCGGGTAGATTGAAAATAGTTTTCGACACCGGCAACTATGCGTTAAAGGGCGTCGAAACTTATCCGTACGCATATAATCTTTTGAAAAAACACATAGAATATTTTCACATAAAAGACGCCGTTTACGACAGCGCCACCGGTGTGGGGACGGTTGTCCCGGCAGGTTGTGGCGACGCTAAAATAAAAGAGATTTTAAGCGAGTACGCGAAAAATTCTCAGACGGACGTCTTTGTCTCTTTAGAGCCGCATCTTATGGATTTCGGCGGTTTAGCCGCGCTCGGCGGTAAAAGTTTTGAAAACCTTAAAAGTTACGACAGTCCTAAAGACGGGTTTTCCGACGGCGCCGAACATTTCGTAAAACTTCTCGGCGATTTAGGCGCGCGCGGCGGCAAGGTTTATACGGTTGCCATATTGGGTTGCGGTTCACGCGGAGCTTTCGCGTACGGTACCGTCATACACGAATGGAAAGAAAGATATAAAATAGTCGCTTTGTGCGATATCGACGTCGAACGGTTGAACCGTGTCGGAGAGGACTTCGGCGTAAGCGAGGAAAATCGTTTCGCTACCGAAGAAGGGTTCTTTAAAGAAAAAAGAGCCGACGTTTTGGTAGTGGGTACGCAAGACCGCGACCACGTAAGGCAAGCGGTGCGCGCGTTAAAACTCGGCTACGATATCCTGCTCGAAAAGCCGATTTCGCCCGTTAAGGAAGAACTTTACGAGATATTGGAAGCGCAAAAGAAATATGGCGGCGAAGTTATGGTTTGTCACGTTTTGCGATACGCGCCGGCTTATATTAAACTTAAACGACTGTTGGACAGCGGCGTAATAGGCAAACTTATCCGTATGGAAGCGCTGGAACAAGTAAGATACGCGCATCAAGCGCACAGTTTCGTCCGCGGGAATTGGAGGAGAGAGGAAGATACCTCGCCTATGATAATGCAAAAGTGTTGTCACGACTTGGATATAATTCAGCATTTTATCGGGAGTCCGTGCAAGAGCGTTTATTCTAACGGAGAATTGAGTTTTTTCAAATCCGAAAATCAACCGGAAGGCGCTGCCGACCGCTGTCGGGATTGCAAATACGTAAATACGTGTCCGTATTCGGCGGAACTGGAATACGTTCAAGCGTGGATAAACGACAACAAACCGTACGGCTGGCCGTACAACGTGGTCGACCCGGTACACAAACCGTTCACCGAACAAGGTTTAAGGGCGGCTTACGAACAAAGTCCTTATTACGGCAGATGCGTATTTAAATGCGACAACGACGTCGTGGACAATCAGGTGGTCGATATGACGTTTGAAAACGGCGTTCGCGCGACGCTTACGATGACGGCGTTTACCGGTCGCGGCGGCAGAATATATACCTTCCACGGTACCTACGGGGAAATTTTGTTCAACGAAACGGAAGATTATATACGCGTATACAAGTATAACGGTCTGTTGAACCCCGATGTGACGGAGTATAAGATTAGCGAAATCATATCCGAGTCGATCGACGACAGCTTCGGGCACGGCGGCGGCGACTATATGATGCTTAAAGACCTTTACGACGTTTTAGAGGGTAAGGCGCGTCCGGAAACTTCTTTGGAAAAATCAGTGGAAAGTCATTTGATAGCGCTTGCGGCGGAAAGGTCGAGGAAGACGGGATTGCCTGTAAAAGTACACGAATAGGGATAATTTTTTAGGAGAGCATATATGAAATCGTTTAAGAAAGACAAGTTGACGGTAGAAATTTACGAAAACAGAACGCTTATGGGCGAGGCGGCGGCTCGCGATATTAAAGAACGTTTTAAATCGCTTCTGAAAGAAAAAGACGAGATTAACGTCATTTTCGCGGCGGCGCCCTCTCAGAACGACGTGTTAAAAGCGTTGGTCGATGACAAAGAGATCGAATGGAACAGAATTAACGCCTATCACATGGACGAGTATATAGGTTTAGACAAGGACGCTCCGCAAGGCTTCGGTAATTTTTTGAAGGCTCACATTTTCGGATTGGTACCGTTTAAGAGCGTCAATTATATAGACTGTACGACTACCGAACCCGACAAAGAAGCCGCAAGATACGGCGAATTGTTAAAGAAAAATCCGACGGACGTCGTTATAATGGGTATAGGCGAAAACGGGCATATCGCGTTTAACGATCCGCCCGTGGCGAATTTTAACGACGACAAGTACGTTAAACCGGTAAAGTTGGACGAAATTTGTCGTCAACAGCAGGTTAACGACGGGTGCTTTAAGTCGCTGTCCGACGTCCCCACGCACGCGATGACGCTTACCGTCCCTACCTTGGTTAAAGCGCCGTATTTGTTCTGTATAGTTCCCGCGCCGACTAAGGCAAAAGCGGTATACGAGACGTTAAACGGCAGCATAGACGAACATTGCCCGGCTACCGTGTTGAGGCTGCAAGACAACGCCAAGTTGTATTTGGACGATAAAAGTTCGGCATTGTTGTAAGGTGTTTTTCGATGATTAAAATCAAAAGCGATAAAATAATAGTCGGCGACGATATAGTTTGCGGCAACGTTTACGTAAACGGGGACAAGATATTCGCCGTTACCGACGAAGAACTAGCGGCAGACGAGTGTTACGATTACACCGGACACTACGTTTCTCCGGGATTTATAGATACTCATACGCACGGCGCAGGCGGGTTCCCGTTTATGGAAAACACTGCGGAAGACGTGATTAACGGTTGTAATTTTCAACTGACGCGCGGCGTGACGGCTATTGCCCCGACGATTTCCGCGGCGCCGTATAAAGTGATGAAAGCCGCGGTTGCGAATATCGCGGAGGCGAAAAAAAGCGGCAGAGTCAAAAACGTTATTTTGGGCGCGCATTTAGAGGGACCTTATCTTTCTTCCA
>CAZARP010000008.1:14606-23833 GCA_964487575.1 uncultured Christensenella sp.
AGAGTCAAAAACGTTATTTTGGGCGCGCATTTAGAGGGACCTTATCTTTCTTCCAAACAATGCGGCGCGCAAAGCCCGGACTTTATTACTCCGCCGATAGAAGCGGACTATAAAGAAATAATATCCGAATACGGCGACTGCATCGCCAGATGGACTTACGCACCCGAGAACGACGTCGACGGAAGTTTTTGTAAATATCTTACTTCGCACGGGATACTTGCTTCGGCGGGGCATACCGACGCCAAGTACGACGATTTGAAAATCGCGATAGACAACGGTTGCAAACTTATAACGCACCTTTACAGTTGTACTTCCACGGTAACTCGCGATCACGGGTTCAGAAGTTTGGGCGTTATCGAGAGCGCGTTTCTTCGCGACGAGCTTAACGTCGAAATAATCGCAGACGGCAAACATCTGCCGCCCGACCTTGTGAATATGATAATCAAGATAAAGGGTGCTGACAAGGTTGCTCTTATCACGGACAGTATGAGCGTCGCCGGCAGCGAGGTAAAAGAAGGCGTGATGAGCGGCGTGGAATTCGTTGTGGAAGAAGGCGTGGCAAGGCTTAAAGACCGTTCGGCTTTTGCAGGCAGCGTCGCCACCGCGGACAGACTTATCAGGGTGATTACCGAAGAATGCGGTCGTCCGCTTACCGAGGCGGTAAAGATGTATACGCAAACGCCGGCGCGCATATTCGGACTGAATAAAGGCGTTTTGGCAAAAGGCAAGGACGCGGACGTGATAGTCTTCGACGACGAAATAAGCGTTAAAGCCGCGTTCGTCGGCGGCGTAAAAAAGTTGTGATAAAAGAGTGAGTTACCGCAATAGCGGAAAAATATAAAAAAACGGAGGAGACAATATGATAAAGATTGGCGGCGTAAGTATGGATACTTCGCATCCGCTCGGGTTTGCCGAGGAAATGGAAAAGATGTGTATGGACATGGGTTACGAATACGAATGTAACAAAGGGTTCAGAGGTCAAGACGAGGTGGATTGGTTCGTTAAACGCTTCGGACTTAAAGGGAGCGTAAACGAAATCGAAGATATGGTAGACAAGGTCGACGTGGGCTTTATACAGTCTTGCAACTGGGAAAAGCATTTGGACCTCGCGATGCCGTTTATTAAAGCCGGTAAACCGGTGTTCATCGATAAACCTATAGTAGGCAGCGTTAAGGACGTAAAGCGCCTTAGGGGACTGGTTAAGGGCGGCGCTAAAATAATGGGCGCTTCCGCACAGAGGTATTGCAACGAAATAAGAGAGTTCCTCGCGAAACCCGTCGAAGAAAGGGGCGAGGTCGTTTCGATATTCGTAGAAAACGGCGTTAACGAATTCGATTACGCTATACATTCGGTGGAAACTTGTTCGGTGCTTGCCGGCGCGCCCGCGGTATCTTGTAAGTATATCGGTGCCGCGCACGACGCTAAAGGCAACCCTTGCGAAGCGTATTATATCGAGTACGAAAACGGGGTAACCGCTACTTATTATTCTTACCATAACGTATGGTGTAAGTGCCACGTTACCATTATAACCACCAAGGGTCCGTTTACCTATATCATCGACAACTGGAAGCTATACGGCGCGCTTTTGAGAGAAGTATATAAGGAACTCAAAACCGGTAAGAGTCTTATTCCGGATATGGAAACCATAGCTAATTGTTCGCTGGCTATGATAGCCGGTAAAAAGTCCAGAGATTGCATGAACGGCGCAACCGTTAAAATTTCGGACCTAAACGACGACGACAAGTTCGACGGATACGCCTTCGAAGCGGCGTATTCCGCGAAGCAAAAAGCGAACGGCAAACTTTATAAAGATTAAAAAAGAAGGAGAATATAATAATGGATAAAATTTGCGTATTGGTAAACAAAGAGTTCAGAGGCAGAGTTTTTGCCGAAAAGTATTACGAGCGTTTGAGAAAACTCGGCGAAGTCAAAATTTACGACAGGGACGATTTTTCCGATAAGGCGTATGCGGTGGATTTCGTTAAAGGTTCTACGATAATAGTTACTTCGTGGGACTCGCCCAATCTCGATAAAGACTATTTGGACGCTTGCCCCGATTTAAAAGCCGTCATACACGGCGCAGGCAGCGTTAAACCCATAGTTTCCGACGAGTTTATAAACAGAGGCATAAGGATTACCAACTCCGCGGTCGCGATAGGCGAGGGGGTGGCGGAAACGGCGCTCGGTTTTGCCATTTCGGCGTGTAAGCATTTCTACCAACTCAACGAGGATACGCACAACGGGTTGTGGGGGGAAAATTCGACTAAGGTCGTAAAAGATTTTTACGACATTCAGGTCGGCGTCATTTCCGGCGGATTTGTCGGCAGACATATGGTCGAACTTCTCAAAAACTTCCACGTGGACATCGTGATGTACGACCCGATATTGACGGAAGAACAAATAGCGGAAATGGGCGCTAAAAAAGTTTCGTTGGAAGAACTTATGAGCACTTCGGACGTGGTCAGTATTCACGCGCCGGCAATCCCCGCGACGAACGATATGATAAACAAAAGCAATCTTTCGCTCATGAAAGACGGCGCGATACTTATCAACACGGCTCGCGGTACCATCGTTAACGAAGCCGACCTTATAGCGGAACTTAAAACGGGTAGAATTTTCGCGTGTATCGACGTTACCAACCCCGAACCTCCGTCGAAGGACAACGAACTTCGCACGCTTAAAAACTGCGTGCTTACGCCGCATATCGCCGGCACGGTTACCAACGGACTCAGAAGGGTCGCTTTGCACGTGTGCGAAGAAATAGAAAGATTGCAGAAAGGCGAGAAGATGAGGACGGAAGTCAATCTTGCAAACCTTTCCAAACTTGCTTAACGGATAGACTTAATACGGCTTACCTTGCGGTTTTTCGGCAACTAAGCCGTATTCTTATAAAACGAAAACGGAGAAAAGAAAATGAAAAAATGTAATAAAGGGTTCGCGCTTATCGGTTGCGGTATGATAGCAAGGGTTCATTCCGCGGCGATAGAGCATATAGAAGGCGCTCGTATAGTCGGCGTGTACGATAACTTTTACCAGTCTGCCAAAAAATTTGCCGACGAACGCGGTTGTAAGGCTTACGCCACGCTCGACGAACTTTTTGCCGATAAAGAGGTGGAAATAGTCAACATCTGCACGCCGTCGGGATTGCACGCGGAACTCGCTGTAAAAGCCGCCAACGCCGGTAAAAACATCATAGTGGAAAAACCGATGGCAATTACCGAAGAACAGTTAAACGACGTTATCTCCGCGGTAGAGAAAAATCACGTAAAGGTAGAAGTCGTTACGCAGTTAAGGTTTACGCCGGCGGTAAAAAAATTAAAACAAGCCATAGACGACGGCAGACTCGGTAAAATTCTGCTTGCCGATTACAAAATGAAGTATTATCGTTCGCAAGACTACTACGACCACGGCGCATGGCGCGGAACGTGGAAAATGGACGGCGGCGGCGCGATGATGAACCAAGGCATACACGGTATCGACTTGTTGCAATACCTTGTCGGCGGCGTTAAAAGCGTATACGCGGTGTGCCGCACCATGTCGAGGAAAATCGAAACGGAGGATACCGCAAACGTTATAGTGGAATTCAACAACGGCGCGACGGGCGTTATTCAATGTACGACGATAGCCGAGCCGGGTTATCCGAGGAGCATAGAAATAACGGGCGAAAAAGGCACCGTAATTTTAAGCGAAGACAAAATAGCGAATTGGGACGTAGAGGGCGAGACTGCCGAAAAAGAAGAACTCAACACTTCGTCTTTCTCCGACCCTTCCGCTATAGATTTCGAAAACCACAAACTGCAATTCGAGGACTTAATCAACGCCGTCGAAACCGACGGCAAGCCGCTTGTGGACGTATACGAGGGCAAAAAACCGGTCGACATCATATTGGCTTCGTATAAATCGAGCAGAACCGGCGCCAAAGTCGACGTTATGTCGTAAAGGAGCAGTGCTATGAAGATTGTAGACGCAAAAAGCACCTTCGTGTCGGAAAAATTCAAAGCGCCTTTCGGTTTTAAGGGCGGATTTTTATCGGGGTTGTGGCAGGTCGTTTGCAAAATAACGACCGAAAAAACTTACGGCGTGGGCGTAGGCGTGCAAAGCGTGCTGTGGTCGGACCCGTATATTTTCAACAATAACACCGAGGAAGACGGCAACAGGTATATGTACGAAATAACCGTCCGCGCGCTCGAACTGCTAAAGGGTAAATCTGGCGAAACCCCTATAGATTTGATAGACGGGATATATCCCGAACTTTTGAGGTTTGCGAGAGAAAGCACCGGGCTGAAAGAAAAGCTGCGCGAAACTTTCGTAAGGAACGCGCTCGTTGCCGTCGACAACGCGTTGTGGCAGGCGTACGGCAAAGAAAAGGGCGTAACCGATATTACGAAACTTATCCCCGACGAATTAAAAACCGCATTGTCCGAAAAACACGATAAACTGTGCAATATTCCGCTTATATCTTACGGGGTTAAACCCGAAGATATCAAGTCGCTTTTAGACAACGGCACCGTGCTTTTGAAGATAAAAATAGGTTTCGACAACGGCGGAAAAATGTCTAAAGAAGAAATGCTTGCGTGGGATAAAGCGCGGCTCAAAGAAATTCACGACATAGCAAAAAAATATCGTACAAAATACACCGTCGGCGGCAACATTTTGTATTATATGGACGCCAACGGCAGATACGACACGATAGAAAGGCTTAACGAGTTGATAGAATATTCCAAGGAAATCGGCGCGTACGACCGTATAGTGCTTTTGGAAGAACCGTTCGAAGAGGATAATAAAATAAACGTCTCGTCCCTTCCTGTCAGAATTGCCGCGGACGAGTCGGTTCATTCGCTTAAAGACGTCGAAGAACGCATCGCGTTAGGTTACGGCGCGGTAACCCTTAAACCCATTGCAAAGACGTTGTCGGAAACGCTTAAAATACTTAAAAGCGCGTACGAAAAAGGTATTCCGTGCTTCTGTGCGGATTTAACGGTTTGTCCGATAATGGTCGAATGGAATAAAAACGTCGCCGCTCGCATCGCGAGTATCCCGGAAATGAAGATAGGCATTTTGGAAAGCAACGGCGAGCAAAATTATACCGATTGGGAGGCTTTGTACGGTTATCACCCCATGGGCGACAAGTCGTTCGCGAGATGTAAAAACGGCGTGTACGCCTTGGACGAAGAGTTTTATAAGACTTCGGGCGGTATATTCGAATATTCGGATTATTACGATAATTTAATAAAATAGTTTGGCAGAGGTGAGAAGATGTATAATTTCGTATCGGTTTTAAGACAACCCGACAACGCAATCGGCGCTACTGAAAAATCGCCGTATAGGTTTGAAGAAGACGCTTTTTCCGATTGTCCCGTAAAGTTCGATTATTTAACGGGCGATAAGTCGTCGAAGGTAGTCGTCTATCCGTCGGGCGCGCCGGTTAAGTATTTAAAATTGCGTTTCCGCGGAGATATGAGCGGCGTCAGCAGCGTGTACGGCGACGTGTGGGAACGTTCGTCGCCTACTGCCGTTTTGGAATGGCGCAGCGTCAACGGCGGCAGGGCGATGCCGTGGTTTTGTTATGCCAAAGCGGGCGAGCAGGTCAAATGCTACGGCGTCAAAACGGGGGCGGACTGCTTTGCTTTCTGGCAAATCGATCCGTACGGGGTGACGTTGTTTTTGAATTTGACGTGCGACGCGCGCGGTACCGACTTAAAAGAACCGCTTGTCGCTTGCGAAGTGGTGGAGCTTTTAGGCGCGGAGGGAGAAGACGCGTACAAGGTGGCGTGCAGGTTTGCGCAAAAGATGTGCGACAACCCCGTCAATCCTAAAAATCCCGTATTCGGCGTTAATAACTGGTATTGGGCGTACGGCGACATTACGCGCGAGAGCGTACTTAGAGAAACCGATTATCTTATGGAAATGACTTGCGGCGTAAAAAACAAGCCGTATATGATAATCGACGACGGTTGGCAGATAAACCGCACTTTCGGCGAATACGGCTATATAGGCGGCGAGTGGAAGCCGAGCGCAAAGTTCGGCGACATGGCTGAAACGTGCGATAAAATTCACGAAAAAGGCGCAAACGCAGGGCTTTGGTTCAGACCGCTTTTGACGATAGAAAAACTTCCCGAAGAAGTCTTTACCGCGGAGGAGAGCCACGGCAGAACGCTTGACCCCTCGCATCCGCTGGTCCTAGAAAAGGTTAAAGAGGACGCAAAGCGCATAGCCGATTGGGGCTTTGACTTAATAAAGCACGATTTTTCGACTATGGACGCGTTGGGATTGTTCCCCTGTGCTGCCGAAAACTTCGGCGAATTGTCAAAAAACAGGCGATATTACGACAATTCCAAGACTACGGCTACCATAATTAAAAATTTATACAAAGCCATACAAAGCGGCGCAGGCAAGGCGGATATTATCGGTTGTAACGTATTCGGACATCTGTCCGCGGGTATACATTCCTTGCAACGCGTCGGTGCCGATACCAGTGGCAGGAGTTTCGAATGGACGAGGGCAGACGGGGTGAATTCGGTTATGCGTTTGCCGCAAAACGGCACTTTTTGGAACGTAGACCCCGATTGCGCCGCGTTTACCGCGAGGGTAGACGGCGGACTCAACTTGGACTTTTTGGAAATGTGCGCGATAACGGGTATGACGACGCTCGCTTCGGTAACGCCGTATACGCTTAACGAGGAAGAGCTTAAACGTATAAACGCGATTTTCAAGATTGCCGACGCTGCGAAAGAAAGGTACGGCATTAAAAACTACGATAAAAATTCCTTACCGGATACTTTCGTGAACGAAGAGGGCACCGAAAAGAAGTTTAACTGGTACAGAATTTATGACGGGGCAAGAACCGTCCTTAATTGGTTCGATTGATAAAACAAGACAGAAGGAGAGAAAAAGATGATTAAAAGAATAACCGCGTTGTTCGGCGCGGCGACGATGTTTGTCGCGTTGTTCGGGGTGTTCCCGACGACGGGAACCGCGTATGCGGAGGAAACGCTTAAAACAGAGGACTTGTATTACGAAGCCGTTAACGACGAACTTACTTTTACGGCAGAGGGGACGTCGCTTACTTCCGCCAAGGTAGAACTTTACGGCATAGACAGCGCGGACATACCGAGGACCTTGGAACTTGACGCAAATTATTGCGTCGCCAAGGGTAGCGAAGTAACGTTGAAGAAGTTAAACGATAAAAAATCTACCGAAGGTACCGATGCAACCGCAATGGTGCTCGGCAAAGAATATAAACTTACTTTTACCGTCGGAGTTAAAGAGTACGTCGTAAATTTCACTTACGTAACCAAGGCTATAAGGACGGCGGAAGATTTTAACGTTTTCGACATTAAAGACGAGTCGACGCGTATAGAGGGATACTACGTTTTGTTAAACGATATCGATATTTCGAACGAACTCGTTCCCACACACAAGGGCTACGTCGGCAGCGTTGGAAGCGGAAAAGAAAGCGATGAGGGCTTCCACGGTACGTTCGACGGCTTGGGGCATTCTATTTGCGCGCATATGACAAGCAAAAATACGTACGGACTTTTCGGACGCATATTGGGCGGCGCGATTATCAGAAACGTAGGGTTTATCGATATAGAAGTAAACAGTTGTCCTATTATCGCTTTACAAAGTTATTCTACGTGGGGCAATCAGTCTTATATTGAAAACGTATACGTGAGGACGAGTATCAATTCAAATTTACCCAAAGGCGCCATTTTAGGTAGCGGCGGTGTTTGGTGTAACGTGTATAACGTGGTTATAGACGTGCCCGGTAAAAACGTAAATACCGACTTAATGACGTGGGGCAGTTTCGGCGCGTTGTACGGCGGCGACCTTAATAAAAAAGACGAGTTAAAGGGCAGAGACGACCATTTGAAAAACGTTTACGTTATAGCTAATATGCCTTTGGTATACTGCAGACCCGGCGCGGCAACCGCGCAAGGTCAAGGCGGTTGGTACGAGTGTTTCGGCGGTAACGAGGGGGTGCAGTCCGACCCGGAGAACGGCATACACGTTTATACGACCGTGAAAAAATATACGGACGCTTTTGCGATGATTAAGGACGCCCCGAATAACGATTATACGCAATTCGATACAAGGTATTGGGATTTTTCTTTGGGCATGCCCGTATGGAAATCCGCGGTCGAAACCGTCGCTAAAGATTTATACGGATTATTCGTTAAAACCAACGGTAAGGTGTACAGCAAGACGATACACCTCACGCTGGACGGCGTAAAAGACTACGTCGACGTGTTTTACGGCGGCGACGGCGTCGCGATAGAAGGCTACGACGTCTCGCTTACGGTAACCGAGGGCGAGGAATTCGTAAAGGTAGAAGGCAACAAAATAGTAGGCGTAGCCGTCGGCAAGTCAAGGGTACACGCGATTGTAACGAACGACGGAAAGACGATTTTCGAGCAAGATTACGTTATAAAGGTCATGGAAGACGCGTCGATAACGCCTAACGAACCGTCGGACGGCAACACCGACAACGACGTTCAAAATCCCGTCGACGACGTGCCGGGCGGCGATAATTCCGGTTCGACCGAAAAACCGTCGAACGGCGGTTCTTCGTGCGGAGCGTCGACGGTAGGCGGAACGGGTCTCACCGTCGCCGCGGCGCTTACCACGGCTGCCGTTGCGGTCGCAGGGAAGAGAAAATTCTAATCGAGGGGAGAATATATGAAGATTTCGGTGAAAAACGGCGCTCTTTGTGCCGAACTTAAAAACGGTAAAGTTTTATCGGATATTTATTTCAAAGTTGAAGCGCGCGGAGAACATTACGATTTCAGGGATTACGTTTCGGGCGAGTGGGAAGTTAGAAACGACGCGGCTATGTCGGTTACCGACGCAGGGACGTTTAAGTTGCTGTTCGAAGGAACGGAAAGCGGCGTAAAAGTTAAGGGACTTTTCGACTCGAAAAAACGCATACACAGCGTGTTGAGGCTTGTTATAAGCGGATTTATTTCCGACAGACCGACGGTTGCGGTATATAACAATCACACTTCGCCCAACGGAAACCGCTGCATACTGGATATGGGCGGCGACGCTATTACGACGGCGCTCGTTAAAAACCAGCGCGTCCTCGGAATGGATCAGGTATCCTATAAAGCGGACGATAAAAATTACGGCGTAATCGGTTGTACGACTTTCGAGAGATATTTTTCCACGGTAGAACTGTGCGAAAACGGTCAGTTCGCTCTGTACGCCAACTGTAACGAGCATTGGCA
>CAZARP010000008.1:23933-33391 GCA_964487575.1 uncultured Christensenella sp.
GCAGGGGTTGCCGACGGCACGCGCGTTACGCAGGATATATTCGAAAGATGGAAGTCGCTTAAAGAAATGGGACCGCAGTTGACCAAGCGATTGTATATGAAAAACTATTTGGTTTTAGACCCCGACTGTTTGCTCGTTCGCCAAGCCGAAAACGAGGACGAGGAAGCCTGCAGACTGTGCACGAGAAACGAAACGGAAGTAGACACGTTTATAACTTACGTCAGCATTTGCGGCGGTTCGGTGTTGTCGTCGGATAAAATTTCGCTTCTCGGCGACGAACAAATCGACAAAATTCGCGCGCTGTTTCCGCTTAACGATAAGCCGGCGACGCCGCTCGATTTATACGAGAGGGAAATACCCTCGGTCTTCGCGTACGGCGTTCGCGGAGGTTTCGAAACTTTTGCCGTCATAAATTGGGAAGACGCTCCGCAGACGTTTGTGTTAAAGCCCGAAAAGCCGTCTTATGCAAAAACCTTCTACGGTAACGCCGAATACGACAAGACGGACGCGTTGACGGTTACGTTGCCGCCGCACGCGTCGGAAATTTATTATTTCGCAACGGACAAAGACGACTTTAAGCGTTTGACGTCGAGCATAATACAAAAATAATTTTACGTTTTTCCGTTTAAAGTTTTTCTTAATTATTGCTTTAAGTCGGGCAAGCGTGTATAATGTAACAAGTAAAACTTGATGTAAGGAGGATGAAAATGTCAAGGATAATAATAGGCGCGGACGTGGTGCCGTGCAACGGTAACAAAGAACTTTTCGAGTCGGGCGACGTTAAAGCGATACTCGGCGAAGAATTGACGGAAATTATGCAAGCCGCCGATTACAGAGTCGTCAACTTAGAAGTGCCGCTTACCGATAGCACCGACCCTATAATAAAATGCGGACCTAACCTTATCGCGTCGACCAAAACGATAGAAGGCTATAAGGCGATGGGCATAGACTTGGTGACGACCGCGAACAATCACATACTGGACCAAGGCAGGCAAGGTCTCGACAGCACGTTGGAAGTTTTAAAGTCCGCAGGCATAGCGCAGGTGGGCAGCGGTTACGATTTGCAGTCCGCCGCGAAGCCGTATTTTACCGTGGTAGGCGGCAAAAAGATAGGTTTTTACGCGACTTGTCAGCACGAGTTTTCTTGGATACAGGATTACGGTTACGGCGCGAACGGTTTCGACGCGTTAGAGGCGCCCGACCAGATAGCCGCGGCAAAAGCGCAGTGCGATTACCTTATCGTGTTATATCACGCAGGGGTGGAATATTACAGATACCCCACGCCGTATATGCAAAAGGTTTGCAGAAAGATGATTGACAAGGGCGCCGATTTGGTGGTCTGCCAACATACCCACTGTATCGACTGCGAAGAAAAATACAACGGCGGCGTGATTTGTTACGGACAAGGTAATTTTACGTTCGGCTCGAGCTCAAGAGAGGAATGGTTGACCGGGTTGCTGGTTACCGTCGACGTAGAGGGTGGCGACTATAAGGTCGGTTACATACCGCTCGAAGTGCAAGGCGACGTGGTAAGGCTGTCTAAAAACGAAAGCATATTAAACGGATATTTCGAAAGAAGTAAAGAGATTTTGCAGGAAGGCAAGATAGACGAACTTTACGAAGAGTTGGCAGTAAGCAAACGCAGAATGTTCTTGGATACCTTCAGAGGATATCACGACAGTGCGTTTTATAGACTTATTTGGAAACTTAGCGGTAAAAAAGCTTCCAACATTTTGTTAAAGAGAGGCAGCAGAGTGCGACTTATAAACTTCATTACCAACGAAGCGCACAGAAATATAATACTTAAGTTTTTAAATGCATATAAAGAGGAGGAATAAAAATATGCAGGTAACACCCGATAAATGTCACGAAATAGTAAGAGACTCTATAACGCCGAAGTTGTCTTTCGACGAAAACAGAAATTATGACGAATGGAAAAAGCAGATAAGAGAAAAGTTTATAGAACTTCTCGGTATAGACGAAATAAAGAACAATCTTTGTCCGCTTAATTTCGAAATAGAAAAAGAGGTACAAAAAGAGGGATATAAGCAAATACGCTTTACGATTGAAAGCGAAAAGGGCGCGGTGGTTCCCGTTTACGTACTTATACCCGATACCGGCAAAGAAAAATATCCCGTCGCTATAACCTTGCAGGGGCATTCTTCGGGCTTTCATAACTCTATAGGCGAACCCAAAACTCCCGAAGAAGCCGATTACGCGCTCGGTAGGGGTAAGTTCGCCGTTCAAGCGGCGCAACACGGGTATATCGCGGTCGCTATCGAACAACGCGGAATGGGCGAAAGCAAACCGATGAAAGGCAATCGCGCGGGAGCAAAGATGTGTGAATACTCTGCTCTTACAGGGTTTATGATGGGCAGAACTCTTCTCGGCGAAAGGGCGTGGGACGTGTCGCGCGTTATAGACGTGTTACATCACTTCCCTCAGTGCGATTTGGACAATATTTTCATTACCGGCAATTCCGGCGGCGGCACGATGTCTTTTTACGCGGCGTGCTATGACGAAAGAATTAAACTTTCCGCGCCGTCTTGCGCGTTTTGCTCGTACAAAACTTCTATCTTAGATAAGGGGCACTGCGCTTGTAATTATATACCATACGGATATAAGTGGTTCGAAATGGCGGACTTAGCGTGCCTTATCGCCCCGAGGAAGTTCCTTATCGTCGCCGGTAAAGACGATACTATTTTCCCGGTGGACGGCGTACGCGACGCATTCGAAACGGTTAAGAAGATTTATAAAATCGAAGGGCAAGAAGACCGTACCAAACTGGTCGTTACCGACAAGGGACACTGGTGGTGCGAAGACTTGGTTTGGGACAATATAGCGGAAATGCTCGCCAGAGCATAAACATAATTTAGACGAGGATCGATATGGAACAAGAAAACCCTATAAAGAACATAGTTGCAGACGGCGGACTTACCTGTATTTTGCGCAGCGTGGCGTGTATCGGCGACAGCTTGTCTTCGGGCGAGCACGAAAGCAAAGATTTAAACGGTAAGGTCGGGTATCACGATTTTTACGATTACAGTTGGGGTCAGTTTATGGCAAGAAAGTGCGGACTTGACGTAAAGAATTTTTCTTGCGGCGGACTTACCGCAAAAGAATTCCATAAGTACGCGGACTTTCATCATTGTTTTAAGCCGGGCAATCTTTGCAAGGCGTATATAATAGCGCTCGGGGTCAACGACCTTAATCATTTACCGGAAAGGTACGATAACAATTTCGGGGATTTTTCCGACGTCGACGAGGAAAACTGGCTCAACAACAAGCCGACCTTCGTCGGGGAATACGTTAAAATTATACAGCGCATTAAAGAGGCTCAACCCAAGGCGAGAATTTTTTTGATGACAATGCCTCGCGAACCTCATTTTTCGGCGGAAAAAACCGCGTTGTACGACAAACACGCCGAATTGCTTAACGCTTTAACAGAAAAATTCGAGTTTACTTACGTTATCGATTTAAGAAAGTATGCGCCCGTTTACGACAAGGAATTTGCCAAAAACAATTTCCTCGGCGGACATTTAAGCGCCATCGGGTATAAGTATACGGCTGATATGGTGGCAACGTACATAGACTATATAATCAGAAACAATTTGGACGATTTTAAACAGATAGGATTTGTCGGCACGGGGTTTTATAACTGCGACGCAAAGTGGTAAAATGGATAAAAAAACGGTTATGAAAGAATTGCGGAACGTTTTGTTCATCGTTGCCGCTTCGGCGATTTCCGCAGTAGGGTTGTATTACTTCGTTTATCCCGCGAACTTTGCTCCCTCCGGCATAGACGGCATCGCCACGATGTTGCAACAGCTTACGGATTTTTCCGCAGGTTGGTATTCTATTATACTCAACGTGCCGTTACTCGTCGTCGCTTGGTTTATATTAAAAAAGCGTTACGTGATATATACGGTCACGTATACTTTGTTGTCGGCGTTGATGGTGGTGGTTCTGCAAGAACTAAAAGCCCCGCTTATAATAGAAGTAAGCAATATCGACAGACTTATACCTGCTATTTTTTCGGGCATACTGCTTGGCGTCAGGACGGGCATAATGTTAAAAATAGGCGCGTCCACCGGCGGCATCGATATCATCGCTTGTTGTATTCAAAAGAAAAGACCGCATAAAAACGTGGAAAGCATAATCACGATATTGTGCTACGTCACGATAGCGATTTCGTTCTTCGTTTATAGCGACGGGTTTATCAGCGTGTTGCTGTCGGTCGTTCAGACTTTCGTGTTCGAAAAGGCTTGCGCCGTTTTGATGCAGGAAACTCGCAAAGCGGTGGAGTTTAAGATAATTACGAAAGACCCCGACGCCATCAAGCAAGAAATCATTTGCGAGTTAAAGCACGGCGCGACGGTGATAGAGGGTAAGGGTATGTACACGGGCGACGGCAGCGCGATAATTTTTTCCGTCGTCAATACCCGTCAGATACCCGATTTTTTGAGGATAATAAAAAAACACCCCGAAACTTTTGCGTATTACGGAGAGGTTTCCGGCGTCAACGGCAATTTCCGCTGGTTTAAGGACGACGCGGTAAAATAGTTTTTCTAATGAGTGGATATAATGAAAAAGTATAAAATCATCGATTTTCACACGCACCCGTTTTTGACAAACGACACCAATATATGTTCGCACGTACCTTATTGCAATATGTCACCTGAAAACACCAAGAAGGATTTGCAAGGGTTGGGCATAAGTAAAATATGCGGTTCGGTCGTCAGCGTGTTGTATACCAAAAAGAAGTCTATCGCGTGGGAAGATATTCGCGCGCTTAACGACGAGGCGTTGAAACTGCGTGAAATTTACGGAGATTTTTATATCCCCGGCTTTCACGTACATCCGGCTTTCGTAAAACAATCGATTGAAGAAATAGAGCGTATGCACAAACTCAAGGTCAATCTTATCGGCGAACTCGTCCCGTATTTGACCGGCTGGGGCGACGTACCGCCCGACGATAAAGGGTTTTACGAAATTTTAGAGGCGGCGGAACACTACGGCATGGTGATAAGTTATCACTCTCCGAAAGCCGAAGATTACGACCCGTTCGAGGCTATGATGAAACGCTTCCCCAAACTTACGGTGGTCGCGGCGCATCCTCAAGAATACGGCGCGCTTTTAAGACAGTTGGAATGTATGAAAAGGTGCGACAATATGTACCTCGACGTATCCGGCTCGGGACTTTTCAGACACGGAATGTTGCGTCGCGGAATAAGCGAGTGCGGTAAGGAAAGGTTTTTGTACGGCTCGGATTATCCTACGTGCAATCCTGCAATGTTGATAGGCGGCGTTGCGGACGACTTTCTTTTGACCGACGAAGAAAAAGAATACGTTTTGTATAAGAACGTCGAAAGAATTCTAAAATTATAAAAATCAAAACCATCGGTTTGCCGATGGTTTTGATTTTAAACGATAACTATAAAAACTTTTTCAACCTTTCGTGGAAGTCTTCTTCCGTGGAGAGCAGTTTATCGACGAACGCCGTTGCGGCTTCGTCAAGGTTTTGTTTCTCGTTTTTCATCGCGGTGAGTTCGTTTATACCGGTTACGGTGCCTTTTATCATCATTTCGGCGATGTTGTTTCGACTGTCGTTCATCAAAGTTTTCATTTTTATGCTGCTCCAAAGCATAGCTTTCTTTAAGACGTTGATGTCGTCTAAGGTTATATTGTTTTTATCGGTATGCGCGGAGATTTCGTCCATTACTTTTTGATAGCCGTTATATTGTTTTTTAAGTTCGGCTTTCAGTTGTTTGTCCTCGACGGACGGCAGTATGTCCGATATGCTCTGCAATGCTATGTGCGCGTTCTTGTATACGTCGTTTAAGGCTTTGTTGCTTACGTTTTGTTCGTCCATATTGGTCTCCTTAATTGTTTTTTAAGTCTTTGCTTAAAATTATGTGAAAATCGTTTGACTTTTATACACGTTTATTGTAAAATACCGAATGAGCCGCTCGAATGGGGTTTTTAAGCGCGCAATCGCCGCCCCGAAATTAAATTCGGCGAGACTGGAGAGACGGAGGTATAAAACACAATGTACGCAATCGTTGCAAACGGTTCCAAACAGTACAAAGCGGAAGTCGGTTCTGTTATCAGATTTGAAAAGTTATCCGCTAACGTTGGGGACAAAGTAGAGTTCGACGTATTGATGGTATCCGACGAGTCGGGCATCAAAGTCGGCAAAGAGGCAGGGGCTTATAAAGCCGTAGGCGAGGTTTTGGAACAAGGTAAAGATAAGAAGATTATCGTTTACAAATACAAAGCCAAGAAGAACGAAAGGAAGAAACAAGGTCACAGACAACCTTTCACCGCAGTTAAGATTTCTGAAATCGTTGCGAAGTAATTAAGGAGGATAGTTCGATATGTTTTTCATCAAATTATTTGCGCACCACAAGGGCGGCGGTAGTACTAAAAACGGCAGGGACAGTAACGCTAAGCGTTTAGGCGTTAAGAGGAACGACGGTCAAGATATTTTGGCAGGCGGCATTATCGTCCGTCAGCGCGGCACTAAAATCCATCCCGGCAACAACGTCGGTATCGGTAGCGACGATACTTTGTTCGCTTTAATCGACGGCGTGGTTAAGTTCGAAAGAATGGGCAGAAAGGACAAAAAGGTCAGCGTTTACGCAAAATAAATTACAACGTTTAATCGGTCGGGCATTCTGCCCGACCTTTTTTATACCGATATGAAAAAGATTTTTTTCGAAAAAGAGTTTTTTAATATTAAAGACACGCTGGAATGCGGACAGGTGTTTAGGTTTCGGCGGCATAACGACGGGTATTTGGCGTATTCGTGCGACAAATGCTGTTTTTTGTACGATGACGGCGATTTTTCCGTAATAGTTTGCGAAGACGAAGAAGAGAACTACTTTAAACATTATTTCGACTTGCCGCGCGATTATTCGTCGATAGTAAGTCGTGCCGAAAACCACGGCTCCGCGATACTCGGCGCGGCGGCAAAAGCCGGCAAGGGTATACGCATATTAAATCAAAATGCCGAAGAAGCGTTGTTTTCATTCGTAATATCTCAAAACAACAATATACCGAGAATAAAAAGCATTATAGAAAACCTTTGCGTTCGTTTCGGCGAGGAAAAAAGTTTTGAGGATAATAAATATTACGCTTTTCCGACCGCTTCGGCGCTTGCCGCGGCGACCGAGACCGAATTGCAGGCGACGGGGCTGGGATATAGGGCGGAATACGTCGGACTTCTCGCAAAAGAGATAGCGAACGGTTTTAGCCTTTCTACCTTAAACGAACTTACGACCGACGACCTGCGCGAAAGGTTGTTGCGAATAAAAGGCGTGGGACCGAAGGTCGCCGACTGCGCCGTTTTGTTCGGGTTTCACCGCTCGGACAGCTTCCCCGTCGATACGTGGATAGAAAAGACGTATAAAGAAGACTTCGGCGGCACGGAGAAGAACAGAAAAAAGGTTTCGGCGGCGTTTATAAAAGAATTCGGAGAGGACGCAGGGTATTTTCAACAGTATTTGTTTCACTATAAACGTAATTTTATCGGGTAGGCGAACCGTTTTGCGTAAAAATAAGACGTTAAAAATTCAAAAAGAGGCTAAAACGATTGTCATAAAATTAAATTTTATGATATAATTTAGTTGTTTAGTAAAATATTATGGAGGGCATATTGTTATGCAGTATTCGACAGAAGTAAAAGAAATGTGCTGCGTAGCCAAAGGACCCAAACACGGTCCCGCACCTATCCCCGAAGAAGGGAAATGGGTAATGGCTAAGGAAATTAAGGACATTTCCGCATACACACACGGCGTGGGTTGGTGCGCACCTCAACAGGGCGCTTGCAAACTTTCGCTTAACGTTAAAAACGGTATCATAGAGGAAGCGCTTATCGAAACGATAGGTTGTTCCGGTATGACGCATTCGGCTGCGATGGCGGCGGAAATTCTTCCCGGCAAGACCATTCTCGAAGCGTTGAACACCGACCTTGTTTGCGACGCGATAAACACTGCGATGCGCGAACTTTTCTTGCAAATCGTCTACGGTCGTTCGCAGTCGGCTTTCTCGGAAGACGGTTTGGTAATCGGCGCCGGTATGGAAGATTTAGGTAAGGGCGCGCGTTCTATGGTCGGCACGATGTACGGCACCAAAGCAAAGGGCGTTAGATATTTGGAAATGACCGAAGGTTATTGCACCAAAATGGCGCTTGACGAAAACAACGAAGTTATCGGTTACGAATTCGTTTCGCTCGGCAAAATGACCGACTTTATCAAAAAAGGTATGGAACCGAACGAAGCTTACGAAAAATCTAAGGGTACTTACGGTCGCTTCAAACCCGAAGACGGCGTCGTTAAGTATATCGACCCGCGTAAAGAGTAAGGAGGAAATGCACTATGGCACAGTTTGAAGGTTATGAAAGAAGAGAGGCTAAAATTTTAGCCAAACTTAAAGAATACGGCATTTCGTCCATCGACGAATGTAAAGCAATCTGCGACGAAAAGGGTATTTCGCCTTACACCATCACGCAGGAAACTCAGCCTATCTGTTTCGAAAACGCTAAATGGGCGTATACGGTCGGTTCGGCAATCGCTATCAAAGCGGCTGAAAAGACAGGCGATAAAAGCGCTGCAACGGCGGCTGCAAACATCGGTATCGGGCTGCAAGCGTTTTGTATTCCCGGTTCGGTTGCGGAAAACCGTCAGGTCGGTTTAGGACACGGTAACCTCGGCAAGATGCTTCTTTCCGAAGAAACCGAATGTTTCTGCTTCCTCGCGGGGCATGAGTCTTTTGCCGCTGCGGAGGGCGCCATTAAGATTGCGCTCAATGCAAACAAGGTAAGGGTAAAACCTTTAAGGGTTATTCTTAACGGCTTGGGCAAAGATGCCGCTTATATTATTTCCAGAATTAACGGCTTCACTTTTGTGGAAACCGAGTTCGACCCGTATGCGGAAGAAGTTAAGGTCGTTAAAGAAAAGGCTTTCTCTAACGGCGCGCGCGCAAACGTTAAGTGTTACGGCGCGGACAACGTTCCCGAAGGCGTGGCTATCATGCGTTTGGAAAACGTCGGCGTATCCATTACGGGCAATTCCACCAATCCGACTAGGTTCCAACACCCCGTTGCCGGCACTTACAAAAAATGGTGCGTGGAGAACGGCAAGAAATACTTCTCGGTCGCATCGGGCGGC
Organism: uncultured Christensenella sp.; assembly: GCA_964487575.1. GTDB lineage: Bacteria > Bacillota > Clostridia > Christensenellales > Borkfalkiaceae > UBA1259. The sequence continues at coordinate 33,104 of CAZARP010000008.1, forward strand.
GGCACGGGCAGAACGCTTCACCCCGACAATATGGCTGCAGGTCCTTCCTCTTACGGTATGACCGACACCATGGGCAGAATGCACTCGGACGCTCAGTTCGCAGGTTCGTCGTCGGTACCGGCGCACGTTGAGATGATGGGGCTTATCGGTATGGGTAACAACCCGATGGTCGGCGCCACCGTCGCATGCGCGGTCGCAGTTGCGGAAGCGCTAAAGTAAAAATAATAATTTAATTTACAAATAAAAGCCACAATCACCGTTATTCGGTGGTTGTGGCTTTTTTACCGC
>CAZARP010000009.1:0-4467 GCA_964487575.1 uncultured Christensenella sp.
ATCGCGCGGCGCGTAGTCGCTCATTCGGCGGAAGACGTCGGTATGGCAGACCCTCAGGCGTTGGTCGTGGCGACGAACGCTATGGTCGCGTTTGAAAAGTTGGGACTACCCGAGGGGCTTTTACCGCTTTCGGAAGCGATTATTTACGTTTGCGAAGCAGAAAAATCCAATTCCGTCGTCATTGCGATGGACGGTGCCGCAAAAGACGCGCGAGAGGTGAAAGACGACAACGTTCCCGGTTGGGTTAAGAACGCGGTATACGGGTCGCTTGACGACAAAACGGCGGCGGCAGGGTATAAATATCCGCACGACTACGGCGGCTACGTACAGCAGCAGTATCTTCCAGACGGAGTTAAAGACAAAGTGTACTATATACCCAAAGACAACGGCTATGAAAAAGTCGTAAAAGAAATCAGAAAAAGAAAAGGCAAAATCAAATAAAGGTGTAAAAATGGACTACTCGTTAAAATTAAGCAAAGAATTCAACATACGCGCGGACTATTCCGCAAACATTATTCGTCTTATCGACGAAGACAACACCATTCCGTTTATAGCGCGTTACAGAAAAGAAATGACCGGTTCGTGCGACGACCAGGTATTGCGTGAGTTTTCGGACAGATTAAAGTATTTGCGCAATCTGGATAAACGGAAGGAAGAAATAGCGGCTTCCATTACCGAACAAGGCAAAATGACCGACGAAATCGCGCTTGCCTTGGCTTCGGCTGAAACAATGACGGAGGCGGAGGACGTTTATCGTCCCTTTAAGCAAAAGAGAAAGACGCGTGCGTCGGTTGCGGCGGAACGCGGCTTAAAACCGCTTGCCGATATTATTTTCGCACAAGATCCCGACGTCGACCCGATAAAAGAGGCGGAAGCCTTCGTCAACCCCGAAAAGGAAGTGAAGACGGCGGAAGCAGCCGTTGCGGGCGCATCGGACATTATTGCCGAAACGGTGTCCGACGACGCGGAATTGCGCAAGATTTTACGTAAAAAAATAACGGAAACGGGCGAACTTAGTTGTAAACTTATAGAGGGCGAGAATTCCAAAACGTACGAGATGTACGCCGATTATTCCGAAAAGATAAGTAAAATTCCCTCTCACAGGATACTTGCGGTCAACCGCGGCGAAAACGAAGAATGCTTAAAAGTTGCGGTGTCGGTCGACGACGAGGCTTTCGTCGCCGCCGTTTGCGAGGTTTTCGTTAAGGGCGACAACGCGTGTTCAAAAATAACCGCGGCGGCGTGCGAGGATGCCTATTATAGACTTATATTTCCGTCGATAGAAAGGGAAGTCAGAAAGGATTTGACCGATAAGGCGAACGAACAGGCGATAAAGATGTTCGAAGTCAATTTGCGTCCCTTGCTTTTGCAACCGCCGCTTAAAAACAAGGTCATTTTAGGTCTCGATCCTGCGTACAGAACGGGGTGCAAAATAGCGGTTATAGACGCTTCCGGCAACGTGCTCGATACCACGGTCGTGTATCCCACGCCGCCCCAAAACAAAACCGAAGAAGCAAAAGTCAAACTGACTGCGTTGATTAAAAAATACAACGTAGACGTTATTTCAATCGGTAACGGCACGGCGAGCAAAGAGTCGGAAATCTTCGTCGCGGATTTGATTAAAGATTGCGGCAGAGAGGTTTCTTACGCCGTCGTCAACGAGGCGGGCGCGTCGGTATACAGCGCAAGTAAACTCGGGGCGGAAGAATTCCCCGACTTCGACGTTACGCAAAGAAGCGCGGTGTCCATCGCTCGCAGACTTTTGGACCCGCTTGCCGAATTGATTAAGATAGACGTTAAGTCGATCGGCGTCGGTCAGTATCAACACGATATGCCCGAAGCGCGTTTGGAAGAAGTCTTGGGCGGCGTCGTGGAAGATTGCGTTAACAGCGTCGGCGTCGACTTAAATACCGCTTCGCAAAGTCTGCTTTCTTATGTGGCAGGGCTTAACTCCGGCATAGCGAAGAACATAATAGAATACAGAAAAGAGAAAAAATTCGGCAGCAGAGACGAATTGTTAAAGGTGAAAAAACTCGGAGCGAAGGCGTTCGAACAGTGCGCCGGATTTTTGAGGATACAAGACGGCAACGTGTTGGACAACACCGCCGTTCACCCCGAAGATTATCCTGCCGTCGAAAAACTTTTATCGATAACGGGTTATACGCTTAAAGACGTCGAGGACGGAAAGATAGGCGATATAAAAGAACGCGTAACCGAGATAGGACAAAAGAAGGTTGCGGACGAATGCGGAGTCGGCGAACCTACGCTTATAGACATATTGGCGGAACTCGTAAAACCCGGCAGAGATATAAGGGATAGTTTGCCTAAGCCCGTATTAAGAAGCGACCTTATGGACTTGTCCGACTTAAAAGAGGGTATGGAACTTACGGGTACGGTAAGAAACGTCATAGACTTCGGCGTGTTCGTCGACATAGGCGTGCATCAGGACGGTTTGGTCCATATTTCTCAAATATCCGACAACTATATCAAGCATCCGTCGGACGTGCTTAAAGTCGGCGACGTCGTTAAGGTTAAGGTTTTGGGCGTGGACACTGTCAAGAAAAAAATCTCCCTCACGATGAAGACCGCCGACGCGCCGCACGGCATCAACGCCGGGCAGCAAAAAACGGATAGGGAAAGAAAAGCGGGCAGACAGGCTGCCGAAAAGAAAAAACGCGAGCCTCAAACAAAAGACGAAATGCTCGCGATGCTTTATAAAAAATTCGGAAGATAATTTTATATAATGTAATTTATGGGTTACGTTTTTTTAACGATAGCAAGTTTTGCCGGGATTTCGAAAATGGCGGCGATGAAAAGCAGCGGTAAATTATGCCCGGGGGCATATAACAGTGTGCGTATCAACGCTTTTCGGTCCCTGCTTTGCGCCGTCGTGGCACTATCGGTTTTTTTGGCGTCGGGCGCAAAGGCTTCCGGCGAAGAATGGTGGTTGTGGTTACTCTCCGGGTTAGCCAATGCGGTAATGATGTTCGCTTGGCTGCTTTGCACCGAACGGATAAGCCTTGTTTTTGTCGAGTCGTTCGGCATGCTCGGTTCCGTTGTCGTTCCGTTACTTTTGGCGCCGGCATTATACGAAGGTGAAACCGTGAGTTTGCGTCAGTGGATAGGCACTGCGTGTTTGCTGGTTGCGTTAATCTTCCTTTTTGCCAAAAAGAAAAAGCCGAAGACAAAAGAGGTCGATAATCCGGAGACGACTGATATCGGACAAAAAACAACTAAAAATCGCGGTTTGACGCTTACCGTGGCATATATAGTGCTTTACGTACTGTCTAACGCGGGTTTAAGCATTACGCAAAAGATGTATCCCGTTCGCGTGGGTAAGGAATACACTTCGTATTTTAATTTGATGACGTTCGCGGTAGTACTGATATGTTTTTTTTCGGCGTTGCTTGGCGGAAGGTTTTTCGTCGGGAAAAGTATGTTGCCGGAAAACGCGGCGTCGGGCAAACGCCTCTTTGCATACGTTACCGTTGCCGCGGTGATGATTTACGTGTATTCTTACTTCGCGACGCTTGCGGCAGAGGCGTTGCCGTCGGCGGTGTATTATCCGCTCGCACGCGGAATAAATATGCTGCTTACCGTTCTTTGCGACGCGTTTGTGTTCAAACAAAAGCCTAATAAAAACGTTTATACGGGATTGATATTTATTTTTGCCGCCGTGTTGCTTACGGGTATATGATTTCGGCAGAGTAAACGTAAAAAACAAGACCACCTTCGCGACAGTCGAGGGTGGTCTTGTAACGTCGTTAAACAGTGTTTTTCGGCGTGAAAAAATTTCGAACGTACAGCTCTATTTTACCGGTGTAAATTTATCGGGGGGGGGGTGTATTCTCCACAGCCGAACAGGTCGTTCGGGGTTATGTCGAGTCGTTTACACAGAAAAATAATTTTCTCGTAATCCAACTCGACCAAACCGTTTTCGTACTCGCTGTAATCGGATTGGTATTTGTGCATTTCGCTTGCAAGTTGAGTTTGCGTCAACCCTTTGGCTTTGCGCGCTTGCCTTAAATTTTCACCAACTATTTTTTGTATCCCCATATTGTTCTCCTTCTCCGAACAATATAGGCAAAAATACTATAATTTACACGCTATATAGGAAAAATTCCTATATATTTTTTTCTAAACCGCGTATAAATAAAGGAAAAACGGGTTTTGGGTGAAAAATAACCGTTATCGGGGCAAAAAATTTTCAAATATTATATTGTCCGCGTACGGCTTAATCCTTTGTGCAGTTTGTTCGTCGGTTACCGTCCACGCCAGAACGGCTACGTTTTTGGTTTTGCGCGCGCTTAACGGTAACGCCGAATAGCGGTAACTTATGAAGTCGGGTTTTATTAAAAAGTTAAACGGCATTTTTTTTACGACAAATCTGGTGAGCGCGTTTTCGCCTTCTGCGTCGTCGGTGCCGAGTATACCGCGTATAAACCCGGGCGCAAGTTTTTTTACGCG
>CAZARP010000009.1:4567-23404 GCA_964487575.1 uncultured Christensenella sp.
TTGTCCGGCTGGTCTTTGATTTCTATAAGCAAGGGGACGCGACCTTCGCATAAATTCAGCACTTGGTCGAACGTCGGTATTTTACTGCCGTCGGCGTCTATAAAAAGCGCGTTCAGTTCTTCTGAAGTTTTGTCGTAGATATTCCCGTCCGTGCCGGTCATACGCGATAGAGTTTTGTCGTGGAAAGAGTATAGCACGCCGTCTTTAGACGAATAAACGTCTATTTCTATCGGAAAGCCGTTCGACGCGGCTTGTTCGTATGCCGCTATAGAATTCTCCGTTATGCCGTTGCCCCATAAGCCGCGGTGCGCTATAGGTCGGGTCAGTAAAAAATCGTCGGATTTTATTCTCATTATATCTCCTTATTATCGCTTGCAAAAAATCGCTCGATGTTATATACTGTTTATATCTTACAACAAACGGTAAATTTATGTCAATCGAACAGAAAAACATACGTAATTTTTGTATAGTGGCGCATATCGACCACGGTAAATCAACCCTCGCCGACAGACTTATGGAAATGACGGGGCAAGTTTCCGCGCGCGATATGGAAGAACAACTTTTAGACTCTATGGATTTGGAGCGCGAACGCGGCATTACCATAAAACTCACGCCGGTGAGAATGTTTTATAAAGCCGAAGACGGCGAAGAATACGTTTTCAATCTTATCGATACCCCCGGACACGTCGACTTCACTTACGAAGTGTCGCGCTCGCTTAAGGCGTGCGAAGGCGCTATTTTAATAGTCGACGCGACCCAGGGCGTGCAGGCGCAGACGCTTGCCAACGCTTATCTCGCAATCGATAACGACCTCGAAATAATGCCGGTAATCAATAAGATGGATTTGGCGTCTGCCAATCCCGACGCGGCGGCGGAGGAATTGGAAAACATTCTCGGCGTAGACGCTTCGGACGCACCGCGTATTTCCGCAAAAAGCGGATTGAACGTCGACAGGGTGCTGGAGCAGATAGTCAAAAAAGTTCCCGCGCCGAAAGGCGACCCCGACGCGCCGCTTAAAGCGCTTATCTTCGATAGTTATTACGATAATTTCAAAGGCGTTATTTGTTTTGTGCGCATAGTGGACGGCAAAGTAAAGGTCGGCACCAAGATAACGACGTTTATGTCGGACAAGGAATTCGTCGTTACCGAAACCGGCGTTTTTTCGCCGAAAATGCTCGCGACTTCAGAACTCTCCGCGGGCGAGGTAGGTTATATCGCGGCAAGTATAAAAAGCATAGAGGATACCGCCGTCGGCGATACGATAACCGAAGTCGGCAGACGTGCCGCACAGCCGTTGCCGGGATATAAAAAAGCGTTGCCGATGGTCTTTTCGGGCGTTTTCCCGTTGGACGGCAGTAAATTCAACGACCTTAAAGACGCGTTGTTAAAGTTAAAACTCAACGACGCCGCGCTATCCATCGAACCGGATAATTCGGCGGCGCTGGGGTTCGGCTTCAGATGCGGATTTTTGGGGCTTTTGCATATGGACGTCATTCAGGAGAGGATAGAAAGGGAATTTGACCTCGATATAATCACGACCGCTCCGTCCGTTTCGTATAAGGTGTATAAAACCGACGGCACCGAGATGGTCGTGGAAAACCCGACCCATTTGCCGCCCGTTACCGAAATCGCATATATGGAGGAGCCGGTTATAAACGCCAGCATTTTCACTCCGCCCGAATACGTCGGACCCATTATGGAATTGTGTCAGTTTAAGCGCGGTATATATAAAGATATGGTGTATCTGGACAAAACGAGGGTTCAGATGAAATACGTTTTGCCGCTGAACGAGATAATTTACGACTTTTTCGACAGTTTGAAGTCCAGGACCAAAGGTTACGCGTCCTTCGACTACGACGTTGCCGGTTACGTCAAAAGCGATTTGGTCAAACTGGATATTTTATTAAACGGCGATATCTGCGACGCGCTTTCCATTATAGTCCATAAAGACAAAGCGTACGAACGCGGTCGTCAGATTGCCGAAAAATTAAAGGACGTCATTCCGAGACAAATGTTCGAAATTCCCATTCAGGCGGCTGTCGGCGGAAAGATAATCGCGAGGGAAACGGTTAAGGCGTTCAGAAAAGACGTGCTTGCCAAGTGTTACGGCGGCGACGTTACGCGCAAGAAGAAGTTGTTGGAAAAGCAGAAAGAGGGTAAAAAGAAGATGCGTTCTATAGGTACCGTGGAAATCCCGTCCGAGGCGTTTATATCCATCTTAAAAACCGATAACGACAAATAAGGGGGAAGATTATGGCAGGAATTTACGTTCATATACCGTTTTGCAAAAGCAAATGCACCTATTGCGATTTTGCGTCCTACCCCAGAGAAATAACTAAAACGGAAAGTTATTTCGCGTGTTTGTATCGAGAGATAGAGGCACGAGGCAGAAGCGTGCAGGGTAAAATATTCGATACCGTATATTTCGGCGGCGGCACGCCGTCAATCGTACCGGCAAATTACATAGGCGGCGCGATAAAGCAGATAAGAAAGTTTTTCACTCTGTCGGAGTGCCCTGAAATCACTATAGAAATCAATCCCGGAACGATAGACGCTGAAAAGGTGAAAGAATATAAAAAAGCGGGAATAAATCGATTTTCGATAGGGCTTCAAACGGGTTACGACGACCAATTAAAAAGGCTTAACCGTATTCATACCGCTAAAGACTTTCTGCTTTGTACCAATATGTTAAAGGGTGAAAACATAAGCGCGGACGTGTTGATAGGACTTCACGAGCAAACGGCGGAGCAGGTTAAAAAGACAATCGATTTAGCAATCGCGGGTGGGGTAAAGCATATTTCGATGTACGCGTTGACGCCCGAGGTCGGCACTCCGATATATACCGACTACCTTAACGGCGAATTGCCTTCCGACGACGAGGTCGCGGATATTTACGACGAGGCTCGCGCTTACCTGAAAGAAAAGGGTTTCGACCGTTACGAGGTGTCTAACTTCGCGATTAAAGGTTACGAGTCTAAGCATAATCTTAATTACTGGCGCAGAGGCGAATACGTCGGCGTGGGCGTTTCGGCTTCGTCGTTCGTCGACGGCAGACGCTTTACCGATACTTTTAGCATCGACGAATATATGAACGCGATTATTTTTAATAAATCGCCCGAAATCGCTTCCGACGTCATAGAGGGCGACGACGCGAAGTTCGAATACGTTATGCTGGCGCTTCGTACGGCGGAAGGAATGTCTTTGAGCGGTTATAAAAAAGAATTCGGGGTCGATTTTTTCGACGACAACGCAGCCGCGTTTAAAAAGAAAGGCAAATATTTGGAAATCGTCGGCGACCGTATTAAGATAAAAGACGAATATCTTTACGTTCAAAACGGCATTATAATGGAATTTATGAAGTAATTCCGTAAAAACGTTTTTGTTTTTTCGGATAATATGGTATAATCGTAAAAATTTACAAAAAAGATAAATTAAGGAGAACAAAATGGCTACTTACTGCAACGAACCGTCTCGCACGTTCAGCGAATATCTTTTGGTGCCCGGGTATTCGGACGAAAACTGTATTCCTAAAAACGTCAGTTTAAAAACTCCGCTCGTTAAATTCAAAAAAGGCGAGCAACCTGCCATATCGCTCAACATTCCTATGGTTTCGGCGATTATGCAGGCGGTATCCAACGACACTATGGCGATAGCGCTTGCCAAAGAGGGCGGCGTGTCGTTTATATACGGTTCGCAAACAATTCAGTCGCAAGCGGATATGGTTCGCCGCGTCAAAAGATATAAATCCGGGTTCGTCGTTTCCGACTCTAACATTAAACCCGACTCGACGTTGAAAGACGTTTTGCAGCAAAAAGAAGCAAAAGGGCATTCGACTTTCGCCGTTACCGACGACGGCACGCCGAACGGCAAACTCGTCGGCATAGTGACAGGAAGAGATTACAGGGTAAGCCGTATGAGCGGAGACGAAAAAGTCAGTTCGTTTATGACTCCGTTAGATAAACTTATTACCGCGAAAGAGGGCATTACGCTTTCCGAAGCAAACGATATAATTTGGGAACACAAGTTGAATTCTCTTCCGATAGTGGACAAGAACGGCAAGTTGGTTTCTTTCGTTTTCAGAAAAGACTACGACGCGCACAAACAGTATCCCGACGAACTTTTAGACAGCAATAAAGGATACGTGGTCGGCGCAGGTATCAACACGCGCGATTTTGCCGAGCGCGTCCCCGCATTGGTAGAAGCCGGCGCGGACGTTTTGTGCATAGACTCCTCCGAAGGGTTTTCGGTATGGCAGAAAAACACCTTAAAATGGATAAGAGATAAATACGGCGACGACGTAAAAGTCGGTGCGGGCAACGTCGTGGACGCGGAAGGCTTTAACTTTTTGGCGGAAGCCGGCGCGGACTTCGTTAAGGTCGGCATAGGCGGCGGTTCCATCTGCATAACGCGTGAAACGAAGGGTATCGGAATGGGTCAGGCTACCGCGGTAATCGAAGTATGTAAGGCTCGCGACGAGTATTTTAAGAAAACCGGCGTTTATATCCCCGTTTGTTCGGACGGCGGTATCGTTCACGATTACCATATAACGTTGGCGCTTGCGATGGGTTGCGATTTCTGTATGCTCGGCAGATATTTTTCCAGATTTGACGAAAGTCCCACCAATAAAATTTTCTTAAACGGCAGTTATATGAAAGAATATTGGGGAGAGGGCAGCGCAAGGGCGCGTAACTGGCAAAGGTACGACCTCGGCGGCGCGGCGAAACTTTCCTTCGTGGAAGGCGTGGACAGTTACGTTCCGTATGCCGGCGGTCTGCACGACAACCTTTCCGTAACGTTGGCAAAAGTTCGCTCGACGATGTGCAACTGCGGCGCAATAACAATTCCGGAACTTCAAAAGAAAGCCAAGTTGGTGCTTGTAAGTTCGGTATCTATCGTAGAAGGCGGCGCGCACGACGTCGTGGTAAAAGACATTAAAAATCAATAATCGTTTAAGGCTTCGGTTTCTCCGAAGCCTTTTTAGAGGTGATTACCGATGAAGAAGATAAAATTACACGGCGAGGTCGTTTATCTCGCCGCGATAGTTTTGATGGCGTTTTCCGTGTCAATGCTTACCGCGGTAGACTTCGGCATATCGATGATAGTCGCGCCGGCGTACATTTTAAGCGTTAAAATTTCGTTTTTATCGTTCGGGACGGCGGAGTACGTCGTGCAAGGCGTGTTGTTTATCGTGCTTTGTATTCTTTTAAAAGGCGTCAAACCCGTTTATTTCGTTTCGTTTTTGTGTTGTTTACTTTATGGCGCGGTTTTGGATTTGTTCCGTTCGGTTATACCGGCGTTCAACCCTGCGTCCCCGAATTATCTGTCGGACGACCTTGCGGTTAAGATACCGCTTTTTGTTTGCGGAGTGTTGTTGACGTCGCTTTCGGTGGCGATGTTTTTCAGATGCTATCTTTATCCGCAAGTTTACGATTTTTTCGTCGCCGGCTTGTCCGCAAAGTATTCTAAAAATTCGACGACGGTAAAGACGATATTCGACGTGTCGGCGTTTGCGTTGTCGATAGCGACGTCGTACGCCTTGTGCGGCGAACTCGCAGGGGTCGGTTGGGGAACTTTGATTATGGCGTTCGTCAACGGTCCTCTGATAGGACTTTTCGGAAAGTTTATCGACGGATTTTTTGTCGTCGAACCGATTTTTCACAAGTTTTCGTCATTGTTCGTCATAAGTTAGTTTTCGCCAAAAAACGCGTTTTCGCGATAAAAAAACGCTTTAATCCGCCCGTTATTTTCGCTACAATAAATCGGCGAGGCGGATATGACGGTTTATATCGAATACGTGTTGATCAACAACTTCGTGATAGACTTTTTGTTGCTTAAAGCCGCCTTTTCGATTACCGGTAAAAGGGTATCGACACGGAGGCTTTTATTATGCGCTTTTTTCGGTGCTCTTGCCGCGCTCGGCTTTCCGCTTTTGGGAGAGGGTGCGCTTGCAATCGTAGTCAAAGTGCTTTTCGGAGCGCTTATTATAGCCGCCGCCGCACGATATAAAAGCAAAAAAGATTTTTACGTCAACGCGTGCGTTTTTTTTGCGGTTACTTTTTTAACGGGCGGAGCCGTAACGGCGTTTTTTTCTTTGTTTAACGTCGACGAAACCGCCGAATACGTAACGGCGATAATGATTTTCCCGGTGTACTTTACTCTTAAATTCGCAAAAGCGATTGCGTTATACGCGCGCAAACGTAAAAACACCGCCGATTATACCGTTGCCGCAGAGTTTTCTTTACCGTTTAAAAAGGCGCGTCTAACCGCTTTTTTAGACAGCGGAAATCTTACGTACGACAACGGTTCGCCGGTCGTTTTTCTGGATAAAAAACTTGTGCGCGAAATAGTACCCGTGCAAAGTTTTGCAAAAGTCCGGACGGTGCGTGTAAATACGGTTGCCGGCGAGGGCGTGTTTTCAGGCATAAAAGCGGACGGGCTGAAAATATATTATAAACAAGGGAATAAAGTTTTTAACGACGTGACCGTGTGCTTTGCGGATACGGGCGCAGAATACGACGTTATTCTGCACGGTTCTTTTTTGGAGGATTGCGACCTTGAAAATACTTGCAAAATTAAAAAAATTTCTTAAAATGTTTTCTTTATCCGAAAACGTCTTGCATTATATTAACGGCGGCGAGGTCTTGCCGTCGCCGTTCTCTCCCGACGAGGAGGAAGATATGATAAGTCGTCTGTCGAAGGGCGAAGAAGGCGTTAAGGACAGCCTTGTGGAGCATAATCTGCGCTTGGTGGTGTACATAGCCAGACGTTTCGAAAACACCGGCGTCGATTTGGACGATTTGGTGTCCGTCGGAACGATAGGCCTTATAAAATCGGTCAATTCGTTTAACGTAGAAAAGAACATAAAACTTGCCACGTACGCTTCCAGATGTATAGAAAACGAAATTTTAATGTATCTCAGGCGTACGGTAAAACAAAAAAGCGAAGTGTCTTTCGACGAACCTCTCAATACCGACTGGGAAGGCAACGAACTCGTGCTGTCGGACGTTATGGGAACCGATTGCGACGCGGTGTACAAAAAAATCGAAAGCGGCGTTGAGACGGATTTGTTAAAGATTGCGTTGTCGCGCCTTAATTCCAGAGAAAGAGAGATAATGGAATTGCGTTACGGACTTAACGGACAAGACGAAAAGACTCAGAAAGAAGTCGCGGATATGCTCGGCATATCGCAAAGTTACATATCGAGACTGGAAAAAAAGATTATCGTAAGACTGCAAAAAGAATTCGCGAAAATGGTATAAAAAAGACGTAATAACCGTCGTCGGTATAAAAACACGTTGAATGAGCCATACTCACCGTATCTTCGTTTACTTACATAGGAGGTGTGGTTATGGCAAACAAAGTCATGATATGCGGCATCGATACGCAAGCGTTGCCGAGAATGAACGACAGACAGGCAACGGAGACTTTAAAACTTATATCCGAGGGAGACGAGGACGCGCGAGAGCGATTTATCGTCGCGAATATGCGTTTGGTGCTCGCGGTGATAAAAAGATTTCGTTTAAAAGAAATATCGCCGGACGACGTTTTTCAAGCCGGTATGATAGGCCTTATAAAGGCGGTGGACAATTTCGATTTGTCTGTCGGAGTTAAATTTTCCACCTATGCGGTGCCGATGATAGCCGGCGAAATAAAAAGGTTGCTGCGAGGCGGTAACTCTTTAAGAATTTCGCGCTCGATAAGAGATGCGGCGTATAAAATTCTGCAAACTCGTAACGGGATAGAAAAGAACGGCGAAGAAGCGACCGTAGACTGTATAGCGCGAGAAATGAACGTCGCGGTGTCCGACGTGGTATACGTTTTAGACGCAATATCGGACACCGTGTCGTTATACGAGCCGGTATACAATAAATCCGGCGACGAATTGCTGCTCGTCGACCAACTCGGGGATAAAAAGAATACCGACGAGGTTTGGACGGAGCGAGCCGCGCTGGGAGCGGCGCTCGGCGACCTCGAGGACAGAGAAAGAAAAATAATATATTTGAGATATTACGAGGGAAAGACTCAGACGGAAATCAGCGCGGAAGTGGGGATTTCTCAGGCGCAAGTCAGCAGACTTGAAAAGAATGCCTTAAAAGAAATAAAACGAGTGTTGCAAGCGTAAAGCGATACTCATAAATATAAAAAAAGCTTCATACCGTATAAGTATGGAGCTTTCTTTTAATGAGTTGAAAAAGCGCGACGTCGTCAACGTCGCCGACGGCAGATGCCTCGGGAGAATGACGGATTTGGAACTGAAATTTCCCGAAGGGGTAATGAACGCCATTATAGTGCCGGGCAGGAACGACAACTGTCTGGTCAGACTTTTTACGCGCAGCAAGTTGAGAATTAGCGTCAAAAACATCGTCAAAATCGGCGGTGACGTCATACTGGTCAATTTGAGTTGCGGCGATATGTGCGCCGACAGCGTAAAACCGAAAAAACCGCCTTTGCCGCCGCCTCCTAACGGTTGTTGCGGCGAAAGGTTCGATTTAAGCGATTACGACAATTAAAAAAATTTTAAAAACCCTCTTGAAATGGGAAAAAATATATAGTATAATGTAAAAGACGGGACGTGATAACCCCGTCGTATAACACTAATTTTAGGGGGCATGAAAAACAATGGGCACGATTTTAGCGGAAAACATCAGAAATATCGCTATAATAGGACATTCGGGGGAGGGCAAAACTTCGCTTACCGAAGCGATGCTTTTCAACGGCAAAACTACCGATAGGTTGGGCAAGGTTACCGAAAAGAACACGGTAACGGATTACGACGAGCAGGAATTGTCTCGCGGAATATCGATTTCGCTGGCATGCGCGTACGCTTACTGGCAAGACGTGAAGATAAATATCGTAGACGTTCCCGGCTTTTACGATTTCGAGGGCGAATTCGAGGAGGCAATGCGTGCGGTCGGTTCGGCGGTGCTTGTCGCCGACGCCAACGGGCAGGTATCGGTGGGCGCGGAAAAGGCAATGGATTATTGCTTGAAAAATCATATACCGCTTATGATTTTCATAAACGGCGTCGATAAAGAAAACGCTAACTACGTGGCGACCGTAGCGGCTTTCCGCGAAAAGTACGGTAAAAAAATCGCGACGATGCACGCGCCGATAATAAGAGACGGCAAAATGCAAGGGTACGTTTCCGTCATATCCGGTAAGGCGTACGAATTTACGCGCGGCGGAAGAAACGAAATCAAAGTACCCGACGATATGGCGGACGAAGTTGCTCTGCTTAAAGAAGGTTTGACCGAGGCGGCGGCGGAAACTTCGGAAGATTTCTTAAATAAATTTTTAGAGGGCGGTTGGCTTTCCAACGACGAAATAATAATCGGCGTCAAGCAAGGCTTGTTTAACGGCGACACCGTTCCCGTGATGGGCGGTTCGGCACTTCAGAATATGGGCGTCATCAATCTTATGAACGAAATCGTCGCCATACTTCCTTCGCCGAAGGAAAGAAAGCGCGTTCACTGCGTGCATACGATTACCGGCGAAGAGGGCGGAATATGTTGCGACGCAGACACCCCGTTTACCGCGCAGGTTTTTAAAACGGTCGCCGACCCGTTCGTGGGTAAGCTTAATATGGTGCGCGTGTTCACCGGTTCGCTCAAAAGCGGTATGACGGTGGTCAATACCGTAACCGGCGAAAAGGAAAGGATAAATTCCGTATACGTGATGAAGGGTAAAAAGCAGGAACAGGTCGAAGAACTTTCCGCCGGCGATATAGGCGCGGTCAATAAACTTTCAAATACCGGTACCGGCGACACGCTGTGCGACGAAAGTTATCCTATCAAATACGACCCGATACCCTTCCCGAGACCCGTACTTACGATGGCTATCACGGCGGCGAAACGCGGAGAAGAAGATAAAGTCTTCCAAGGTCTTAACAGATTGGCGGAAGAAGATTTAACGTTCAAAGTGGAAAAGGACGTCGACACCGGCGAAACGGTTATCAGAGGTCAGGGCGAAACGCAACTCGACGTGTTGTGTAAAAAATTAAAATCCAAATTCGGTTGCGAGGCAGTGTTATCCGACCCGCAAGTCGCGTTTAAAGAAACCATAACCGCATCCGCCGAAGCGGAAGGCAAACATAAAAAGCAAACGGGCGGCGCGGGTCAGTTCGGCGTCGTTAACGTTCGTTTCGAACCGGGTGCCGAGGACGGACAGTTCGAGTTCGTCGACGCGGTAGTCGGCGGTGCCGTTCCCAAACAGTTTATTCCGGCGGTCGAAAAGGGACTTAGAGAGGCGATATGCAAGGGCGTGCTTGCAGGCTTCCCCGTGGTTAACCTTAAGGCGACGTTGTTCGACGGCAAATATCACCCGGTCGACAGTAAAGAAGTCGCTTTCGTGTCGGCGGCAAAACTTGCTTACGACGAGGCTATGCGCAAGGCGAAACCCGTTATTTTAGAACCGGTATATTCTTACAAGATTATCGTACCCGACAACTACACGGGCGATATTTTAGGCGATATGAACAAGCGCAGAGGGAGAATTTTGGGAATGGAAGCCGTAGACGGCTTGCAAGAGATTTCAGCCGAAGCGCCGCTTGCCGAAATGCTTAAATATGCGACGGATTTGCGCAGCATTACGCAAGGCAGAGGAAGATTTTGTTCGGAATTCTTGCGTTATGAAGAAGTTCCGTTCTCCGCGCAAGAAAAAATTATTGCGGAAGCCGACAAACGTTAGGAAGGTATCATTACGGAAAAGAATACTGTTTTGTGCGTGTGCCCGAACCCGAGCATCGATTGCACTTTAGAACTCGACAGCTTGAACGTGGGCAGGTTGAACACGATTAGAAACAAGGTGGAAACTTATTCCGGCAAGGCGTTGAACGTTGCCGTCGGCGTTTCCAGACTGGGGCGCAAAAGCCTTGCGAGCGGATTTATGTTTGACGACAGCAAAATACCGTTCGAACAGGCGCTCGACAAAGAAGGCGTATCGTACGACTTCGTTTACGGCGAAGGCAGCGCGAGAATTAATTATAAAATAATAGACAAACGTTCTATGTTGACGGAAATCAACGACAGGGGCGGCGAAATTCCGCGCGCCTTGCAAGAAAGGTTGATTGCGAAAGTTTCCGACTTGTCGACGACGGTCGACAGAGTAGTGATAAGCGGCAGTTTACCGAAGGGGGTAGACGCCGGCTTTTACGGAGAGTTGTGCTCGGTTATATCGCCGCAAGCGAAGATAATAATCGACGCCGGCAGAGACAACGTTGCCGCGGCGCTTGGTGTGAGGCGTGCGTATATGGTAAAGCCAAATCTTCAAGAACTCGAAGAGTTTTCCGGCCGTTCGGTACAGAAAAAGTCGGACGTTTTGACGGCGGCGGAGAGTTACCTTAAAGCCGGCGCGGACAACGTGCTTGTGTCGATGGGTACAGCTGGCGCCGTACTTACCGACGGAAGCGAGGCGTATTACTGTAAAAGCGCGTCGGTTGCGGTTAATTCCACGGTCGGCGCGGGCGACAGTATGATTGCGGCGTTTTGCGTGGCGGAAGAAGACGGTTGCGACGCGACGGAGAAGTTGCGGAGAGCGGTCGCGGCAGGTACGGCGGCGGTCACTACCAGCGGCACCAACTTGTTTTATAAAGAAAAATACGAAGAAATTTACGACAAGATTAAGGTTGAAAAACTTTAAGAAAAAAACGAAAATTTTATTTTAAGCATAAGCAGTCTGTGTTTTACACAGACTGCTTATGCGATATTATGAAGAATTTCAAGATTGTTTCGGTTTTTTCATACGTGGCGAAAAAGAGATTTTCGACGGTTGCCGGGGCGTGGGTGTTTTATTTTCTGCTCGCGCTTTTGCCGATGGTGTTCTTGTTTATTACCGCGCTGAATTTTTTCGGTTTGGACGCCGGCGACGCGGTTGTGTCGCGCTTGCCCGAAGAGTTGAAAGAGATAGGCGACGCGCTTGTTACGGCGGCACAGGGCGCTTCGGGCAGCGTTACGGTGTTTTTCGTGGTAAGCGTGGTGTTTTCCTGCTCGACGTTCGTAACGCAAATGATAAAGGACGGGGAATATCTTTACGGCAAAGTAAGACAAGGTCGCCGCGGATTGTTTAGACGACTAATTTCGTTGGGCGCGGTAGCCGTTATTTTTTTATCGTTTTTGTGGAGCGCTTGCGCCTTTGCATTCGGAGGGAAGATTACAATCGGCGGCGAAGTGCGGCAAATAAATTTTCCGCGCGTTTTTTTGCTGTTTACGCTTGTAATCGTCACGTGTTATGTTATAATAATTGCGTTGAACGGTTTTGTATGCCCGATAAAGACAAGCGCGGCGAATTTTCTTATAGGGTCGCTCGTGTCGCTCGCGGTGATAGCCGCAGGGACGGTCGCACTTATACTGTATTTAAAATTTTTTAAGTTTTACAACGTCTTCTACGGCGGACTTGCGGGCGTGCTGATTTTTCTCGTGTGGTCGTACGTCGTAATGTGCGGATTGGTTGCCGGGGTATGCGTGAACGCGTTTAACGTCAATAAATATCGGAGGGTATAGCGTAAAAATGTTAAAAATAGAAGGGCTGACTAAAAGTTACGGCAAATTTAAGGCGGTAGACGACCTTTCTTTAGAGGTTAAGGACGGTGAGATATACGGGTTTATCGGGCATAACGGCGCCGGTAAATCGACGACCATAAAATCGGTTGTGGGCGCTTTGCATTTCGATTGCGGCAATATAACCGTCGACGGTAAGTCGATTAAAGACGACCCCGTCGAATGTAAAAAAATTATGGCTTACGTGCCGGATAATCCCGACATTTACGAACATTTGACGGGTATCGGGTATCTTAATTTCATCGCCGACGTATACGGCGTTTCGGCGAGCGACAAAAACGCTCGTATTAAGGAATACGCCGAAACATTTGAAATTCAAAACAATCTCGGCGATCTTATTTCGTCGTATTCGCACGGAATGAAACAAAAACTCGTCATAATTTCCGCACTGATACATAAACCAAAACTTTTGGTTTTGGACGAGCCGTTCGTGGGGTTGGACCCGCTTGCGGCGCATAAGCTTAAAGAAATAATGCGCGGTATTTGCGACGAGGGCGGCGCGATTTTCTTTTCCACGCACGTGTTAGAGGTAGCGGAAAAACTTTGCGACAGAGTAGGGATTATAAAAAGCGGCAGGATGGTCGTCGAGGGCACGGTGCAAGACGTGGTCGGCGACAAGAGTTTGGAAAGCGTATTTTTGGAGCTGTCTAATGAGTAATTTTTTCAGTTTGCTAAAAGTACAGGCGCTGTCGCAGTTCGGTATCGGTAAAATTTTACACGGCAAAAAGAAGACTAAGTTTGCCGGGATTGTCGGTTTGGCATCTGTATTGCTGTTGTTTGCCGCTCTCGTTGTATTCGTTGCGTACGTATATGCCGACGTGTTTGCGGAAACGCTTAGTTTCAGCGGCGCTTCGGACACGTTGATGACGGTGATGCTTTGCTACGTCGGCATAATATGTTTCGTGCTGTCGTTTTACTCGTCCGTCAACGCGCTGTACGGATATAAAGATTACGATTTGTTGTCGAGTCTCCCCGTGAGGACCGGTCAAATCGTTTTGTCGAAGATAGCGTTTATGTACGTTACCGACCTTTTGTTTACCGTATTGATAATCGCTCCGTCTTTTTTCGTTTATAAAAACTACGGCGGAAGCGTCGACGCTTCGCTGGTTTTGCGTTACGCGCTTATGTCGGTAGCGCAGCCGTTGTTTATCGTCGGCGTGTCGGTGACGATAGGCGCCGCGGTCGCGCTGATTTCGACGCCTTTTAAGAGAAAGAACCTCGTTCAAATTATATTGTTTGCGGCGATTTTAGGCGTGTTTATCGGATTTTCGTTTACGGCGGCGGAAGACGACCCCTTCGGCGGTTTATATAAAATATTTTTCGTTGCGCCGCTTATAGAGCTCGGTGGAGCAAAATGGCTGTACGCGATAATTTACGCGTGCGGTTGTTGCGTCGTCTTTTGCGGCGTTGCGGCGCTCGTGTGCGTTTTTTATAAAAAAATGAACGCTTTGATAACGGCGAAAAAATCGGCTAAAAAGTTTAAGATGAAAACGTATAAAAAAAGCGGCGTTTACGGGACGTTGTTGAAAAAAGAATTTCGCAGGCTTTTTTCGTGTACCGTATATGCCGTCAATACTCTGCTCGGCGCGGTTATGTGCATAGCGGTTTCCGTTTTTTTCGCCGTATTGTTTTTCTCTTTGCGTAAAGACGCCGGTGAAGCGACGTGGGTTTCGGGATTGTCGAACGTTTTTTTGACCTTTGCGCCTACGTTGTTTGCTTTCTCTTTTTGTATGGCTCCCGTTACCGGGTGTTCGATATCTATGGAAGGGCAGGCGTTTTGGATATTGCGAACGTCGCCGGTAAAGGCTAAGACGATTTTAGACGTCAAACTTTCAGTCAATACGTTGACGCAGGGTGTCTCGGCGTTCGTTTCGGCGGTTATCGTTTGTATCGGTTTCGGCACTAACCTTGTCAACGGCGTATCGATAACCGTTATAGCGGCGGCGATCTCCGCTCTCGGCGGCAATCTCGGGTTGATATACAATTTAAAATTTCCGATGATGAAGTGGGACAGCGCGAACAAACCCGTTAAGCAAGGTTTGTCGGTCTTCCTGTGCGTAGCGACCTCTTTCGTGCTGTCTGCGGCGCTTGCGCTTTCCGCTTACTTTATCGTCGTAAAAGAATTGGCTTCGGTTACCGCGTATTTGGTGTCGGTCGCCGCTGCTTTGGCGATTACGGTCGGCATTACGTATGCGACAATCGCGATAAAGGGAGAAAAACTAATATCGAAAATCGAATGATTTCCGCTTGAAAAATAAGTAATAAACTGTCGAAAAAAAGCATAAATTATACTATCTACAAAAAAAGGAAGTATATTATGCGAGAAGACGTTTTGGAAAGGGCCGTCGCGGAGGGTAGATATATTGCCGAAAGCGGCGCTACGGTAAGGGCGACGGCTAAAAAGTTTCACGTCGGAAAAAGTACCGTGCATAAAGACGTGACGGCAAGACTTAAAGAAATAGATTTCGATTTGTTTCGCAAGGTAAAAAGAGTGCTTAAAATCAATTTGGCGGAACGCCACGTGAGGGGCGGAGAAGCCACGCGTAGGAAGTACTTGCAAAAAAGGTTTTGACGGGTTTCGTTTTTTTGCCGAAAAAAGTTGACGAGCGACCGTAGATGTGATACAATCCGATTACGATAAAACCTAAACCGAAAGGCGCGCCTGACGGTAAAGGGACGACGATATTGTTATTCGTAAAGCGTTTACGTTTTGTTATACGTTCGTTTTCCCTTTGCCCGATGCAAAGGGATTTTTCTTTTGTCGCGCCGTAAGTTTAACCAAAGGAGAAAAAATGAAGAAACTATTGACGCTTATTTTTAGTTTATTGCTATGCGTTTCGACGCTGTCGTTCGTCGCTTGCGGAGAAAACTCTGCGGACCCCGATACGCTTTCCGTTTATGCCCCGGACGGCGCGCCGGCACTTTCGATAGCAAAATTCATTGCCGACGAAGAAAACTTCGGCGATTACTCGGTAAGTTATAATATCGTCGCCGCAACCGATATAGGCGGCGTAATGCAACGCGGAGAGGGCGACGTCGTGATTATCCCCGTTAACGCCGCAAGCAAGTTGTATAAAGCAAATGCGTCCGATCCGTACGTTATGGCTTCGGTCGTTACTCACGGTAATCTATATCTCGTATCCAAGTCGGAAATTACCTTGACCGACCTTAAGGGCAAGGTCGTCGGCGTGATAGGTCAGGGTAACGTGCCCGATTTGACGTTACGCGCAGTGCTCGACGCAAACGGAATAACTTACCGGACGGGCGACGCGCCGACGGAAGGCGAGGTTACTTTGAATTATTTCGGTCAGGCTACCGATTTGATGCCTATGTTAAAGCAAAACAAGGTAGACGTCGGTTTGTTGCCCGAACCTGCGGCAACCAAATTACAGACGTCCGTCGCGACCGATTACAAGTTCAGACTTGATCTTCAAAAACTTTACGCGCCCGAAACAGAGGTGTATCCGCAAGCGGTGTTAATGGTTAAAAAGAGCGTGGCGAAAAATCACTCGGGCGTTATAGCGAAGTTAAAAGAGAAGTTTGCCGATAACCTGTCTTGGGTTAAAGCCAATACGTCCGACGCTGTAACCGCCGTCAACGCTAAGATTAAAGACGGCGTTACGCCCTCGCTCGTTGCGGCAAACATTACCGAGGACGTCGTGAATAATTGCAAAATTTACTGGCAAGACGCGTCCGCGGCAAAAAGCGAAGTGATAGTGTATTTGCAGGCTATCAAAGGTGTGGAGGACAAGTCCGCGGTCATACCGTCCGACGATTTCTTTTTGGCAGATTAACGGAAAATGAAAAAAAACGCAACGATAAAAATATTACCGCCGCTGGTTTCTTTTGCCGCGCTTATTTTGCTTTGGGTCGCGGCTTCGGCGGCGGTCGATAACGAATATATTTTGCCCGACGTCGCCGCGACGATAAAACAATTCGCTCGGCTGTTCGGTTCGGCAGAGTTTTATTCGGCGCTTTTCGGAACGCTGTTTAGAAGCGTGACGGCTTTCGTGCTGTCGTTTGCGACAGCCTTTGTTTTGGCGGAGATTTCGAAAAGGAGCGAATTCGCGGAAAGGGCGATCAAACCGGTCGTATCCGTTATGCGCGCGTTGCCGACCGTAGCCGTCGTTTTGTTGTTGCTTGTTTGGACTAATTCTCGCATTGCGCCGATAATAGTGACGATGCTTGTCGTTCTGCCTACCGCCTATACCGACATAAAAAACGCGTTGGAAGGCGTTCCTCAAGAACAGATACGAACCTGCGTTTTTTTCGGCGTGAGTAAAAAGGATATACTCTTTAAGGTAAAAATTCCGCAAATCGCGCCGTCGCTGTTGTATTGTTGCGGAGCCGGGCTGTCGCTCAACTTAAAACTTATGGTTGCCGCCGAGGTCTTAAGCCAAACCGCCGTTTCGATGGGGTATTTGCTTAATACCGCCAAGATATATTTTGAAATCGCCGAAATGATTGCGCTCGTGCTCGTGACGGTGATTGTCGGCGTGATTATAGAAGCGGCGTTCGGACTAGCCGCCAAGCGTACGGAGAGGTGGAAGCGTGCTGATTAAAAATCTTCAAAAAAAATACGGCGATAAAACCGTATACGAGAATTTTGATTTGGATATACAAGACGGCGGCGTAACCGTCATACTCGGCGAAAGCGGCAGCGGCAAAACCACGTTGCTTAACGTTTTGGCAGGGCTTACCGAGTTTTCGGGAGAAATAATCGGCAAACCCGAGCGCGCGTCGATGGTTTTCGCGAGGGATTGTCTTATACCTAATTTGACAGTGAGAGATAATTTAAAGCTTTTTTGTCCCGATATAGACGTAGAAGACGCGCTTTCTTCGGTCGGACTGCGCGATTGCGCGGACGACTATCCCGCAAGTTTGTCGGCGGGGATGGCGAGGAGAATAGCGATATTGCGAGCGTTGTCGTTCGACGCGCCGCTACTGCTTTTGGACGAACCGTTCGTCAATCTGGATTTGTCTTTAAAGTATAAACTTGCGGACACGGTGAAAGCGTTAAACGCAAAAACGAAAAATACGGTCGTTATGGTTACGCACGATATTAAGGAAGCCGTTTATATGGCGGACAGATTAATCGTCATACGTGGCGGCAAGATAATTTACGACGAAAAAAACGCTGACGCGTCGACGACAGAGAATAAACTGTTCGATATTTTAAGATACGGACGTTAGGTTAAAACGTTATAACCTTAAAATTCTTGTCTTTAAGCGTGAAGTCGTTTTGCGATAAGTCGGTGTAAAGGGCTTTGCCGTCTTTGTCGCTCGTCAATATAAACACGGTAGCGCCGTATTCGGCGCTAATTTTTTTTGCCAACGTTACGGCTTCGTCCTTTTCAAGAACGCATAACGCGGTGGTGAAGGCGTCGGCTGCCGCCCCGTCGTTACAAACGACCGTCGCGGAAATAACGCCGCTGCTCGTCGGGTATCCGCTCGTCGGGTCAATAACGTGGGTGTACCTTTTTCCGTCGTAATCGTAAAAACGTTCGTAACCGCCGCTCGTCGAAACCGAAACGTTCTTGCATAAGTTCGAATTGACGGTAAGTATCGTTTCGGACGGTTTTTCGGGGTGGCGAACGGATAAAGACGACACCGACAACAGTTTTAAACTGCTGCCCCCGACGCTGACGAAGCCTTCGGAATGCCCGTCGGCTATAAGCAATTCCGCGGCGCGGTCGGCGGCATAACCCTTGGCTATCGCGCCGAAATCGATTTGCATTTCGTCGGAAGGCTTTATTACGTTATTTTCGGTCGTTTTAACTTCGGCGAAGTCGGTGCGGGTTTTAAGCAACGCTTGTATCTGCTCGTCCGACGGCGGAACGAAATTTTCTACGGGATACGCCGAGTCGAAGCCCCAAAGTTGTACGAAGGGATAAACGGACGAGTCGAACGCGCCCGACGTGAATTCATAAAGGTCTAAACTTTTTTCGGTTATCTTTAGGGCGACGGGGGACGAAACTATCGTGCCGGCGTCGCTTCGATTGAAGTCGCGAGAAAACGCGGATAATTCGTCTTCGACGGTATCGAATAACGCCGATATTTTTTCACGCGTGTCGCGGCTTATTTTTTTGTCGTACACCTCTATTCTTATTTGCGTCCCGAAGCCGTAGTCGTCTATAACGTCGGTTCCGCGGCACGCCGTAAAAAACGGCAACGAACAAACCGCGAGGATAAAAGCGCAAAAGCGTACGGAAAAATTTTTCAATCTTAAAGTTCTCACGCGGATATTATATATATTTTACGTTTAAAAATCAAATTATTATTG
>CAZARP010000009.1:23504-32211 GCA_964487575.1 uncultured Christensenella sp.
AAGTTCTCACGCGGATATTATATATATTTTACGTTTAAAAATCAAATTATTATTGACAAAGAATAAATCCTTTGGTAAAATAATATTGATTTTTTCGATAATACCGTTCGAATGGTCAAAAAACGTAAACAAGGGGTAACTCGATGCCGAGATATTGTGTGGCAGGCGTTGTTTTCGACGCCGAATGCGACGATGCGTATACGCAGAAAATATGTTCGCCGTATTTGTACGACGGCGAGGCTTTGCCGTCGTTTTCGATAAAGGTTACCGAAGCCGACGTAGAGGCGGAAAGGCTTGTCGCGCCGGATATGCATAAAAGTTTGTTGACGAGTTGCGCGCTGTTTCGCAAACTCTGCGAAAAACTTTCAGAGGGGTATAAGGCGATACTGATACACAGCAGCGCGGTAGCGGTGGACGGCAACGCGTATTTGTTTTTAGCGCCGTCGGGGACGGGTAAGTCCACTCATACGGCGTTATGGCGTAAACTTTTAGGCGAGAAGGCGGTTATGGTCAACGACGATAAGCCGATAGTCCGCGTCGAGGCGGACGGGGTATACGTTTACGGCACGCCGTGGACGGGTAAGCATAATTTGGGGCAAAACATACGCGTTAAGGTTAAGGGCATTTGCCATTTGAAGCGCGGCGAAGTCAATTCGATAAAAAAGGTCGATACTTTTTCGGCGGTGGCAACCATACTCAATCAGACGGTACGCTACGACGAGGAAGCCAAAACCGACGAACTTTTAAACGTGATAGGCGAAATAATAAAGAATACGGAGTCGTACGAACTGCATTGCAATATGGACGTGTCGGCAGCCGAACTTTCTTATAAAACGATGAGCGAGGGGATTTTATGAAAATTAAAGAAGGGTTTATATTAAAAAACATAGCCGACAGTTATATCGTCGTTGCGGTGGGCGCGGCGGCAAAGAGCTTTAACGGCATTATAAATTTAAACGAAACGGGCGCGTTCTTGTGGAAAAAAATTTCCGAATGCAAAGACGAAAACGAACTTGCGTCGGCTTTGACGGCGGAATACGACGTCGACGACCAAACGGCGCTTAAAGACGCGTCGGAATTTATTGCGAGATTAAAGGAGGCAGGCGTTTTACTCTGACGCCTCGATTACGTACCAATGATAGGCTTTGACAATAAAAAATATCTCGAATTGCAATCTGCTAAAATATCCGAACGTATATCTGTGTTCGGCGATAAGTTGTACCTCGAATTCGGCGGCAAACTTTTCGACGATTATCATGCGTCGCGCGTACTGCCCGGGTTCGAGCCCGACAGCAAAATCAAAATGCTTTCGCAACTTAAAGACAAGGCAGAGATATTGATAGTTATCAACGCCAACGACATAGAAAAGAATAAAACTCGTAACGACCTCGGCATAACTTACGATATAGAGGTTATGCGCTCGATAGAGGTTTTCAGAAGTAACGGGTTTTACGTGGGGAGCGTGGTGCTGACGCGTTTTGCCGAACAGCCTTCGGCGATAGCGTTCCAGAAACGTATAGAAATGCTCGGTATAAAGGTTTACCGTCATTATCCCATAAACGGGTACCCGTCGGAGGTCGAAAAGATTGTCAGTGAGGACGGTTACGGTAAGAACGAATACGTAATCACTTCCAGACCTCTGGTCGTCGTGACGGCACCGGGACCCGGCAGCGGAAAAATGGCTACGTGCCTTTCGCAACTTTATCACGAATTCAAACGCGGCGTCAAAGCCGGGTACGCTAAGTACGAAACTTTCCCCGTTTGGAATTTACCGCTTAATCACCCGGTAAACGTCGCATACGAAGCCGCGACGGCAGATCTTAACGACGTCAATATGATAGACCCCTTCCATTTGGAAGCGTACGGAACGATGGCTGTCAATTATAACAGAGACATCGAGATTTTTCCGGTGCTTTCGGCAATGCTTACCAAAATTATGGGGACGTCGCCGTATAAGTCGCCGACGGATATGGGCGTTAATATGGCAGGTTATTGTATTGTGGACGACGACGCGGTAAGCGAAGCGTGTAAACAAGAAATAATTCGTCGTTATTATGCCGCGCAGCTCGATTACGTTAAGGGCGCCAACGGTAAAGA
This sequence comes from uncultured Christensenella sp., assembly GCA_964487575.1. Classification (GTDB taxonomy): domain Bacteria; phylum Bacillota; class Clostridia; order Christensenellales; family Borkfalkiaceae; genus UBA1259. The sequence continues at coordinate 25,602 of CAZARP010000009.1, forward strand.
ACCGGTTTCCAAGATAGAAATACTTATGCAGAAAATGCATCTCGACGTCAGCGACAGACCGGTGGTTCGTCCGGCGTTGGAAAAGGAGCTGGTATCGAATTCGCCGTGTTGCGCGTTGCAACTGTCCGACGGCAGGATAGTGACCGGTAAAACGGGTAATCTTTTGGGCGCGTCGGCGGCAACCTTGCTTAACGCGCTTAAGGTGCTGGGTGAAATCGACGACACCATAGACCTTATATCTTCCACGGTTATAGAACCCATACAGAGATTGAAGGTCAATCATATGGGCAGTAAAAATCCGCGGCTGCATACGGACGAGATTTTGCTTTCTTTGGCGGTGAGCGCGGTTACAAATCCGGTGGCAGCCATAGCGTTGGAACAGTTGTCGAAGTTAAAAGGGACGGAATTCCATTCTTCGGTTATTTTGTCGCACGTCGACGAATTGACGCTTAAAAAATTAGGCGTCGGCATTACTTGCGAACCAAAAAGACAAATACATTCTTTTTGATAACAATAAATAAAAGGAGACGGTATTATGGGTTTACTAATAACTGTGTTGTGTATCGACGCTTTACTTTTGGCGGGACTGATAGTTTTTTCGGTTTTGAAGATAAAAGAAAGCCGTCGGGCAAAGGCTGTCGCAGCGGAGGGGCAAACGACGGAGGAAGTCGACGCCGGTGTTTTTGAAGAGCCGACGGCGGAACCGAGCGCCGCGCCCGTAGAAGAAGCGGAAGAGCAAGTCGTACCGGACGAGGAACCGTTTACCGAAGTGTCGGCGACGGAAGAGGCTGCGGTAAAAACCGCTTCCAAGCATTTGGATTTTGCGGAAAAGCTTCTGGCTCTCGACGAACAGGCTAAAGGTTATTACGACGTGTTGAACAACGAACTCTGTACGTACAGAAAGATGCATTCCAGACTTTCGCGACAAGGCGCTTCTTATCGTTTCGGCAGAACGCTTATCGCAAGGATAACCGTTAGGGGTAAGACGATGAGTTTGCATCTCGCGCTCAAAGTCAGCGATTTTAATCAAGCGGTTTTCTTCCAACGCGATTATTCGGATAAAAAGGCTTACGCCGAGATACCTTTTACGGTCAAAGTCAAATCCGACCGCGGTTTGAAAAACGCTTTGAGACTTATCGACTCTTTGGCGGGCAAATATCATTTGGAAAAGAAGCGTTCTTTTGCCAAAATCGACAGCGTAAAAGAATTGGAAGAATTTATGAACAAATAAGATTATCGCAAAAAAAGGCGTCGACGTTTTTCGTGTCGGCGCTCTTTTTGATTTTTGTCGAAAAAAAATTATTTTTTTTTATAAATTTACGTCGTTTTCTATTGACAAAAAAAAATACCCGTATATAATATAAGTTAGCACTTGAGGGTTAAGAGTGCTAAAAACAAATCGGAGGCAATAATATATGACAGTAAGACCGTTATTCGACAAAGTAGTTGTCGAAAGCATTGAAAAAGAAGAAAAAACGAGCAGCGGATTTATACTTCCGTCGGCTTCGCAAGAGAAACAACAAATGGCAAGAGTAATTGCCGTAGGGCCCGGCGGCGTGGTAGACGGTAAAGACGTTACCATGCAGGTCAAAGTCGGCGATAAGGTGCTTTACGCAAAGTATTCCGGCAGTGAATTTAAGGTTGACGGCAAAGAATTAGTCATAATTCGTCAGAACGATATTCTGGCGGTCGTGGAAGATTAGTTTTTAAGGAGGATACGACAATGGCAAAACAATTAAAACACGGAGAAGAAGCAAGGAAGGCTTTACAAAAGGGCGTCGATACGCTTGCGGATACCGTAAAAATTACGTTAGGACCTAAAGGCAGAAACGTGGTGCTGGATAAAAAATTCGGCGCTCCGCTTATCACCAACGACGGCGTTACCATCGCAAAAGAGATAGAACTCGAGGATGCTTTCGAGAATATGGGCGCAGGCATCGTTAAAGAGGTTTCCACAAAGACGAACGACGTTGCAGGCGACGGAACGACCACGGCGGTTATTCTGGCTCAGGCGATGATCGACGAGGGATTAAAAAACGTTGCGGCAGGCGCAAACCCCGTTATATTGAAAAAGGGTATTGCCGGCGCGGTGGAAGTCGCGGTCGAGGAACTGAAAAAGATTTCCAAACCCGTTAAGGATAAAAAGGACATAGGTCAGGTCGCAAGTATTTCGGCAGGCGACGAAAACGTCGGCGAACTTATTTCCGAAGCAATGGAAAAGGTCGGCAAAGACGGCGTTATAACGATAGAAGAGTCGAAAACGATGAAGACCGAATTGACCACGGTCGAGGGTATGCAGTTCGACAGAGGTTACGCTTCTGCTTACATGGTTACCAATACCGACAAAATGGAAGCGGTTTTAGAGTCGCCCGTTATTTTGATAACGGATAAAAAGATTTCTTCCATACAAGAAATTCTTCCGGTAATAGAACCTATTGCTCAACAAGGTATGCGTTTGCTTATAATAGCGGAAGACGTAGAGGGCGACGCGCTGGCCGCTCTTGTCGTCAACAAATTAAAAGGCGTGTTCAACTGCGTTGCGGTAAAAGCGCCCGGCTTCGGCGACAGAAGAAAGGCGATGTTGGAAGACATAGCCGTTCTGACAGGCGGCACGGTGATTTCTTCCGACCTCGGTTACGAGTTTAAAGACGTTACCATGGATATGCTCGGCAGAGCCGGCAGCGTCAAAGTCGATAAAGACGACACCACTATCATAAACGGTGCAGGCGATCCTTCCGCAATCGAAGCGAGAAGGCAGGCTATAAAGGCGCAGATAGAAGTAACGACTTCCGACTACGATAAAGAAAAGTTGCAGGAACGCCTTGCCAAACTTTCGGGCGGCGTCGCGGTAATCAACGTCGGCGCGGCTACCGAAGTCGAGATGAAGGAAAAGAAACTGCGCATAGAGGACGCGCTCAACGCTACGAAGGCGGCGGTACAAGAGGGCATCGTTCCCGGCGGCGGCATAGCGCTTATGTCTACCGTTAATAATCTTAAAGCATACGCGGCTAACTTAACCGGCGACGAAAAGACCGGTGCGGAAATCGTTTTGAAGGCGGTAGAAGCTCCGCTTCGTCAGATTGCCGTAAACGCGGGTCTCGACGGCGCGGTTATCGTAAACGAAGTGTTGAAAGCGAACAAACGTAATTACGGGTTTAACGCGTTGACCAACGAATATACGGATATGGTTGCGAGCGGTATAATCGACCCGACCAAAGTTACGCGTTCGGCATTGGAAAACGCGGCTTCAGTCGCAGGCGTGTTCTTGACCACCGAAGCGGTCGTCGCGGACATCAAAGAACCCGAACCTCCTATGCCGGCAGGCAGCGGAATGGGCGGTATGTATTAAGCCGCCGGAGCAAAAACAAATAGAATTGGAGCGCTTCCGTTTAAGACGGAGGCGCTTTTTTTGCGTATCGTTATAATTGATTTGACATAGGGCACGTATTGTTGTATAATGACAAAAGATGTACAGAAACGCGGTTTTTGTATAAATTACGGGCGGAACGTCAAACGTCCGATTTTCAGAGTGAGATTATTATATAATGATAAAAATATTTGTCGACTCCGGCAGCAGTATTACTATTGAAGAAAAAGACGTCTACGGTGTGGAAATTTTGCCGATAAGGATACTTTTAGGCGACGAAGAATATTTGGACGGGGTTAATCTGTCGACGGACGCTTTTTACGCGGCGCTTGAAAACGGGTGCTTCCCTAAAACTTCTTTGCCGTCTTTGTACGATGCCGAACAGCGCGTTAAGCAGTGCGTGTCGGAAGGGTACGACGTTATAGTAATGACTATTTCGTCCGGGATATCCGGTACGTATAACGCCGTTAAAAATCTCTTTGCAGGCGAGGATAAGGTTCGCGTTATCGATACGGAAACGGCGGTCGGCGGAATTAAACTTTTAGTTAAAGAAGCGAATAAATATTTGGATCGTTCTTTGGATTTTGTCGAGCAAAAAATAAAAGAACTGATACCGCGCATAAAGGTGCTTGCCGTTCCCGATACGCTCGAATATCTGCATAAAGGCGGCAGATTGAGCAAGGCGGGGTACGTGGTCGGTACGTTGTTAAAAATAAAACCGATAATAGAATTAAAACATACCGTAAAACTTGCCGGTAAGGTTATGGGGCTTAACGCCGCAAAGCGTCAGTTGATAGCCTCGCTTGCTTCGTGCGATACCGAATATCCGATAATACCGTCGTACACCAAAGACGACGGCAACCTAAAAGACCTGATATCCAAAACCGATGAAAAATACGTAAAGATTATGACAGAAGCCGACAACATAGACGCGGCGATAGCGGCGCATTGGGGACCGGGCACTTTCTCGTATATTTTTGTTGAAAAGGCTTGATTTTTACCGCGGCATTTTGACGAATGCCGCTTTTTTGTATAAAAAAGCGACGAACTGTTTACAATTTTTTAACAAATCCTTAACTTTTGCTAAACGAGGTGGTATTATAATACAAGCGAGAAAACTTGCTTGCAAGGGATTTCGAGCGAAGTTTTTCAACGCGGACGGCGACGAGCGGCAGCTCGGCGCGTAGCAACGACGGTTGCGGCAAAAATTTATTTTTGCGCGTTTTAAAGTTCTAATACAAGCGAGAAAACTTGCTTGCAAGGGATTTCGAGCGTATTCGATTTTTTTAAGACTCATTGCGACGGAGGGACGATATGATAAAAATACTGGTGGCGGAAGACGACAGAGCGCTGAACGGTTTGGTGTGTTCTTACCTTAAAGACGGCGGATATTGTCCGGTAGCCTGCTACGACGGGAAAGAAGCGATAGCCGCGTTTGAAAGTCAGACTTTCGACATGGTAATAAGCGACGTAATGATGCCGTTTGTCGACGGTTACGAACTTGCAAAAACGGTACGAGCCGTCGATAAAACGATACCGATTTTATTTATGACGGCGCTCGATGACAAACCCTCCAAACAGTACGGTTATAAAATAGGCATCGACGATTACGTGGTAAAACCTTTCGATGCGGAAATTTTGATGTTGCGCATCGGCGCGTTGCTCAGAAGGGCGAATATAGAAAAAAGCAAAGAACTCGACGTCGGCAATCTTCGCATGAATGCGGATGAGCATACGGCGTACGTCAACGGAGAAGAACTTCCGCTGACGGTGAGGGAATTCGATTTGCTGTTCAAATTGTTGTCGTACCCCAAGCGTACCTTTTCGCGCTCGCAATTAATGAACGAATTTTGGGATTACGACAGTTCCGCCACCTCTCGCACGGTCGACGTGTATATGGTTAAATTACGCGACAAAACGTCCGAGTGCGACGGGTTTGAGATAGTTACCGTTCACGGGCTGGGATATAAGGCGGTGCTTAAATGAAGAGGAAAAAATTTCGCTCGATGCTCGTCGGGTATTTCGGATTTTTCATATTTATAGCGCTCACCGTAACGGCGGCGGTAATGATTTATCAGGCGGTTGCGGTCGCATACGACGGCGACAGACGCGCGATTGCGGCGATAATGCTCGTCGTATGTCTCGCGCTGGCACTCTTTTGCACGACGATAGACGCCGTCAGACGTAAATACACGCAAGAAAAGGCTGTGGAAGAAATTTTGGAAGCGACGGAAAAAATAACTTCGGGCAACTTCAAAATATTGCTCACGCCTCGCCATTCGCGCGACGGATACGACGAGTTCGATTTGATAATGGTCAATCTTAATCAAATGGCGGCGGAACTTTCCAAGTCGGAGACTCTTAAAACCGATTTTATAGCCAACGTTTCGCACGAGATAAAAACTCCGCTTGCGATAATGCAAAATTATGCGACGGCTTTAATTAGCGACGACTTGGACAAAGACGTTCGCGCAAGTTACGTAAAAACGCTCGCGGAAGCCTCTTCGCGTCTGACGCAACTGGTGACCGATATTTTAAAACTAAACAAACTGGAAAATCTACGCATCTCTCCGGAAAAGCAAACCGTCCGTTTGGACGAGCTTCTCGCGCAGACGGTTTTCGCGTTCGATGAACTAATGGAAAACAAGCATATAGAATTCGCTTGCGATATAGACGAAATAACGGCGCAAGTCGTTCCTTCTTATTTAGAGATAGTGTGGAACAATCTTTTTTCCAACGCCGTTAAGTTCACTCCCGACGGCGGTAAAATCGCCGTGTCGCTTAAAAAATCGCACGACGACGCGGTTATGAAGATTTCCGATACCGGTTGCGGAATGACCGAAGAAACCGGCAGACGAATTTTCGATAAATTTTATCAAGGCGATACGTCGCACGCTAAAGACGGCAACGGCTTGGGGCTGGCGCTCGTAAAACGCGCGATAGATTTAATCGGCGGCGAAATCTCTGTGGAGAGTGAACTCGGTAAGGGTAGTACGTTCACCGTTGTCATAAAGGGGGCGTGCGTTGAGGTTCGATAAACTTAAAAAAATGCTTAAGCGGCCGCGCGGCGCCTTGCTTGCGGTTGTCTATCCGTTGACCGCGATATTTTGCGGCGGTTCGATATATTTTGTGCTGAAAGGCTTTGACGGCGGCGTTATCGAGGTTTGTTCGTACGTGCTGTACGCGCTATCGGCGGTGTTTTTGGGGTATAGCGTTTATACGGCGGTTATTTACGCGCCTCGC
>CAZARP010000010.1:0-30766 GCA_964487575.1 uncultured Christensenella sp.
TCGTCTAAAACCGCCTTTCCGTCACCTTCGCGCATAAGCAAATCGATACGCATATACAGCCCGAACATAACGTTTGAAGTCGCAATCTCGGGGCGATACCCCTCTTTGCGTTTTATGCCGAGATTGTTCATTAGTTCGTCATACAAGGCAGGATAATCTTCTTTAGAAATTCCGTCGAACCAAAAACCGTAATATTGACAGACTTCGGTAATATATTCCGTCCGTACCAGTCGGTCGCCCTCCCTTATTAGGTTGTCGACGAAAAACTCCCCGTTATACGCCTCTTTTTTAATAAACTCTCTTATCTTGTCCGCCTTGGCCGAATACTTTTTATCGCCGAGCAGCTCCGCCGCCGCGTCGAGAACCGCCGCGTAACAAAAATTCGACGGTACGTTAACGCCTTTAAGATGTGCGCCGTCGTTCGCCGCACTCCATTCTACAAAAACCCAGCCCTCTAAATTCTCCAATAAACCGACCTCGTTTTCCTTCTTTTCGAAATACGAAAGCACGCCCCTCACGGTGTCTAAAGATTTATTAACGACGTCGTCGTATCCGTAACGGCTCGCGTATTTTGCGACTTCCAACACGTACCATAAATTCCAATTAGGTATATAGGTAACGGTATCCGCCGGATAGCACATAGGAATTATTCCTTCCGGCATGCCCGAACGGTCGCTTAACGCGTAATTTTCGAGAAAGGTTTTTTCCGCGGCGTTGTTTCCGCAGAATATATACTCGGCTTCGGATGAAAAATAAGAGTCCGCCAACCACCCTGCGCGCTCCCTCGACGGACAATCGGTAAGTATATCCGCCGCATTCTGCGCGAAAGTGTTTCTCGCCGCCTCTATTATCTTATTTATTCTGTCGTCGTCGGACGAAAGCCGATATTTTTCGGCATCGGGGTTTTCGTAAGTTCTTACGGCACAGGTAAAACTTATACCCTCGGTATACACTATGCGAGCGTACCGCACGGTGTACGGGTCGAAGGTCGAAACCTTAAATTGCCCCGATTTTTCAAACGTCCATTTGAAAACGTTCGCACAATTATTCCGAGTAAAATCAACGATCGTCTCCCCGTTTTCACCCTTGCCGCCCAAAACTTCGTCGAAAATGAAATACAACTTTCCGCCGCGCACTGCCGTAACGGACAATTCTATAAACCCGGTCAAACTTCTGCCGAAATCAACCGTAGAATAAGCCGCCGCCCCGTTTTGCTCGTTCGGTAAGTATATAAATTTACAAACCTCGTCCGTCGGTAAATCTTCCCATTCCTCCGCTTTATAACCGTCGTATTGCGTCCCGACGAAAAGGTCCGCCCTTTGTCTCCACGGCGTTCTGTCATCGTCGATATCGACGGCGCCGCTTTCAAACGCGCACGTCGGATAAAGCAATTCGTATTTAGGTTCGGACACGTACGACGGTAACAACTTATACGGCGCGACGTCTTCTACGGGTATCGGCGCAAGACTTCCGTCGAAGTACGCGTCGAAATCGTCTTTATTCAGTTTATAAGCCTCGGCAAACCCGCGCTGACCGTCGTATCTTTGAACCTTTTGCACGCGCGTTTCGTTGCGATAACAAATAAAATCCTCGGCGCCGTAAACCTTTCCGTCGGCTTTTAATTCACACGCGAAAAAGGGCGTCTGTTTGGGTCTGTAATAACTTCTGCAATAGGGCGAATTCACCTCTACGACCAGCCTTTTAGCAACGAAAGCATAATCGCGCGTGCGCGCATATCCGTGCGCCGCCCGTTGAGGACCGAAAGCGATAAACCCGTTTTCGGTATAAATTTTATACGCGCTAAGCGCCGCCATATGCAATTCGCATTTCTGCGCCGCGTCGAATTCAATCGCGAAAGCCAACGTTAAATTCATTTGCTCCGTCAAGCCTTTTCCCCATATAAACCTCATATTTTATCCTCCGTCAATTAAGCGCGACGTCTTTTAATTTTTCGTACTTATTCATTGCGACGGCGGCTATATCGTCGTCCAATTTACCCAAAGCGAATACGTCGTCGCTTATTTTTTTCGCCAAAAAAATCGCTTCCGTGCCGTAATTCAACGCACCCAAATCGCCGATAAACTTGCCGCTCTGCCTGTTTCCCATAAAATCTCCGGCACCGCGCAACTTGTAATCTTGTTCGGCAATTTTAAACCCGTCGGAATTGTCTTTGATAATCCTCAATCTTTCGATTGCCGTTTCGGTATTGCTTCCCGACAATAAAAAACAGTAACTTTTTATATCCGAACGCCCTACGCGCCCCCTTAACTGATGCAGTTGCGATAAGCCGAACCGCTCCGCTCCGTATATGACCATAACGCTTGCGTTGGGAACGTCTACGCCGACTTCTATAACCGTAGTAGACACCAACAGACCTATTTTGCCGTCCTTAAATTCTTGCATTACCGACGCTTTTAGGTCGTCTTTCATTTTTCCGTGCAACAAGCCGACCGAAACGCCGGGCATCGCCGCTTTTACGCTTTGATGCAATTCCGTAGCCGATGTCACCGTTCCCTCGTCGTCGCCGTCGATTTTAGGACACACAAGATACGCTTGTCTGCCGTTTTCGATTTCTTTTTTTATAAAGCCGAGCATATCGTTATACTTGCTCTGCGGCACGATGTTCGTTTGTATCTGCACGCGAGTTGCAGGTTTATCGGTAATCGCGGTCACGTCTAAATCGCCGTAGAAAATAAGCGACAACGTCCTCGGTATGGGCGTCGCGCTCATTACCAGAACGTCGGGCGTTACGCCCTTGTTAAGCAGTTTGCTCCTTTGCGCCACGCCGAAACGCTGCTGCTCGTCGCACACGCAGAGGGATAAATTCTTAAACTCCACGTCGTCGGTAAGCACGGCGTGCGTCCCCACCAGAACGTGATAAAACCCCGCAGAAATACCGGCTTTGACCATACGCTTTTCTTTGGCGGTCATAGACCCCGTAAGCAACGCGACGTTCGCGGACGGCAGATATTTTTTAAGGACTTCGTAATTTTGAACCGCCAACACCTCCGTCGGCGACAACATCGCGACCTGATAACCGGAGTCGACCGCAATAAACGCGGCGCAAACCGAAACCGCCGTTTTGCCGCAACCGACGTCGCCTTGAAGCAGTCTGTTCATCACCGAACAGCCGGACATATCGCCGTAAATTTCGTCGACCGCTTTATTTTGTCCGTCGGTAAACGCAAACGGGAAAATGGTTTTTATATACTCGTCCAGCCGAGCGCGCGGCGTCGAATACTTGTTAAGACGAACCTGTTCTCGGCTGCCTTTTAAAATCCTAAACGCCGTAATCAACTTAAAATATTCTTCGACGGCAATTCTGTTTGCCGCTTTTCTTTCCGCCTCGAAACTCGACGGATTATGAACTTCTTTATATGCGGAATACAAGCCGTCGAGTTGGTATCTCGTCCGCAAATAATCGGGTATAATGCTCGACGGTTTTTCCAAATCGACCGCCAATCTCGCGGCGTCCCTTACGATTTTTTGCGTAAGACAGCCTTTCATTTGATACTGCGGTACGATGCCTTTAAGCCTAAACGCCTTTTCGCACGGTTCGAAAGACGGATTATACATCGTGACCGTCCCCAAGTCGTTTTTAACCCTTCCGTAAAACAAATATTCTACGCCGGGTTTCAGTTTGGACGCTACGTACGGCTGATTGAACCAAACGACGGTAAAAGCGAAACCTTCTTGTTCGCAAACCACCTTAACGGCGCCGCCTCTGCGATAATACCGCACCGACGGAACGCTGACGACGACGGCGGCAGTCAGCACGGTTTCGTTATCGTATACGTTTTTTATAAACTGTTTCTCCCGTAAATCGATATAACGTTTAGGGAAAAATCCGATAAGGTCGGCAGTATCGAAAATACCCAACTTGTTTAGGTCTTCTTCTCTTTTTTCGGATATGCCGCGTATTTTGGTTAATTCCATCGTCGCCCCTTAAAAAAACTTAATATAAATAAAAAGGGAAAGAAAACTCTTTCCCTCGTACGTTATTCTAACGCGATATAATAATAGTAAATCGGCTGTCCGCCGTTATGCACTTCCACGTCGCAATCGGGAAACTTACTTCTTACGACTTCTGCTAGCGCTTCGGCTTCATCCTCTTTGACGTCCTGCCCGTAATAAAGGGTTATTATGTCTTCGCTGCTGCGGAGTTTCTCAATAAGTTCCAGCGTGACGGTGCCTATTTCTTTACCGATAGAAACTATCTTTTTGTTATCAAGCCCCATAATGTCGCCGACCTTGAGGTCGAAGCCGTCCATTTTGGTGTTCCTTACCGCGTAGGTTACCTGCCCGACGGTTACGCTGTCCAATGCGTGTATCATATTGGCTTTGTTTTCGTCGACCGGTAAATCGGGATTGAACGCCAACGCAGCCGAAAAACCTTGCGGAACGTTTTTGGTAGGTATAACGTGAATGGTTTTATTATCCACGAGCGACTTTGCCTGCTCCGCCGCGAGAATTATGTTCTTATTGTTCGGGAACACGAAAACGTTGTCGGCGTTTACGCGGCTTACCGCGTCGGCTATATCGCTGGACGACGGGTTCATCGATTGACCGCCCTCGACCACGGAGTCCACCATTAAATCTTTAAATATACTGGATATACCTTCGCCTGCGGATACGGCAACCATACCCATAAGCTTCTTTTCTTCTTCGTACTTTTTCTTCAACGCGCGGTTTTGTTCGAGCATATTCTCGATTTTCAACTTGTCGAGTTCGCCTAATTCCAACGCTTCCGAAAGCGCGCGCCCCGGTTGATTGGTATGCACGTGAACCTTAACCAACTCTAAATCGCCTATAACGATGACGCAATCGCCTATCGTCATAAGGAATTCGCGAAGACGCTCTATATCGGCAAGCGTCGTTTTCTTTTTCAAATGCGTAATGAAAAATTCGGTACAATAAGCGAACTCGATATTGCCGAGGCTCATTATATCGGCGTGTTCCATAACCGTTTCGGACGACATCGCGTCGGATATGACTATATCGCCCCCGACCGTTTCGCCGATTACGGTTTTATACATACCCTCGTAAAGGCACATCAAGCCTTTACCGCCGGCGTCGACGACGCCCGCTTTTTTAAGTACCGGCAACAACGTCGGCGTCAGTTCTACCGCGCCGTTACCCGCGTTTATGATTTCCGGAAGGAAAGTTTCGAAATCTTTGTGACGACTGCGAATACCCGACGCGTGTTCGGCGACCATACGAGCCACCGTAAGCATCGTGCCCTCTTTTGGCTTACTGACTGCGCCGTAAGCGATTTCCGCACCCGACATTAACGCTTGTGCGAATACGCGAGTATCGACTTCTTCCGATTTTTTGAGAACCGAACACATACCGCGCAAAACTTGCGACAGTATAACGCCGGAGTTACCGCGGGCGCCGCGAAGCGCACCCTTGGAAACCGACTCGCAAACCTCCGACATCTTGTTGCTTTTGCAATTCATCAATTCTTTAACCGCCGATTGAATGGTTAAAGACATATTCGTACCGGTATCGCCGTCCGGCACCGGGAAAACGTTAAGCGCGTCGATGTTGACCCTGTTAATTTCCAGCAACTTCGCCGCCGTTATAATCATAGATTTAAACGTTGCGCCATTTATGGTCTTTTGCATAAAAACTTGCTCCTGAACAAACCCCGAGTAAGGGAATTATGATTATTTTTGTACGCCCGCAACTTTCACGTTGATTGTGCTTACTATCATGCCGGTAAACTTTTCAACTTTATATTTGACGGACTCTTTAAGCGCGTCTACGACAGCCTTTATCGATACGCCGTACTTTACCACGACGGACACGTCGATAAAAATTCTGTCCCCGGAAGTTTTGACTTTCACGCCCTTCACCTTGGAACCGAATTTAAAAAAGCTGATAACGGAGTCTGCCAAATTACGCGGAACAAATTCAACGATACCGTAGCAGTCCATCGATATATGCGAAACGAACCGCTGAATAGTAGCGTTGGATATCACTATCTTCCCGTAAATGTTGTTTGTCTTGACAGCCATTATCAACCTCTTAATCGTAGATACTGTTATTATACTATATAAAAACTCATTCTGCAACCTTTTCGAGGAAAATTATCAAAATTTCCGTATTCGTATAATAAATTAAATTGTAAAATTTCGACAAATGCCTAAAAAAAACTTGCTTTTTGTTCTATTATATGTTAATATACACGATGTTGAAGAAATATGAACATTTATCGGAGGATTTTTATATGAGTAAAGTATGCAGCGTTTGTGGTAAAGGCAAACTTTCCGGCAACACCGTAAGCCACTCTAATCGTAAGGCTCCCAGGTCTTATGAAGCAAATTTGCAAAAGGTAAGCATTAAAAACGCGGACGGCACCGTTTCTAAAGAATACGTTTGCGCTCGTTGCTTAAAGACGCCCGGCAAAGTCGAAAGGGCTTAATCTTTATTTTGAGATTTGAATGCCGTCGCACGAAAACGACGGCATTTTTATTGTTTTAAATTTTTTTCCGTTAAAAAAACGGCTTGCGCATAAGCAAGCCGTTTTCGTTTTTATTTTGTTTTAAGCTTTTTTATTTTTATAATATCCGTAGTCGTTATATTTCACGCTGGTGGCGACGGAAGAAAAGTTGAATACCGTACCCACGCAGTTGGCTTTGCAATTTTCCAATTCGGAAGTAACGTATTGCAAATCACGAGAATTCACTCTGTCGTTCTTCACCACCAACAGCGTAGCGTCGACGAGCGGAGAAACGAGAATGTAATCTGTCATCGCTTTAACGGGTGCGCAATCCAAGAAAACAAAATCGTACTTTTTACGCGCTTCGTTCAATATCGCCTTAAACTTATCCGACACGAAGAATATCGCGTGTTTGACGATTTCGTCGCCGCAAGTTATAATATCGACGTTTTCGCTCTCGGTATGCTTAACCATTCCGTCGAAATCGACGTTGCCCTTAAAGTAATCGGTAATGCCGACGTCCCTTTGCAAGCCGAAGTACCTATGTACGTTGGGTTTAGAAAAATCGCAATCTATAACGAGAACCTTGCGTTGATTTGCGCCGAGCGCGACCGCGAGGTTAACGGCAACCGTCGTTTTGCCTTCGCCGCCGTGCGCCGACTGCAACTGGAAGACTTTAGTCTTGTCGTCTTGCATATACATAAGGTTGTCGGCAAGTTTGGATATGTCTATCGAAAGCGTTTTGTTAGTCGCGCCTTTATCGATTTTTTGCTTTTCTATGACTATCAGATTTCTCGTACCGGTTATGCCCTCCATACGTTTAACGGAAGTAACCTTGTCGAGGAACAACACGACGCACAAAACGTAAACGGCAACCGCGGCAACGGCAACGACGACCGCCAAGGTTATCGTCTTTTTAACGCTCGATTGAGTCGTGGTCTTAACAAACCCGTTGCTACCCTCGATATAAACTATCGAAAGATTTGCGCTGAAATTTTTCGATACGTCCGCCGCGTCTTCCTTCCTCTCGTTAGCGTAATCCTGCATCCCCGTGACGAGCGCCGTCAACTTCTTTTGCGAAGCCTCTTTGTCGGTGTCGGTATATCTGACTTCGACGAAAGAAGTTTCTTCTTCGTCGGTCGTAACGGAAACGTTTGCCGCGCTCATTGTAAGATCGTTTTTCTCCCCGACGCTTTCGACGAAAAAGTCGTTGGAAAAAGTCTGCGCGACTTCTTTTACGTACATTTTGGACAACGTGGTGTAGTTTATGTTTTGCATTTCATCGTCGTTAATGGTGGCGATGATTTTCACGCTGGCGTGCGAAACGTACTTCGGCGGAGTTTTTGCCGCCATTACCACGCCGCCAAGTAAAATCGCTACGAAAATAATAAGCTCCCACAGCCAGTTTTTAACGAACACGTAAAGCACTTCGCTGAAATAAAAACTCTTGCTGCCGGTATTCGATGTTTCATTCGGCATTAACCAATACCCCTTTTTAACCTTTTTCGCATTTATTTTATCACATAAATAACTTTTTATCAATAATTTTTTTAATATTTATTATCAAAAAATCACATTTATTTTAAAAAAATAAATATTTTCAACGCAAAAGTCGAACCGACGCGATTTGCGACGGTTCGACTTTGAAATTTCGGATAAAAATCATTCGCTTCTCAAGGCTTCGACGGGGTCCTTTTTCGCAGCGATACCCGACGGTATCAACCCCGCGATTAACGTCAAAACAAAGCTTATTGCCACAAGCACCAGCGCGTCGGTAATCTTAAGCACCGCTACGCTGCCGATACCGCTGACCAACCGACCGAGTATAAGGTTTATCGGTATGGACAACAAGTACGTCGCACCGACGCCGATTATCCCCGCGAACAAACCTATAAGAAACGTTTCGGCATTGAATATTCTGGATATATCCTTCTTCCGCGCGCCTATGCTGCGTAAAATACCTATTTCTTTGGTACGTTCCACAACCGATACGTAAGTGATGATGCCTATCATTATGCTCGACACTATCAACGAAATCGACGTAAACGCCACCAAAACGTAAGTAACGGCGTCCACCATGGTGTTAAGCGCGGTAAATACCATACTCATCATATCCGAATACGCGATGGCGTCGGGGTCACCCTCCGGCAAATCGTCGTTCCACTTGTCTATGTACGCCTTTATCGCCTCTTTACATTCGAAGTCCCTCGCGTATATGCTTATCTCCGACGGAGTATCGACGCTCGCAAGTTGGCGCAACGTCAAAGTTTCGTATACTATCGGGTTGGTCGGAGCGGAAGGATTAGGCATTTTTATCGATACATATCCGCTCTCCGCCGAAGCCGTCGCGATTGCGCTGTTTTTGTTTTGCGACACCACTTTAGCGGTAAGGCTCGGCGTGTACGCAAGCCCGGTGGACAAAACGCCGTCGACGTCTTCTTTTGCGCGGATAACGCCGACAATCTTCAATTCTTCGAGTTTGCTTTTGTCTATCTGATTAAACGTGTAATAAAAATCGTTTCCTACCTGATTATACATCGCGTCGTTGTTTGCGAGATAGAATTTTTTATTCAGCACGTCTTCGAGGTCGAGCTCGGTTATCTGATTGCCGTCCTCGCCTTTTTCGAATTCGAATTCGTTGGTTTCGGCATTATATGCGCCCGAAACGTAGCCTAAAAGCATCATCGTTATATCGCTTACGCCGTTTCTGCTGTTAACCACCAACACCATCTCGTTCGCGGACGCGTCGGTAAAGTCCGGTAACCGTCCGGTTAAAACGTCGTATTGAGTTTCTATCAGTTCTTTGTCGGGCATCTCTTGTATCGTCGGTATGTACTGTCTGACGAAATCGGTACTTAGCCCCATCGCCGACTGCAACTTTTCTTCGAACGAGGCTTCTATTCCGTTAACCACGTAGTCTATCGACACGAAACCCGACTCTCCGTTGAGGTTTATGTCGGTATAAAAATAATCGTTCATATCGAAGCCGTAAGACTTCGACACGGCGTAATAATATTTGGAGTCAAGCTTATCTAAATAAGCCGTAAATCCCGTATCGGACGTGTCAGACAGATTGTTGCTTTTAAGCATCCCCGTAAGCTTATGAAAAGATTTTTCCACCAAAACGTTATCGAGTTCGGGATACTTTTCTTTTATTTCGCCGTCGAACCTATCGTTAAACGAACTTAAATCTATAGAACTTTCGCTAATCGTCAGCGGATAGGTCGCAAGCGTATCCGTCTGCATTCGCGCCATGTACGCCGAAAACCCCGTAGATACCGCAAGCACCAAAGCGATGCCGATTATACCGATAGACCCGGCTACGGACGTAAGTATCGTTCTGCCTCTTTTCGTCTTTAGGTTGGAAAGAGAAAGAGAAAACGCCGTCCCCAAACGCATTGCCGCCTTACCCTTTTCTTTATTATCGGGTTCGGGCAAAAAATCTCCGTCGAACGGGTTAGTGTCTCCCGTTTTTTCGCCGTCGAGCAGCGTTATGATGCGCGTGGAATACTTTTGCGCAAGTTCGGGATTGTGCGTAACCATCACGACCAATCTGTCCTTTGCCACCTCTTTTAAAAGTTCCATTATCTGAATACTCGTTTCGGTGTCCAAAGCGCCCGTAGGCTCGTCTGCCAAAATTATATCGGGGTCGTTAATCAACGCGCGCGCAATGGCGACCCTTTGCATCTGTCCGCCCGACATCTGATTTGGCAATTTGTGAGCCTGGTCGGCAAGTCCCACCTTTTTAAGGACCTCTTTAACGCGGCGCTTACGCTCGTGTTTGCCTACGCCCGACAGAGTCAGCGCGAGTTCCACGTTGGTCATTACCGATTGATGAGAAATCAGGTTGTAGCTTTGAAAAACAAAGCCTATGCTGTTGTTTCTGTACGTATCCCAGTCGGCGTCTTTATAACGCTTGGTCGACACGCCATTGATTATAAGGTCGCCGGAAGAATACCTGTCCAATCCGCCGATTATATTAAGCATAGTGGTCTTACCGCACCCCGAAGGTCCTAAAATGGAAACGAATTCGTTTTTTCTGAAAGTTATATCTATACCCTTCAAAGCCTCTACGCGGTTGTCGCCGACGCCGTAAGTCTTTTTTATGCCTTTAAGCTTCAACGCCGCCGCTTCGCCGAGTTTGTTCGTTTGGTTCATATTATCTCCTCCGACATAATTTCGTACGGTCAGATTTTATCAATAAATAATTGAATAAACCTTTAATTTAATCAGATTATTTCGGAAAGCGCCGTTATAAACGCCGCGGTATCGTCGACCGCAAGCCCCTCTAACATACACGCTTCGCCGTACAACACGGTAGAAAACGCCTTCGCGCTGTCTTTGTCGTTTGCAAACGACTGCTTCATCTTATCGAATATTTTATGTTTCGCGGAAATTTCCAAAACCTTGTCCGCCTTAATACCTTGCGCGCCGCCCGGCATAGCGTTTAAAACCTTTTCCATTTCTATGGAAATCTCTCCGCCGGCGGTAAGACAAGCTGGATATTCGGACAAGTTGTACGACAGTTTTACGTCCTTAACTTTGCCGTCCAACGCGGTTTTGAGCGCGTCGATAAGTTCCTTGCTGTCCTCTTCTTGCTGTTTTAATTCTTCTTTTTCGGCGTCGGACGTAAAGTTCACGTCGGCGTCAGATACCGATTTGAATTTTTTACCCTCGTATTCGTTCAACACTCTGGCGCAGAATTCGTCTACGTCGTCTTTAAAGCAAAGTACGTCGTAACCCTTTTCGATAGCCGCCTTTACCTTGGGCAACGCTTTGATTTTTTCGTAATCGGCGCCGCAGGCATAGTAAATTTCGTTTTGCCCCTCGGGTAACGCTTTGACGTATTCTCCGAGCGTTACGAGTTTGTCGTCCTTTGCAGAGCGGAACATCAATAAATCTTTCAGTTTATCTTTATTCATTCCGAAAGACGCATATACGCCGAATTTAACGGTAAGGCCGAATTCGTTAAACAATTTTTCGTAGTTTTCTCTGTCGGTCTCCAACATCTTTTTAAGTTCGGCGAGCAACTTCTTTTCAAGACTTTGCGCTATAGCTTTAACCTGTCTGTCCTGTTGCAAAATTTCTCTCGAAATATTAAGCGACAAATCGGACGAGTCTATAATGCCTCTGACAAATCCGAGGTAATCGGGCAACAGCTCCTCGCATTTTTCCATTATCAAAACGCCGTTGCAGTAAAGTTTAAGACCTTTTTTGTAATCCTTCGAATAAAAATCGTACGGCGCCTTAGACGGGAAAAACAACATAGCGTCGTAAGTTACGGCACCCTCTATTTTGGCGTAAACGCTCTTTAACGGAGCGGCGTAATCGTGGAATTCGTTTTTATAGAACTCTTCGAGGTCGGAGTCTTTCACTTCGCCCTTCGGCTTCTTCCACAAAGGAACCATACTGTTTAAAATCTCTTTTTCTTTAACGTCCTCGTATTCAGGCTTGTCGTCGGGGCAACCCTCTTTCTTTTTAGAATGAGTGACTTCCGCTTCTATCGGATAGCGAATATAATCGGAATACCTTTTAACGAGCGACACGATAGTGTAATCTTCCAAATAATCGGAATATTTAACGTCCTCGGTATCGCCTTTAAGATGCAAAACTATCTTAGTGCCGAAATTATCTTTTTCGATTTCTTTAACCGTATATCCCTCGGCACCCTCGCTAACCCACGCGTACGCCTTGTCCGAACCGTATTTTTTGGTTTCGACCTCTATTTTATCGGCAACCATAAACGCCGAATAAAACCCTACGCCGAACTGACCTATAAGTTCCCCGTCGGTCTTACCTTCGTTTTCTTGCTTAAACGCAAACGTACCGCTTTCGGCAATCGTGCCGAGATTGTTTTCCAAATCGGCTTCGTCCATACCTATACCGTTATCCTCTATCGTCAAAGAACGATTTTCTTTGTCGACGGAAATAGAAATCTTAAAATCGTTGTTAACGCTGCCGTCGGTAAGCGAGATGAACTTCAACTTATCGATAGCGTCGGAAGCGTTAGATATCAACTCTCTCAAAAAAATCTCTTTGTTGGTGTAGATGGAATTAACCATCAAGTCTAAAAGTCTTTTGGATTTTGCTTTGAACTGTTTCATAAAAACACGTCCCTCCTTTTTTATATATGATGTTTTTTACCGAATTTTAGCACTCTCGTGCTTCAAGTGCTAACTCTTATTATATACCGCAAAAAATAAATGTCAAACAAATAACGGACGTTTGCTATAATTTTTTTAAAAGTCGAGAAAAATAAAGACGAACGACTGCCTTGTAAACTTTTGCAGAGATTTTTATATAAATTTCTGAAAAATTTTCGTCAAAACACTTGACAACGGAGAATTTTGTGCTAAAATTTATATAAAAATCGATAACAAATTTCGCCACGGAGGTATGCGATGGGAAAAAACATGTACAGTTTAATGCTTAGCGAAGAGGTCGTACGCGCAATAGACGCGCTGGCGACGGAAGAAGGCACGACGCGGTCTAATATGGTGAACGAAATTCTTGCCGAATACGTTTCGGTAACGACGCCCGAAAAGCACATCAACGATATTTTTAAACGTATAGAAAATCTTTTCCGAAACGTCGAAGAATTTCCCGTATATTACGAAAACCACGACAACACCCTATCCATAAAAAGCGCGCTGCAATACAGATACCGCCCGACGCTCAGGTACGAAGTGGAATTGTATCGCGTCCCCGACCGAACTCTCGGCGAGCTTAAAGTCAACTTCCGCACGCAATCGCCCGAACTCTTGAGCGGTTTGACGCAATTCTTCAGATATTGGCAAAAAATGGAAGAACTTTACGTAACGTCGTATTTCGGAAAACACGGCATACGCTATTCGCTCGACGAAAACAAATGGACGCGCTCGCTGCGTCTGCCGACCGACAAACGCTACGACAGCGAACTTTTAAGCAAAGCCATAAGCGACTACGTCAAAGTTTTCGATAAAACGCTTAAAAAATACCTGTCGGGCGAATACCGCAACACCGCCGAACTGGAAAGCGATTATCTTAACGCGCTTAACACCGGTATGCTTTTAATATAACTTAAAACAAAATCAATAAAGGAGGATTTATCATGAATGCGGAAAAATTAACCAAACGCGCCGTACAAGCAATACAATCGGCGCAAAACATAGCGATTGAAAACGGCAATATTCAAATAATGCCCGAACACCTGTTGTACGCCTTAATCGACCAAGAAGACGGGCTTATCGGCGAACTGCTTAAAAAAGCGGGCAAATCCCCCGACGCCCTCTTGTCGGAACTCGATACGCTTATACGCAAAATGCCGAAGGTATCGGGTTCGGGCAGAGACCCGGACAAAGTCTACGTTTCTCCCCTCGTCGACAAAATACTCACCGCCGCGGAGAAACTCGCCGCCGCCCAAAAAGACGATTACGTTTCGGTAGAACATATCGCTCTCTGCTTCTTCGATTACGCAAACGACGAAATAAAAGACGTTTTCCGTCGACACGGCGTCGAAAAAGCCGACTTGGAGGCGGAATTGAAAAAAATCAAATCGGACAGAATTACTTCCGACGACCCGGAAAGCAGTTACGACGCCTTAAACAAATACGGTTTCGATTTAGTCGAGCGAGCCAAACAACATAAACTCGACCCCGTTATCGGCAGAGACGGAGAAATCAGAAACGTCATAAGAATACTTTCCCGTAAGACGAAAAACAACCCCGTTCTTATCGGCGAACCGGGCGTCGGCAAAACGGCTATCGCAGAAGGTCTCGCACAACGTATAGTGCGCGGCGACGTCCCCGAAAGCTTAAAAAACAAGACGGTTTTCGCACTGGATATGGGTTCGCTGATAGCCGGCGCGAAATTCAGAGGAGAATTCGAAGAAAGACTTAAAGCGGTACTGAACGAGGTCAAAAAAAGCGACGGCAGAATAATACTGTTTATCGACGAATTGCACACTATCGTCGGCGCCGGCAAAACCGACGGAGCGATGGACGCCGGCAACTTATTAAAGCCTATGCTCGCGCGAGGGGAACTTCACTGTATCGGTGCCACGACTCTCGACGAATATAGAAAATATATCGAAAAAGACGCCGCGTTAGAGAGAAGATTTCAACCCGTCTTGGTAGACGAGCCGACCGTAGAGGACACCGTATCGATACTGCGCGGTCTTAAAGAAAGATACGAAGTATATCACGGCGTCACCATACACGACGGAGCTTTAATCGCCGCCGCCACGCTTTCAAACCGCTATATCACCGACAGATTTTTGCCCGACAAAGCGATCGACTTGGTAGACGAAGCCTGCGCGATGATAAGAACGGAAATCGATACGATGCCGTCGGAAATGGACGATATTTCCAGAAAAATAATGCAACTCGAAATAGAAGAAACCGCGCTTAAAAAAGAAACGGACGAACTCAGCAAGGGCAGGCTCGAAGAAATACGAAAAGAACTCGCCGAACTTCGCGAAAAATTCGCCTCGATGAAAGCCAAGTGGGAGACGGAAAAGAAAAGCATACACGAAGAGTCCGACTTAAAATCCGAAATAGAACGCGTCAACGCGGAAATAGAAAAAGCTCAAAGAGAAGCCGATTACGAACACGCAGCAAAGCTTAAATATTCCGATTTGCCGAACCTAAACAAACGCTTATCGGAAGCGCAAGCCGCAGCAAAGGACAGAAAGAGCGTTTTGCTTCGCAACACCGTCACCGAGGAAGAAATAGCCAAAGTAATATCGCGCTGGACGGGCATCCCCCTCTCCAAACTTATGGAAGAAGAACGCGAAAAACTTTTGCACCTTGCCGACGTGCTTCATAAACGCGTTATCGGGCAAGACGAAGCCGTTCAAAAAGTAAGCGAAGCGATTATGCGTTCGCGCGCGGGGATTGCCGACCCCAACCGCCCCATCGGGTCGTTTATGTTTTTAGGACCGACTGGCGTCGGCAAAACCGAACTGGCAAAAACGCTGGCGGAAACTCTTTTCGACGACGAACAGAATTTAGTCAGAATAGATATGTCGGAATATATGGAAAAGTTTTCCGTTTCGCGACTTATCGGCGCGCCTCCCGGGTACGTCGGTTACGAAGAAGGCGGTCAACTCACCGAAGCCGTTCGTCGTAAGCCCTATTCTGTAGTGCTTTTCGACGAAATAGAAAAAGCGCACCCCGACGTGTTCAATATTCTGCTTCAAGTCCTCGACGACGGAAGAATTACCGACTCGCAAGGCAGAACAGTGGATTTTAAAAATACCGTTTTAATTCTCACGTCAAACCTCGGCTCGGAATATCTTTTGGACGGCATCGGCGAAGACGGAGAAATTTCGCAAGCCGCTAAAAGTTCGGTTTCCGCGCTGTTAAAGAAGTCTTTCAGACCGGAATTTTTAAACAGACTGGACGAAATAATATACTATAAACCGCTGACAAAAGCAAACGTTTCAGGTATTATAGATTTACTGATTAAATCGCTGAGTAAAAGGCTGACAGACAAGCGGCTGCGCTTAAGCGTCACCGACACGGCTAAAGATTATATTATAGAACACGGCTACGACCCGATATACGGCGCGCGCCCGCTTAAACGCTTTTTGCAAAGCACGGTAGAAACCCTGCTCGCAAAAAAAATGTTGCAAACGGACGTAGAACCCGACACCGAACTGGTCGTGGATTGCGTAGACGACAATCTATCGGTAATTACGAAACGATAACTTCTCAAAGGAGCTTCCGCACCGCAATTTCGCGGTGCGGATTTTTTATTCGAAAAAATAAAAATTCACCCACGAAAACTCTTGACATTATGTCCGATTTCGGACATAATAGTGTATCGTAACGCTATATAAAACGGAGAAAAAATGAAACCGAATAAACAAGTGGTGCAAAACAACCGCATAGCAAGCTTAATCGGCGCCGTCTATCACGACGTAGCGGTAAAACTGGGACTATCGGACTGCGCGTTCAATATTTTATACGCACTGGCGGAAACCGACGGCGAACGATTGCAAAGCGACATAGTGAAAGTCACCGGCATAAGCAGACAAACCGTAAATTCCGCGTTAAGAAAATTGGAAAAAGACGGCATCACCTACTTAAAGCAAGACGTCGGCAGAAAGACCGTCGTATGCCTCACCGACAAGGGCGTCGCGTTTGCAGAGAAAAAAATAACGCCGATAATGAATGCCGAAGCAGACGTATTTGCCTCTTGGAACAAAGAAGAACTAAACGTTTATTTCGGTTTGCAAACGCGTTTTTTAAATCAGTTAAAAGCTAAAGTCGACTTGCTGTGACTTCAACGAGAACAAACGTTATTCAAGCTTAAAGGAGCATTATGCGTAAAATACAATTATCCGACCACTTTAATTACAAACAACTGATACTCTTTACAATTCCGTCTATAATGATGATGATTTTCACCTCGATATACAGCGTCGTCGACGGGCTTTTCGTTTCAAACTACGTCGGTAAAACGGCGTTTACTTCCATCAACCTCATATACCCGTTCGTTCAGATTTTGGCGTGTATAGGCTTTATGTTCGGCACGGGCGGTTCCGCGCTCGTTTCCAAGACGCTGGGCGAAGACGACGCGCCGAAAGCCAACCGAATTTTCTCGATGCTGACGTACACCGCGCTCGTTTTGGGCGTCTTGCTCGCAGTCGTCGGGTTTGTGTTCATAAAACCCATTGCCAAACTGTTAGGCGCAGACTCCGCGACTCTGCCGGGGTGCGTCACGTACGGTAGAATTCTCTTGGCGGCACTCCCCGCCTTTATGATGCAAAATATGTTCCAAAGTTTTCTCGTAACCGCGGAAAAGCCTAAATTAGGGCTTGCCGTCACGATAGCGGCAGGCGTCACCAATATGGTACTCGACGCGCTTTTTATAATCGTTTTCAAATGGGGCGTCGCCGGTGCCGCCGTCGCCACTATTTTAGCTCAATGCGTCGGCGGTATTATCCCGTTGATATACTTTTTAAGCAAAAACGACAGCCTTTTACGGCTCGGCAAAACAAAAATCGACGTAAAAGCGATGCTTCAAACGTGCGCCAACGGCTCGTCGGAATTGGTATCCAATATAGCGATGTCGCTCGTATCGATACTTTTCAATTACAGGCTGATGCAACTCTCCCCCGAAAACGGCGTCGCCGCATACGGAGTGGTTATGTACGTCGGATTTATTTTCGTCGGCATCTTCCTCGGATATTCCATCGGCATCGCACCGGTGATAGGCTTCCATTA
The DNA here is from genome assembly GCA_964487575.1 of uncultured Christensenella sp. Taxonomy (GTDB): domain Bacteria; phylum Bacillota; class Clostridia; order Christensenellales; family Borkfalkiaceae; genus UBA1259. The sequence continues at coordinate 17,656 of CAZARP010000010.1, forward strand.
CGGAGCGCAAAACACCGACGAATTAAAAAGTTTATTCAAAAAAAGCGGCGTTTTGATTATAGGTTCCGGCTTGGTTATTTCCTCCGCGGCGTTCGCTTTCGCAAAACCGCTGGCGTCGATATTCACAAGCTACGACGCGGAATTGCTGGCGCTGACGACGCAAGCGATAAGATATTTTGCGATAGGCGTACTGTTCAGCGGAATTTCGATATTCGGTTCGGCTTTCTTTACCGCGTTGAACGACGGCGCGACCTCGGCGGCGATCTCGTTTTTAAGGGCGTTTTTATTCCAAACCGCCGCGGTCATCATACTTCCCTTGTGGTTCGGACTTAACGGCGTTTGGTACGCCACCTTCGTATCGGAAATTTTCGCCGCCGCCGTATCGGTTGTTTTCTTAATCGTCAAAAGAAAGAAGTATCGATACTAAAAACTCTTTACTTTTATTATAAAATGTTGTAAACTTTAAGCAAAAAAAGAAGGGGAACGACAAAATGGAGAACGTTAAAAAAAATTTAATCAAACACTTAAACGAAACGTGCAAATATCCCTCTCGCCATACGGCAAGTCCGGGAGAACGCGCGGCGGCAAAGTATATAAAAGACACCTTCCTTTCCTACGGGTTAAAGGTTCGCGAAGAGGAATACAAGGTCCGCGGTTGGGATTTCAAATCTTTTTCTCTGTTCGACGCGACTAAAAACAAAGAGGTGCCTTGCACTATCTGTTGTTATTTTTCCGGCGCGGTGGACGCGGAGCAAAAAATTATGACGATAAGCGCCGCGCAAGCCAAAGAAATAGAAAATTACGACGTTAAAGGTCAAATCATTTTCGTAAGCGAAATCATCGGGAACGTTTTCGACAACAACGACTTCGCGATAAAGCTTGAAAAACTCGGCGCAAAGGCGGTAATATTTTTCGACCGCAACAACGAATGCGGCTTGCCGAGTTCCAAAATATGTCGACCGGCGCACACCGAAAAAATCGGCATATGCGCGGTCGGTTGCGTCGGAGCGATGTTTCTTGCGGCAAATAAAAACGACGTTTACCGCCTGAAGATAGACGCTAAGCCTTACGACACCACGACCACCAACGTAATCGGTTACGTTGAGGGCGGTTCTAAAAAGGCGGTGTTCGGCGGACATTACGACGCCGCCCCTTGTCTCGAGGGCGCCGCGGACGACGCTTCCGGCGTTGCGATGTGCTTGGAACTCGCAAGACTTTTAAAAGATAAATCAAACGGATACACGTTGGAATTTTGCGCTTTTTCCGCCGAAGAATACATCGACGTACGCGGAACCTATCCTCCCGGCAGCGGCGATTACGTTTATCGGCATAAGGGCGAAGATATACGCTGGTATATGAATTTAGACGACTACGCCTGCCCGGAGCCGTACGCCTCGGATATTTTAGGCGTCGGTCATCTCGACAAACTTCCGGAAATAAATTGGCCAATGCCCCCTATTAGGACGCTGCTTGCAGGCGACGACGTAACGTTTTTCGGCGAAGGCATACCCACCGTTTGGCTTGTCGACCAAAAATCTTTTATGCCCACGCACACGATTGCCGATACGCGCGACCTTATAGATTTCGACAGAATGGCAAACGGAACGAAAAAGTTGTACGACATCGCCGTACAACTTCTGGAAAGCAAATAAATCGCAAAAGTTAAAAGAAGCGAGCTTTAAAACGCTCGCTTCTTTTTTACGCCCACACAAACCACGTGAACAAATATCCTCCGAGTACCGCAACCAAGGTAAACGGCACGCCTATTTTAAGGAAGTCTTTAGTCTTTACTTCATACCCCTCTTTACGCAAAATGCCTATACCGACGACGTTCGCCGACGCGCCGACGGGCGTTAAATTCCCGCCCAACGTCGCACCGCACAACAAACCGAAGTACAATAAATACGGCGACACGCCGGGCAGCCCCGCAGTCAATCCGCCGATAACCGGCAGCATTGTCGCGACGTACGGTATGTTGTCTATAAACGCGGACAAGAACACCGATACGAAAACTATCAACGTGTAAAGCAAGAATACGTTGCTGTTACCTATTTTTACAAAGAAGTTGCTTATATCGCTTATTATGCCGACCCTTTCCACGGCGAAAATAATAACGAACAACGTTATCAAAAATATCACCGTTTCGAAATCGACGAAAGCAATTGCTTTTTTAAACGGATTGGCTTTAAACCGTATGGTATCGTAAATAAATCCGAAAACGCCTATCGACATACAAAGTATCCCGTTAGTCGTCTCCGGTTTGTCTTCTATAAAAGAGAACACCACGAGCAACGCAATGTTAAGCAACAACAATATCGTCGGCATTATGGAAGTAACTTTTATATCTTCGCTTTCGATAGAAATACGTCTGTTGTCTTTACGGAATATAAACCATAACACCGGTATCGTTAAGAGCGCGCCGATTTCCACCGCGAAGAAAATAGACGGTTTCCCGTTAAGGAAGAAGAAATCGAAAAAGCTCATATCGGCAAATCCGCCGAGCATTATCGACGTCGTATCGCCCACCAGCGTGGCCGCGCCTTGCAGATTTGAAGAAACGGCTATGGAAATAATAACCGGCACCGGCGAAACATCGGCTTTTTTCGCCACCGCGATGCCTATCGGCGCGAGCATTAAAACGGTAGCGACGTTATCTATAAACGCCGAAACGAAACCGCTGAGCACCGATATCGTAACTACGGCGACCACGGCGTTCGGTATTTTCGTCATAAGCTTGTCCGCAAGTTTTAAGGGCATACCCGACTCCGAAAACAACCCGACGGTAAGCATTATACCGACCAGCATCAAAACTACGTTATAATCGACCGACGACAAAACGTCGGAAAAATTCGCCTGTCCGAAAATCAACAACGCAGCGCCGACGACTATCGCCGCACCGCCCGTTATAAACGCTTTATACTTAGGCAACGCGATTATCAATACGTAAGTCAAAACGAATGCGACAAGTACGAAAATCTTCATATAAACTCCTTTAGTGCAATGTTAAAAAAAAAACAAGACTTTTATCGTGTAAACCGATAAAAGTCTTGTTAAAACTATCAATCCGATAATTCCGCGCCACCGGGCATTTCTGCCGTACTGACGACGACGCGCACGCGGGCGAACCCGCGCTAACTACTCCCTTGATGTTCGATTTTAATTAAAAATTACTTTCTGACTTCGAGTGCTTCGTAAGTAGCGTCGAGCGAAGCGATTTTTTCGTCGAAAAGTTTCTGTTCTTCGGCGGTCAAAGGCATTTCGATAACCTTCTTTAATCCGGTACCGTTTACCATACAGGGAACGCCCATGCACATATTCTTTGCACCGTATTCGCCGTTTAACAACGTAGACAACGGAAGAATGGTATCGCAGTCGGAAAGAAGCGCTTTGATAAGCGTAACCGCGGAAGCGGCTATCGCATAGAAAGTCGCGCCCTTTGCCTTGATAACCTTAGAACCGGAAGCGACCATACCTTGATAAATGTTTTCAAGTTCCGCGTCGAGTTCCGCTTCGCCCACGTTGAGGAACTTTTTGCAATAATCTTTAACGGGCATACCGCCGATAGTGCAAAGGCTCCAAGGTGCCATACAAGCGTCGCCGTGTTCGCCGAGGACATAAGAATTAACGTTGTGCGTATCTACGCCGCAGTAAGCGGCAACAGCTTGGGAAAGTCTGTTAGAGTCGAGAAGCGTGCCGGTACCGATAACCTGCGAAGCGGGAAGCCCCGTGCATTTAATGGTTTCGTACGTCAACACGTCAACCGGGTTAGAAACGATGACGTAAAGCGCGTCGGGTGCGATTTTAGCCACGTCGGGCATAACGCTCTTTAAGATGCCGAGGTTAACCTTGGCAAGGTCGAGCCTGGTTTGACCGGGCTTTCTGCCGATACCGAAGGTAACGACTACGATGTCCGCGCCCTTAACGTCTGCGTATTCGCCGCTCCAAACCTTTACGGAAGGAACGCACGCGGCGCATTGAGTAAGGTCGAGCGCTTCGCCCTCTGCCTTCTCCTTATTTATATCAACCAAAACGATTTCCGAGCAAATGCCCGAGAGAGTAAGCGTATACGCAATGGTTGCGCCTACGTTACCGGTGCCCAATACAGCAATTTTTCTTTTCTTGTGTACCATTTAACATTAAACTCCTATTTTTATCTTTACGTATATAATACACCCGAAGCGGACATTTATGCAATCGTTTTTCGAATGATTTTTTAAATTTTTTATTTTTCGCCCTTATTCTTCATCGGGTTGCAGGCTTATCGACGAGCGAAACGGCGACGTCGTAAATATCCCCCGCTCCGACGAACATCACTCTGTCGACGTCTTCGTTCGATAATTCGGTAAGTTTCGTTTTCAGTTCGCTCGGCGTACGGCAATAACGCGAAGCGACGCCTTTCCCTTTCAGCGTCGACGCAAGTCGCTCGGCACTGCCTTCCTTGTCGAAACTTTCCCTTGCCGCGTACGTCTTATATATAATAATGTTTATAAAAGGCGACAAAGCGTCTACGAATTCCGCCATCAGCAACCTGGTTCTCGAATAGGTGTGCGGTTGAAAAACAACTACGGTTTTTCTCGTATCGGCGCCCGACAGCGTGCTTTTTATTTCGCTCGGATGATGCGCGTAATCGGCATAACAATCCTTCCCGTTAAAAGTGCCGATACGTTCGAAACGCCGCTTCACCCCGGAAAACTTCTCGAGCGCGGTTTTTACGACCTTAAAATTTATACCGTAAATTTCAGCGACGGCGACCGCCGCAAGCGCGTTGTAAACATTGTGTTTTAGCGGCACGCTCAAAGATATTCTCCCCCGGCGCACTCCGTATGCGATTAAATCGAAAGAATAATTTTCGCCCTCTTTTTTAATTTTAACGGCGCGATAGGACGCACGTTCTGCCGTTCCGTACGTTATCGACGCGGGATTGAAAATTTTTTTACATCTTTCGTCGTCGGCGTTTATCACCGCTATACCGCCCCTCGCGAAGCAACCGAACGCGCCTATCTCGTCGTCCATATTTTTGTAACTGTCCAAATGATCGTCGTCGATGTTCAGAACTACGGAAACGTCGTGCGGAAGTTTTAGAAAATTCTTTTTATATTCGCAAGCCTCCGCTATGCAAAAATCCTTTTTCCCTTTTTTATAATTCCCGAAATCGTCGCAACTGCCGCCGACGAAAACAGTCGGTTCTTTGCCGGCAGCGGAAAAAATTTCGGCAATCATGGTCGTCACCGTCGTCTTGCCGTGGCTGCCGCACACCGCTATAACTCTGGAAAACCTTTTTAAAATACCGCCCAAAAACTCCGCGCGCGTAAAAACGGGTATGTTCTTTTCGATAGCGCGCGCGACTTCGGGATTTTTTTCGTCCACCGCAGAAGTATAAACGACAAGATCGGGGTTTTTAACGTTCTTGGCGCTATGCCCGATATAAACTTTCACGCCGAAACTTTGCAACTTCGCGGTTTGTTCGTTTGACTTGACGTCGCTGCCGCTGACGATAAACCCCTCTCCCATACAATATTCCGCGAGCGCGCTCATCGAAATTCCGCCGATACCGACGAAATGAATTTTTTTATATTGCGTCAATATATCCTCGTTCATAGTTATAAGATATGAAAATCGTCGATGTTTAGTGTTTTTTTAAGAAAAAAGTCGAAAAAAATTTAAAAAACTATTGAAAACGCCTTTTTTATGTGTTAAAATAAAGATAATATACGGTAAGGAGATTGTTATTATGGTCATTACGGACGTGAGAGTACGTATCGTGAAAAAGGACGACAGCAAACTTAAAGCCGTCGCTTCCGTAACGTTCGACGATTGTTTCGTCGTTCACGATATCAAGGTAATCGAAGGCAGCGAGGGGTACTTTATCGCTATGCCCAGCAGGAAAATCGGCGAAAGCGAATATAAAGACATCGCCCACCCGATTAAAACCGAAATGCGCGAAGCGCTTATAAAAACCATTCTTTCCGCTTTCGAAGAGGAAAAAGCCAACCCGTCGGCAGAGTAATTCGGTTACCCTTTCATTTTCGTTCGGTTAATCGGTAAAGACTATCCGCTTTTTTGTCGTACGTTTTTATGCACCTTTCCCCTCGCGATAATCGCGAGGGGTTTTTTGCAAAGAAAAAACACGCAAGAATTCTTGCGTGTTTTTAATGGTGGGGGCGGTAAGGCTCGAACTTATGACCTCATGCATGTCAAGCATGCGCTCTAACCAACTGAGCTACGTCCCCGAAGCCATATTATATTACCATATTTTTCGGCGATAATCAACCAAATTAAAGGATAGTTTTAAAAAAATCATTCGTCGGAGTTCTTTTTTTTCTTAAAAAGCGCGGCGACGTCCAACTTCAGCACGGTAATGACGATAGCGACAAACACGACGGCAAAACCGATAATAAGCCACCAAGTAGGTTCGTCTTTGCCGGCGATAACCGAAAACAACGTTCCGAACACCGCTTCCATACTCAAAATAAGCGAACTGCGGCTTGGCGAAGACGAAAGCTTCTGCCCGTAATTTTGCCCGGCTTGCGCCAAAAGCGTACAGGCGAACGTAAGATAACATAAATTAAACAACATATCGGTATTTATCTTAAACGCCCCTATTCCGCGCGTCGGAAGTTCGATTGCCGCGCTCAGCGCAAAAAGCAAGACGCCTGCGGTAAGCAACTCCACCGTCAATAATTGCACGCCGTTTTCGGAATTTTGAAAAAGTTCCACACACACTATCTGCACGGTAAAGAACATCGCGCTTATAAACGTCAAAGCGTCGCCGAGCAACATCATATTACCGTCCGCCGTATCGGCGGAAAGCGCGATAAACCCGACGCCTATCACGCACAACACCGCGGAAACGACGTTATAACTTTTGGGCTTAATCTTTTTCAGCGCCCACGTTAAAAAAGGAACCATCACGCAATAAGTGCAGGTTATAAACGCGTTCCTTGCAGGGGTGGTGTACTCAAGCCCCCACGTCTGCACCACGTACGCGCCGCCGACGACCAGTCCCAAAACAACGCCTTGCAACAACGTCTTTTTATCGATTTTTATCGACTTTTTAAAGAAGACGATAAACATTAAAAAACCCGAAACGAAAAAACGTATGCCTATAACGAAGAACTTTGGCAAAACGTCTATCGCGTCTTTAAGCACGACGAAGCCCGACCCCCAGACGACGGTCGTAAGCAAAAGCAGGCAAGTGCCGATTATATTATTACGTTTACAAGTGTCCATAGTAGCATATGCCCCTTTAAGCATCCGAACGACCCCGTGTCGCTCACATCGATATTATACCCTTTTATCGTCATTTTTGCAAACGTTCGACGATATAAAACAAAAAAATTGCAAAAAAACGAATTTTATTCAAAAACACAACATCTTGTGTTTTGTTCAAAAAATTTTCGCAAAATATCGGATAAATCATTGACAAGCGGTTTTTATGTGTGATATAGTAATAAAGCTTCAAATCAAACATTAACGGAGGGATAACAATGTATCAGGTAAAGAAAAGGGACGGTAGTCTCGTAGAATTCGACATGTCGAAGATAACGACCGCGCTTTCCAAAGCGTTCAACGCAAAACAGGTCAACTATACTTCCGACATATTGAATATGTTGACGCTTCGCGTTACCGCGGATTTCGCAAAAAAAATCCGTGACAACGTAATTTCGGTAGAGGACATTCAAGACAGCGCGGAAGTCGTGCTTATTCAGGCAGGCTACGTCGACGTTGCGAAGAGTTATATACTTTACCGCAAACAGCACGAAAACGTTCGTAAAGCAAAAGAAACGCTTGTCGACTATAAAAAAGTGGTCGACGATTACCTTAAAGTCAACGACTGGAGGGTTAAAGAAAATTCTACCGTCACCTATTCCGTCGGCGGACTTATCTTATCCAACTCCGGCTCGATAACGGCAAACTACTGGTTGTCGGAAGTCTACGACGAAGAAATCGCGGCGGCGCACAGGAATGCGGACATTCACATTCACGACCTTTCGATGCTGACCGGGTATTGCGCCGGTTGGTCGCTTCGCCAGTTGATTAAAGAAGGTTTGGGCGGCGTACCCGGCAAAATAACCTCTTCTCCGGCAGGGCACCTTTCCACCCTTTGCAATCAAATGGTCAACTTCTTGGGGATTATGCAGAACGAATGGGCAGGCGCGCAAGCGTTCTCTTCGTTCGACACCTACCTCGCGCCGTTCGTTAAGGTAGACAACCTTTCTTATAAAGAAGTCAAACAGTGCATTCAGTCGTTTATATACGGCGTCAACACGCCCAGCCGTTGGGGCACTCAATCTCCGTTCACCAACATAACGCTCGACTGGGTCGTTCCGAACGACCTTGCCGAACTCCCCGCTATCGTCGGCGGCAAGGAAATGGACTTTAAGTATAAAGACTGCGTGGAAGAAATGGCTATGGTCAACAAAGCCTTTATCGAAATAATGATAGAAGGCGACGCCAACGGCAGGGGCTTCCAGTATCCTATCCCCACCTATTCCATCACGCGCGACTTCGATTGGTCGGAAACCGAAAACAACAAACTGCTTTTCGAAATGACCGCGAAATACGGCACGCCTTATTTCTCCAACTATATCAACTCGGATATGGAACCTTCGGACGTTCGTTCCATGTGCTGCCGTTTGCGTTTGGACCTTCGCGAGTTGCGTAAAAAATCCGGCGGTTTCTTCGGTAGCGGCGAAAGCACCGGTTCGGTCGGCGTCGTAACGATAAACATGCCGAGGATAGCCTACCTCTCCGCGACCAAAGAAGAATTCTACGAGAGATTAGAACACTTAATGGATATATCCGCGCGTTCGCTCAAAGTAAAGCGCGACACCATAACCAAACTGCTCGAAGCAGGCTTGTATCCTTATACCAAGCGTTACCTCGGCACCTTCAACAACCACTTCTCCACTATCGGTCTCGTGGGTATGAACGAAGCCTGCCTCAACGCAAGATGGATACGCAAAAACCTCACCGAACCCGAAGCGCAGAAGTTCACGCAGGACGTTTTGAACTTTATGCGCAACAAACTTTCCGATTATCAAGAATTGTACGGCGACCTCTACAACCTCGAAGCCACCCCGGCGGAGTCTACTTCTTTCCGCTTGGCAAAGCACGACAAAAAGAGGTATCCCGACATCGTTACCGCTTCGGATAACGAAAACGCGCCCTATTACACCAACAGTTCGCACTTGCCCGTCGGCTATACCGAAGACATTTTTGCGGCGTTGGACATTCAGGACGATTTGCAAACCCTTTATACGTCGGGTACCGTTTTCCACGCCTTCTTGGGTCAAAAACTTCCCGATTGGAAGTCCGCGGCAAACCTTGTTCGTAAGATTGCGGAAAATTACAAACTTCCCTATTACACGATGTCGCCGACCTATTCCGTTTGCGCCGAACACGGCTACATCTCCGGCGAAGTATACAAATGCCCGATTTGCGGCAAAACCACCGAGGTTTACAGCCGTATAACCGGTTACTATCGTCCCGTACAGAACTGGAACGACGGCAAGCGCGAAGAATTCGCGGCAAGGAAAGTATACAACGTGGAAACCTCTCATTTCAACGGCAACCACGCGTGCGAGCATAAAGCCGAACAGAAAATCGACGCGCCCGACATCGCGGAACCGATTTTGTTTTCGAGGCAAGGTTGCCCCAACTGCAAAACCAGCAAAATGATGCTGGATAAGGCAGGCATTAAGTATCAGGTGATAGACGCCGAAGAAAACAAAGAAGCCACCGTTAAATACGGCGTTAAAAAGGCACCCACGTTAGTCGTTGAAACCGACGGCAAGTTCGAATATTACGACAACGCGAGCGAAATAAGAAAATATATAGAGAGCGTAAAATAATTATGTACGATATAATCGTTATAGGCGCAGGCGCGGCGGGTATGACCTCCGCGCTGTACGCGTTAAGAAACGGCAAATCCGTTTTAGTGTTAGAGGGTGAAAGTCTGGGCGGTCAGATAGCCAATTCTCCGCGGCTTGAAAACTATCCCTCGATAGTCGAAATCAGCGGCGAAGCCTTTGCCGACAATCTTATGAACCAAATAGTCGACAAGGGCGCGGAAATAGAGGTGGAAAACGTCGTCGGCATAACCAAGAACGACGACAAAACCTTCACGGTAAAAACCGAATACAACGACTATTCCGCAAAAAGCGTCATCGTCGCGGCAGGCGTAAAGCATAAGCACCTGCGCACAAAAACCGACAGAGAAGATTTAATCGGCAAGGGCGTTTACTACTGCGCCATTTGCGACGGCGCCTTTTATAAGGGGCAAGAAGTCGCTGTCGTAGGCGACGCGAACACCGCCCTGCAGTACTCCTTGCTTTTATCGGGATATTGCAAAAAGGTATACGTCTATACGCTTTTCGACAAATTTTTCGGCGACGCGGCGCTCGTTAAAGCGTTACTCTCGAAAGACAATATCGAATGGCGCCCTTGTACGAGCGTTATCGACTATATCGGCGATAAAGAATTAACCGCGATAGAATATAAAGACAAGGACGGCAATATCTGCCGACACGAAATCCCTGCCGTATTCATCGCCATAGGTCAAGTACCCGACAACAAACCCTTCTTGCCGTACGTAGACTTGGATAAAGACGGTTATATAATCAGCGACGAGCAATGCACCACCAAGACGGAAGGCTTGTTCGTAGCAGGCGATTGCAGAACCAAACCCGTTCGCCAAGTGGTAACGGCGGTTGCGGACGGCGGCGTAGCGGCGACAAAAGCGTCTTTGTATATCGACTCGCTTGCCGCGCAAAACGACTAAAAACAAAACTTATTTTATAGCAAAAGTAACGGGCGGAAGAATTCATCTTCCGCCCGTTACTTTTTAGTTAATACCGATTTTAATCGCTTTCGCGGAACCAGTAATAATTCTTGTAACTATACCTTAAATAGTCGGCGTTCGTCACGTCGTTAGTGAGCGACAACTCGTCGCCCGACGTTGCCGCCGCGTTTTGGCTTATATACCAACCGTACGGATTTTTAAACTCTACGTATTTGAGTTTGCTATCGCTAAGGGCGGCTCTTTCTATCTTTGTCACGTTACTGCCGATTACCGCGACCTCTAAACCGCAACTCTCGAAAGCGTCTTCGCCTATGCATGTTACGCCGTCGGAAATAACTACGCTGTTTATCTTTGACCCGTAAAACGCGTGCCTGTTTATTACGTAACTTTCGCCGTTATAATTTTCCGGCAATACCAAGTCGGTATCGTTACCGGCATAGCCGATTAAGTAGTGCACCCCTTCTTTCGTGTAGAACAAGTAATCGTTTACGTTTACGATATCGCTTTCTCCGCTTGTCTTTATCGACAACGCGTCTTTCGCAGCCCAAATGTCGGACGCGTCGTAGCCGCCTTTACTTATTACCTCGACAAGTTCGTCGCCGTTGAACGGTAATCCGTACATATTTTCTACTTTCTCGCCGATTGTTACCTTACGCAAACTCGAGCATCCGCCGAACGCGTTATTCTCTACGGTCACCACGTTGTCGCCGATTACCGCGCTTACCATTTTAGCACATTCTTGGAATGCGCCGTAACCGATTTTAGTCACGCCGTCGGGGATTACCACGCTCTTTATTTCGCCGTAATTCATAAAATAACTGAAAGCGTATCGATAAATCTCGTAGGTTTGCCCCTTGTAATTTTGCGGCAATACCAAGTCGGTGTCGTTACCCAAATAACCGATTAAGTAGTTTACGCCGCCGCACGTGTAGAACAGGTAATCGCTTACGTTGTCTATCGTGCTTTCGCCGCTCTTCTTCACCTCTAACGCGTAATACGCTACGCTGCCGTAACCGCCTTCGCCGGCTTGTATGTCGAGGCTGCTCTTATTTATTACTTCCACTAAATGCTGTGCCGCAATTTCATGTCCTCTTGCGTTATTGAACGCATAACGTCCTATACTCGTTACGTTTTTACCGATTGTTACGCTTATCAAACTGCAATTATAGAAAGCGTTATCTCCTATCGTCTCTACGCTGTCGGGGATTACTATGTTCGTTAAACCACTGCAACCAGAAAACGCATAATCTCCGATACTCGTTACGTTTTTACCTATCGTTACGCTTGTTAAACCGCTGCAATCCCCGAACGCACCATATCCTATACTCGTTACGCTGTCGGGGATTACCACATTTGTCAATCCGCAGCGGCCTTCGAACGCAGAACCTTTTATGCTGTTTAGCGTATCGGGGAGCGTCAAATCGCCTTGTATATTCTCCGGGACGAATAATATCTCCGTTTTTGCTTTGTTATATAATATCCCGTCTTGGCAGGCGTATTCCGTGTTGTCGCTCGCAACGTTTATGCTTGTCAGCGACGAACACCCCTCGAACAATCTGTTTGTGTTTATACTCGTTACACTGCCCGGAATTGTTATGTTTGTTAAACCGCTACAGCCGTAGAATGCCCACGCGCCTATGCTCGTGACGCTGTTAGGTATCGTTATACTCGTCAGCGACGAACAATTTTGGAAAGCATAGTCGCATATTTCCGTCGTCCCTTGCGAAACAACTATTTCCGTTAAATATATAGAGCCTCCAAGGCCGTCTATTTTTTTCACCGTTCCCGGGATAGTAATCGAGCCTTGTATCAGCCACGGTACGTATATTATTTTCGTCTTGGCTTTATCGTACAATATCCCGTCTTGGCTGCTGCACTCTGCGTTGCCGTCCTGGACCGTTATGCTCTTTAGCGAATAACAACCGTAAAACGCATTTTTAGTCACGTTCGTAACGCCGGCAGGGATATATATGCTTGTTATATCGTAACGGTCGTCAAAAGCGCCGCCATACAATTTATAGCTACCGCTCGGCAGAACCAAATCGGTGTCCTCACCGACGTAACCGATTAGTTCGCCCGAATAGAAAACGTAACCGCCATTGACCGTCACGTCGCTTCTATCAGTGTTTTTCTTTACCGTTTTCGCATATTGCGCAATACAGCCGTTGTCGGTATTGCCTTTAACTATATTAAGGGTTTTGTTGTTATTTATTACCTCCACCAAACGAAGACATCCGCTGAAAGCGTATTCCTCTATCGTTTCGACGCTCTCGCCGATAGTTACGCTGGTTAAAGCATTAAAACCGT
>CAZARP010000011.1:0-4707 GCA_964487575.1 uncultured Christensenella sp.
AACCGTCGTCGATTTCTTTCAACGGCGACAATCTGTTGGTCACCGACAAACAAAAAGGGTTTATAGCCGAATACGCTATAAACGGCGATAAATTGTCGTTTACGGGATACGCGGTATCGAAAGGCAACAGCGCTTTCAACCGCATTTCCTCGACCGTCAAAGACGTCGTTCGCGACGGCGACGAGATAGCGGTTTTAGACGTCGACAAATTGTCGATAATAAAACACGACAAAAATTTTAATTATAAAGACCGAAACTGTTATACGAACTATACCGCCGAAGCGGTAGGCACGCCCGCAATGATGTCTTACGGCAACGGTAAGGTCTTACTCGGCTATCGCGACGGCAGCGTCAGTCTGCGCGACGCGACGAACGCTTCCGAAGGCGCAAATGCTGTCGGCGTGAGCGGAGTTTTGAAGGATTTAGGATATTTTTACGGCGACTATTACGCCCTCACCGACGACGGCGACAAAACGGTTTTGTTCGTCAATCGCGGCGGTGAAACCGACGCAAGCGGCGCTGCCGTATTCTCCCCCGTCGTTACTCTTATCGGCGCGCACGGGAAAACCTTCACGGTCGACCTCGATAAAAACGCGTACGTATTGTCCGAAACCGCGATATACGTCAACTCGCAAGAACTGACCGCGAACAACGTCGGCGCGACGATGCTCTCGACCGACCTCAACCGCAACCTTTTCGTTGCAAGCGGACAAACGATATATTATTACGACGTCGACGGAAAAACTTTCAAAACGTCGGCGACATTCGACTCTAACGTAAGCGGCTTTTATATGGGATTTGACAAAACCTCGGTTTACGCGACCTTTGTCGGCGAAGAGTTTTTATACGTTATTAACGGCATCGGCAACGCGGCGATAGACTCTGCGGAAACGCAAAGCTCGCTTACCGACCGTAGCAACGCCGTCCTGCCCGTCGAACTGAAAGGCGCGACGGTCGACGGCGATTGCGTCTGCTTTTACGTAACTGCGGACGAAGGATTGACGTTTAATTCGATTACTTCTTGCGAAGGGCAATACGTCACGATATGCAAGGTTGTTTCTCACGGCGTTAACGGCGACGTATCGTTCTACGCCTTGGCGGACAGGTTCGGTATTATTTTAGTCAACGCCGATTATCTTACGAAGTATAATATCGAAGTCTTCGACGTAGCGACCAAGGCAGTCGTCACTACGGGCGTCAACGTCTACGCCCTGCCGATTATAAGCAAGCAAGACCTTTTTGCGATGACCGACGCAAGCGGCGTAATACGACTTGATAAAGGCACGAAACTTACAACCTTACAAAAGATAACCGCCGTCGACAGAGAATTCTATTACTGTACCTTTAAATACGGCGACGCGACTTTGGCAGCTTACGTACCGACATCGTTTACGACGGACAAGCTGACCGAAGAATACGTAACGCAGACCTATACTTACGAAAAAATAAATCCGACCGACGTTTTCCTCGACAAAGATTTAACCGACAAAATTTACACCATAACGGAAGCAGTCAACGTCAAAATTTACCAAAAGGCAGACAAAGTCGCGCTTATATCCGCCGAAATAGACGGACAGACGATATACGGCTACGTCGACGCGTCGTCCGTAGTCGATGAACCGAACAAAGCGATAAGAAATATCCTTATCGCGCTGGTGGCGATAACCTGCGCGTGCGGAACCACCACCTACTTTTTATTAAGGAAAAAGGTAAAAGGATAAACTTTTAAAGATAAGAAGCGCCCTCGCCGAATTAGCGAGGGCGCCTTTTTATTCTTTTATTCTGCGTAAACCGAGTCGGAAGCAGCCGTTTGAATGATCGGCTGACACAGCGCGCTGAATTCTTCTTCTATATCGAAGTCTTCGGCGTTTGCGAACGCCGCCAGCTTGCTTACGGAAACCTCGTACGCCGTCATCGTTTTGATATCGTCGTCCGATATCCGTTTTTGATATTCTCTGCTTTGTATTCGCCCGGCGACGGCGATTTTCTCGCCCACGGCAAGACTTTTTGCAAATCTCGCGTTTCTGCCCCACGCGATGCAAGGAATATAATCGGATTTATTATACGACCTGTTTACCGCGATTAAGATATCGGCTATCTCTCTATTGAACGGCGTCGTTCTATATATCGGCGGTTTACATATATACCCCGAAAGCACTATGCTGTTGGGATTTCTCACCGCGACGTCGGATAATATTTCGCGTATAAAAACCGTTAACATCAGTTTACTTTTTCCGTCGACGAGTTTGTTGTAGCTTCTGAACTGTCCGAACGCGTTTATCTTAACGCCCGTTTTCAAGTTTTTATCCGCCATAAGCCTTTCCGACACGGTAACCGGCAAAACGTCGCATTGTCCTGAAAGCCGTTTAACGAGAACGCTCATTTCGTAAAAACCTTCTCCGTACACCTCGTGCGAAAATTCAGCCTCCGTCAGTATTTCTCCGCTGATAAATACTTTATTGTTTTTTTCCTGCATATTTTTTCCTCCATTCGAGTTTCTTATACGTTTAACGTTTGACGTCCGTCGGCAGCGATTTTATAATTCTCTCTGTATATCAATTCCCCGATAGTAACAAAAGAATACCCCGACGCTTTCAGCGATTTTATTATCGCCGGCAGCGCCGCCGAAGTATGTAATCCCTGATTATGAAATAAAACTATCGAACCGTTTTTTACGTTCTTTACCACTCTGTCGCGGATTTGTTCCGCCGAGAGATTTTTCCAGTCTAAACTGTCTACGTCCCACTGTATCGTATACAGCCCCATACTTTCCGCCGTTTCTATAAGAAGGTCGTCGTAATCGCCGTACGGCGGTCGAAACAATTCCGGTCGTTTACCCGTCACCTTCTCTATCGCGTCGGACGACGTGGTAAGCTCGCGTTCTATAGCCGACTTATCCAACTTGCTCATATACGGATGCGTTGCCGAATGCGTGCCGATTTCGTGTCCGGCGTCGAAGATTTTCTTTAAATAATCGGGATGTTTTTCCGTCCAGAATTCCACCGCGAAAAAAGTGCTTTTAACGCCTTCCGCCGCCATCACCGACAGAAGTTCGTCGGTATAGTCTGTACCCCACGCGCAGTCGAACGAAACGGCGATTTTCTTTTCCGGCGTATCCACGCTGTATATGGGCAATTTTCTTAAATTGCTTCCGTAAAACACGGACGCACTGCCCTTTAACGACAGAACCAGCAACGCGGAGGCGCCGCACAAAAGCAACGCCACAGCCATAAATAACGTTTTCTTTTTTATAAAAGCGTAATACATTTTACCTCGTCGCCAAAGATATAAATTAGCGAAATAATCATTTATTTATCGAATTTTGTCCCTTACGGTTTCCGACGGTTAATATATATGCGAGATTTTAAAAATAAATGAAAGGGCGACTTAAAAACAAGTCGCCCTTCCTGAGAGAAATATCCAACCTAAAAATTTAGGTATAGATCAATCGTTACGGTTTTTTACGGCAAACGTTGCGAAAATAGCAACGACGTTGAATAAGAACCCCGCCCAAAACCACATTACCTCGTTCATACGAGAATTTTTATCACGAATAATATCCACACAGATACGGCCGCAAACAAAACCGCCTGCCAAATATACAACCAAACCGATACAATACGATATTATTGTCAAAGCCGTCATATTATGCTCTCCTTTTTCGTCATCCGTATTATTATATACCCTGAGAAAAGATTTGTCAAACTTCTGTCGTAAATATTTTAAAAGCCGTTACGATTAAACGCAACGGCTTTAAGTTTTTAACAACGATTAGTTAAAATATCTCTTCAAAAGTCCTGCGAACGCTTTGCCGTGGCGTGCTTCGTCGCGAGCCATTTCGTGAACGGTATCGTGTATGGCGTCGAGATTAAGCGCCTTCGCTTTTTTTGCCAATTCGTTTTTGCCGTAAGTCGCGCCGTTTTCTGCCTCTACGCGCAATTCAAGGTTTTTCTTTGTGGAATTAGTAACGACGTCGCCTAAAAGTTCGGCAAACTTGGCGGCGTGTTCGGCTTCTTCATAAGCGGCTTTTTCGTAATACAAGCCTATTTCGGGATACCCCTCTCTGTGTGCGACGCGCGCCATTGCAAGGTACATACCGACCTCGGTACATTCGCCGTTAAAGTTCATTTTAAGCCCTTCGATAATTTCGGGGTCAACGCCTTGCGCGACACCGACGACGTGCTCCGCCGCCCAAGTTAAATCTTCGCGCTGCTCGATAAATTTAGAAGCAGGCGCTTTGCATTGCGGACAATTTTCGGGAGGGACGTCACCCTCGTGTACGTAACCGCAAATAGAACAAACAAATTTTTTCATAATAATATCTCCTTTATATTTATTTTTCTTTTTTTATACAAATATCGCAAACGCCGTAGTAAACGCATTTTTTGCCGACCGTCTTAAACCCCTTTTCGGTAAAATATGCCGACCGAGAATTGTCCGACGGTCCGTCGTATATCTTTCCGCATACCGTACAGATAAAATGGTCGTGGGGACTCACGTCGCCGTCGTAGTGAAGGCTTCTGTCGGTGGTTTCCAACGTGTCGACTTCCCCGCAAGAGGAAAGTTGCTTTAAGTTGCGATACACCGTACCTAAACTGATGTTGGGGTCTGCCGCCCTTGCGGCGACGTAAACGTCGTCCGCGGTCGGGTGGTCCTTACGCCCTTTTAATATATCTAATATCAATTTATGTTGTTTTGAATACCTAA
>CAZARP010000011.1:4807-11881 GCA_964487575.1 uncultured Christensenella sp.
GTCGACGCGACGTAAAAAGTGATTTTATAGTTGTTCAAATACGTACAAAGCGAACTCATTCCGTACGTTATGAATGTACCGACCGATACCGGTAACATCATTACGGTGATTGCGAATTTTCTATACCGCATCGCAAGCAGTCTGTCGAACGAAAGAATAAACGTCGACCAAAGCAACGCTTGCGAGAAGCCGTTGACACACCATACGTACTTCATATATTTAAACCCGCTTTGCGGCATTATGCCGAAAAGCAAGTTGGAAGCGCAACCTATAATCGCCACGATAAACACCGAATACATCGCGTTGTAACGCTTACATAAAACGCCGTGCACCACCTGCCCTATAGCATACGCGACGAAAAAGAACGTGCCGATCAAACCGACGTCGGTTTCCGTAACGCCGTAAAAATCGATGATATTCGTTATGTTGGAGTCGAACGATTTTCTGCTCAAATACGATGCGACGTACGTAAGCGCGCACAACACGACGAAAAATCGCGAGAGCGCGTCGTTGCGTTTGTCGGCGGACGTCTTTTGTTTAAGTTCGTCCATTATTCGCCGTAGCCGTCGGGGTTCATCGTCTGCCAGCGCATAGCGTCGCGGCACATATCGTCTATATTTTTAGTCGCCTTAAACCCGAGAATTTTCTCCGCAAGGGTCGGGTCGGCGTAACATTCGCCGATGTCGCCGGGTCTGCGCGGCATAATTTTATACGGAATAGGTTTGCCTGCCGCCTTTTCGAAAGCGTGAACCATATCCAATACCGAATATCCGTGTCCCGTACCCAAATTGACGATTATAAGTCCGGGGTTTTCCGCGAGTTTGTTCACGGCGAGCACGTGACCTTTCGCAAGGTCGACAACGTGTATAAAATCGCGTACGCCGGTGCCGTCGGGGGTATCGTAATCGTTACCGAAAACTCCTAAATATTCGCGCTTACCGACAGCGACCTGAGTGATATACGGGCACAAGTTGTTGGGAATGCCTTTCGGGTCTTCGCCGATAAGTCCCGACTCGTGTGCGCCGACAGGGTTGAAATAACGAAGTATGGCTATATTGAACGTCGGGTCGGATTTATATAAGTCTTTAAGCATATATTCTATAAACAACTTGGTACTGCCGTACGGATTGGAAGTCGACAAGGGAAAATCTTCCTTAATCGGCACGCTCTTGGGCATTCCGTATACGGTAGCCGACGACGAGAAAACAAGATTTTTTACGTTGTGGTCGCGCATCGCAAAACACAAAACCAGCAAACCCTCTATATTGTTTTCGTAATATTCGAGCGGTTTTGCGACGGACTCGCCTACCGCCTTTAATCCTGCGAAGTTGATAACGGCGTCTATTTCGTTTTCTTCGAAAATCTTGTCTAAAATTTTTCTGTCGCGAATATCGCCCTCGTAAAATTTAACCTTTTTACCGGTAATCTTTTCGACGCGTCTGACAGCCTCGTACTTGCTGTTGGAAAGATTGTCGACGCAAACTACGCCGTGACCGGCATTTAAAAGTTCTACCGAAGTATGCGAGCCGATATATCCGGCGCCGCCCGTAACCAAAACGTTCATAATTTATATCTCCTTTATTTAATTCAATCAGTTGTTTTTGCTTATGCCTGCCGCCGCAAGGAAGCGAGCGAACGCCGCCGTGCCGACCTCGTCTTTCTTAAACACCGCGGTATTGTCCAAAATATGGCTGCAAATATCGTTTACCCTGTCGGTAACTTTGCGTTCGGCTTCCGCTTTGGTCGCGACTTTGCCGCTCTCTATCAAAGACTTTATCATATTCCTATGTACGAACAAATAGTTATCCTTGTCGTTTAATGCCGTTTCGTCGTATTCTGCGTTTCCGCAAAGAATGTCGGCAATCATATCGAGCTGCTTTTTAAGTCTGCCGGGAAGTATAAACAACCCCATCGCTTCTATCAAACCGATACCCTCTTTCTTAATATTATGGTATTCCGGGTGAGCGTGGAATACGCCGTCGGGGTATTCTTCGCTGGTGATATTGTTCCTTAAAATCATATCGAACACGTAAACGTCGCCGTTCTTTCTTAATACCGGGGAAAGCGAATTGTGCCTTACGCCGTCGGTAACCGCGTAAACCCCTGCCGACTCGTCGGTGAAGTCCGCCCACGCCGCCACAATATCCTTTGCCAAATCGCCGATTTGTTTTCTGTCGGAACTTTCAAGCCTGATAACGCTGTTATACCAATCTACCACGCCGACCCTGACCGCCGGATATTTTTCCGCCGATAAATTACCGAAGACGTCCGATAACGGCGCCTTGTGCATAGGCATCAAATGTCCGCCGCCTTGGAAATGTTCGTGGTTTAATATGGAACCGCCGATTATCGGCAACGCCGCGTTGGAACCTATCATATAGTTGGGGAAGAAGTCGACGAAGTCCATAACCTTGTCTATGGTGTCGCTTTCTATGTGCATGGGCGTGTGCGCGTTGGATATGGCTATCATATGCTCGGGATAGTACGCGTACGGCGAATACTGAACAAACCACGGTTCGCCGCCCATCGTTAACGAAATCGTTCTTATGTTTTCCCTTGCGGGGTGGGTTAAAGTCCCCTCGTACCCTTCGTTTTCTTTACACAAAAGGCACGCCGGATATTTGCTCTTTTTAGGCGCGGTGAGCAGTTTTGCGATTTCTTTATTGTCCTTTTCTGGTTTGGAAAGGTTGATGGTGATTTCCAAACATCTGCTGCCGTCGACGTATTCCCACTTTAAATTTCTGCCGATGGCGGTCTTTTGGACGTAGTTGTTTTTTATGCACAAATCGTAAAAGTACGCGCAGGCCTTTTCTATCCCCTCTTTTGCTTTGATTTCCGCAAAGGTTTTATTAACTTCGGAAGGCAGCGGCGACAACAAACCCATTATGTAAGTGCCGTATAAATTTTCATGTCCTTCCGCGATAAGATTATTTTCGCGCGCGTAGGCTTCGATATCCGCAACCAGCGTATCGGGGACGTCTAAACCCTCTATATAAGAGAGGTCAGGGACCTCCGCCGCCGGCTCGTCGAGTTTGAACTCACGCAACAACAAATTGCGAAAATAAATCTCGTCTCTTTTGTTCAGGTGCAAAAAAGTTTCGGAATACTTAAGCAACTTTTCGACCAAAATTTTACCGTCAATCATTTTGTTTCTCCTTTTTACCGTAATAATAATACAAATTACATTCCTTATTGGAATTATATAATTTCCGTTTTTTATCGGCTTTTTTACCGAAAAATCTTTCAAAACGTTCGTCCGAAGTTATAACGAAGGTCGACCAGCCGTCCTTTTGCCTGACCGCCTTGCCCAAACACTCGTAACAAGCTTCCGCTTCTTTTTTGTCGTAGACGCGCTCGCCGTAAGGCGGATTGGAAACTATCGTGCCGAAATCTTGGCTCAAACGCAAGTCTTTAACGTTTTTCTGCTTAAAGTCTATAACGCCTTTAAGCCCCGCCCTTTCTGCGTGACGGGTTGCAAGCTTTATCGCCTTTACGTCTATATCCGAGGCGAAGATAACGGGTTTGCGGTCGCGTTTTTCGCAATCCCTCGCGCATTCGAATTCCTCTTCGTACAAGCGACTGTCGAAATTGGTCCAGCCCTTAAAAGCGAAGTCGCGCATAAGCCCCGGCGCAACGTTTAGCGCTATTTTCGCGGCTTCTATAGGTATCGTACCCGAACCGCAAAACGGGTCGCAAAACGGGCGTTCGTAATAAAAATCACTCATCAAAAGCAGTGCCGACGCCAAAGTTTCTTTAATCGGCGCAATGCCGACCATATCTCTATAACCGCGCTTATGCAAGCCGACACCGCTGGTATTCAAATACAACGTCACCGTATCCTTAAACACCGAAAAAACCACGTTGTATTCCGCGCCGTTCTCATCTAAGCGATTGACGCCGAATTTATCGGATAAGCGCACCGCTATCGCCTTTTTGACGATACTTTGACACGCCGAAACGGCAAATAACGCGCTTTTTACGCATTTACCGGTAACGATTATTTTACCGTCGCGCGTCACGTAGTCTTCCCACCCGACGCGTGATACGCCGTCGTACAGTTCGTCGAACGAGGTGGCGGAAAATTCCGATAATTTTACGTATACTCTGTCGGCGGTGCGCAAATTCAAATTGCACCGCACTATATCGCGAGCGGAGCCGCCGAACGTCAACGTGCCGTTGACCGCCGGCGCTTCCGGCAAACCCAATCTTTTAAGTTCGCTTTTTAGGACTTTTTCCACGCCCGACGCGCAAGTTAAAGTAATATCAACTTTATCGGGAAAACACTGAGATTTTTTCATCGGTTACATTATAACATTACAAGGCTTGCAAAAATAAATTTTTGCACCGCTGCCGCTTTTGTTATTTGCTAATCGCAAATAACAGCCGTCCGTTGAAATATGGCGCTCAAAAACCCTTGCAAGCAAGTTTTTTCGCTTATATTATAAAACAACTTGCAACGTTTTACAAGTGTTTTTAAATTTTTCCGACTTATTATTTTAATTTTCTTCCGCCGTCACGGCAACCTCGAAATCAAATCCGCGCCGATTGTTTTAAGCTGTTTTCGACGCGTTTTATAATCGGGCAAAAGCCGTTCGACCTCTTTCCAAAACAACGGCGAATGGTTCATTACTTTTAAGTGCGAAACCTCGTGAACGACGACGTATTCGACGACGGTTTCCGGCAACAAACAAAGCAGGCAGTTAAAGTTCAAATTCTTCTTCGAACTGCAACTGCCCCACACCGTCTTTTGCGCTCGCACGCAAACTCTGTCGTAATCGACGCCCGGCGTGGCGTATTTGTCCAAAATACGCGATACCTGCGCTTTCGTGGTCTTTTTAAATCGCAAGACGTCTTGCGGCGTAAATTTAGGAAGCCTCTCTCTGCCGTTAACCTTGTTTAACGTTTTCTCTATCCACGCGGCTTTTTCTTGCAGAAACGCACGCGCTTTCTTTGTCGAAAACCCGTACGGCGCGCGCAGTATCACTTCGCCGTCCGCCGAAACGCCGACTGCGACGGTACGCCTTGCGGAATATTTGATTTTAACCGAACTTAAATCCATACCGACTACTTATTGGCGTTTTTTGCGGCAAAATACTCTAACGCTTCCGCGTAGCCGTCCGTTCCCTTGCCGACGATAATCTTTTCGGCATATAAGGAAACGAAACTCCTTTTTCGAAATTCCTCTCTTTCGTTAACGTTGGTAAGATGCACTTCCGCCGTCGGCACGTTAACCGCCTTTAAAGCGTCCAAAATAGCCACCGAAGTATGAGTGAAAGCCCCGGGATTTATCACTATGCCGTCGTACTTTTTATACGCGCGTTGAATTGTCTCTACGATTTTACCCTCGTAATTGGATTGAAAACACCTCACGCGAAGGTTAAGACGTTTCGCCGTCGATTTTATCTTTTTAATTAACGCGCGATAATCGTTTTTTCCGTACAGTTCGGGTTCTCTTATCCCGAGCATATTGAGGTTAACACCGTTTATTACAAGTATCTTCATATACCTTTATTACCTCCCGGACGACTTCCGATACGCTGCCGTCGTTAACGAACGAACAGTCTTGCGCCGCCGCGTAAATTCCTCTTCTCCTTTCGTACAACTCTTTTATACCGACAGCCGCCGACAACGGGCGCCCGTCGGTAGTCAAGTCGTTCAAATCGCGCTTAAGCCACAACGCTATACCGTTGCGCTTGAGCGCTTTGACGTTTTCACGCCGTAACACCGCTCCGCCGCCGACAGAAACGACCTTGCCGCCGAAAAGCGCAATCTTGTCGATGACCAGACTTTCGACGTCGCGAAACGCTTCTTCGCCCTCGCTTGTTATTATCTCCGCCGGAGATTTGCCGGTTAACAGTTTGACTTCCTCGTCGGCGTCTATAAAATCTCTATTCAGTTTTTCCGCCACCTTTTTGCCGACGGTGCTTTTACCGCACGACGGCATACCGAACAGCACGAGGTTGCTTTTTTCAAAAAACAAACGAGATACTATCGCCTCGACGTCCGCTTCGTCTTTGCCTTGCCAGATTTTTTCGGCTTCCGTAGCTTGTTTGACGAGCATAGACAATCCACCCGAACATATTACCCCCTGCTCCTCCGCTTGTAAAATCAATTCCGACCGCAAAGGATTGTACACGCAATCGAACACGGCTTCGAGACCGCTAAACCGCGAAACGTCTATCGGCGCGGATTTTACGTTCGGAAACGTTCCCACGGGGGTAGCGTTTATAATCACTCGCGTTTCGGGGAAAAGGTCGTAACAATTTTCGTAATTTACCTCTCCCGTTCGACTGACAAAGTGCGCTTTCGCCCCGACTTTGTCGGCATAGTGCTTTGCCGTCACGCCGGCGCCGCCCGTTCCCAAAATCAAAACCGTTTTATCTTTAAGCGTAACGCCGCGCCGAGAAATCTCGTACGCCAAACCGTCGACGTCGGTATTATAACCGAAGAGTCTGCCGCCGACGTTTTTGACGGTGTTTACGCTGCCGATAGCCTTGGCGCCGTCCGAAATTTCCGTCAGATAAGGCATTATCGTTTTTTTATACGGAATTGTTACGTTGAACCCGTCGTACGTGCAATCCGCGCAAAACTTGCCGAGCGCGTCGGAAGATATTTCGTTCAGAGAATAATCGAAACCTCGACTTAAATGGATTTCTTTCGAATAACTGTGTTTTAACGTTTCGCCGAGCAAGCAATACTTCATGATATTTCTTTATAGCTTCCGAGGAACACAAATCTGTCGGAACTGTTTTCGAGTTCGGCTATAAGTCCGAGAGTTTTCGCGTCCGTAACGTCGCCTTCGAAGTCGAAGTAGAACATAAATTCGAAATCCGTCCCCGCTATCGGACGGCTTTCTATTTTGGTTAAGTTTAAGCCTTGCGAAGAGAACTTAGCCAACAATCCTGTAAGACTGCCCGACCTATGCGGAATTGCGGTCATAACGCTGATTTTATCGCTGCCTTTGAAAATTTCCGGTTCCTTGCTTATGCAGATAAACCTCGTGAAATTGTCGGCGCTGCCCTGAACCGCCCTCGCAAGTATTTTAAGTCCGTATAATTCGGCGCAATCCGGCGA
>CAZARP010000011.1:11981-14789 GCA_964487575.1 uncultured Christensenella sp.
CCTGAACCGCCCTCGCAAGTATTTTAAGTCCGTATAATTCGGCGCAATCCGGCGAGCACAATACCGCCACGCTTTTATCGCCGCAAACGCTGAGATTTTTGGCTGCCGTCGCGGTGTTTTCGGCACTCTCCGTTTCCAATTTGTTATTTTTGATATACTCTGCGCACTGACTTAACGCTTGCGGATGAGAAATTACTTTTTTAACGTCTTTAAGTGTTGCTCCCTTAACCCCTGCCAAACAGTGTTCTATTCTGATTTTTACCGCGCGTACTATGTGAAAGTTATATTTATTCATTAAATCGTAAACTTCCAGCACCGAGCCGGCGTTGCTGTTTTCCACGGGTAATATTCCGTACTCGCACAATCCGCCGTCCACCGCCGAAAAAACGCCTTCGAAGTTTTTGAAAAACGTCACGTCGCAAGCAGGGAACAGTTTATACGCCGCAGTACCGCTGTTTGCACCCTTAACGCCTTGGCAAGCCACCGCCGCGCGCGACGGAAAGTCTTTCAATCCGCCCGAAACGATTTTCTCTATAATTTCGCTCGTCGAAGATTTTTCGCCGATAATATTCGCCTGATAAGATTTACTTGCCGAAAAAATCGCCGAATACAATTCCTTTACGTATCCGGTAAAATCCTCCGACACGTTACCCGTCAAACGATAAATCACCTTGTTTTCGCGCTCGGGGTCGTACACCGATTTACCGCTTTTTATCTTTTCCTTTGCCACTTCGCAACACAAACCCAAACGTTTGACGAACAAAGAAACTATTTCGTCGTCGGTAGAGTCTATTTCTTTTCTTACGTCTTCTAAAGTTTTCATTATATATGCCTCCGTTTTAATTAAACACTTTCCGTATTTGCGATTTCGTCCGTCAAAGCAATCGCCACCGCGCTTTCTATACACGGCACCGCGCGCGGAACGATACACGCGTCGTGTCTGCCCGTAACCGAGATTTCGCAATTTTGTTTGTTGATAAGGTCGACGGTGTGCTGAATTTTGGTTATAGACGGCGTCGGTCGCATTGCCACCGCCAAGGTTATCGGCGCGCCGTTGGATATTCCGCCGTTTATACCGCCGGAATTGTTCGACAAAAACTCGACTTTGTCGTTATCGTACCGCAAGCCGTCGTTAACTTCGCTTCCGCGTTTTTCGGTCAACCCGAACCCCAGTCCGAACTCTATGCCTTTAACCGCAGGAATTGCAAATACCAAAGAAGAAATTTTCCCTTCCAGCCCGTCGAAAAGGTCGTTACCTATCCCGCCGGGCAATCCGTACGCGACGCACTCTATAACGCCGCCGACCGAGTCGCCTTCCGCTTTTGCGGCGGCAATCGCATCAAGCATCTCCCCTTTATCGGACAAAGACGGATACGCTCCGCTTCGTTTTTCGACTATTTCGTCGGCGGTTAAAAGTTTACGTTTATAACTTTGTCCGCAAACGCCTGCGGTCCGCGACACGTACGCTTCTATACGCACGCCTTTTTTTTGTAAATACTGTTTACATATTCCGCCGACCACGCACAACGGCGCCGTCATTCTGCCCGAAAATCTTCCGCCGCCGCGAAAATCGGTTACTCCGTCTTTTAAGTACCAAGCGTAATCGGCGTGCGACGGGCGAGGTTTGCCTATAAGGTCGGAATAATCTCCGCTACGCACGTTGGAATTTTTTATATAAAACGAATACGCTCCCTCGACGACGTCGTCGCAAACGCCGCTGAAAACGGGCAAATCGCTTTCCTTACGCGCGGTGGAAAACACTCCGCCGCCTGCACGCCTACGCGACAAAAACTCGTCCAATGCCGAAAAATCGACCTTGGTTTTAGGCATACCCGACACTCTTGCGCCGATTTCTTCCGAATGAGACTCCCCGAAAATTTCAACACTTAAACGTTTACCTTTCATCGACGACATTTATTTTACCCCCTAAATCGACGAAATCCTCAAAAAACAACGGATAAGATTTATCGACCGCCTCCGCGCCGCGTATCGCGGAATTACCTTCCGCATACGCCGCAAGCACCGCCGCCGACATCGCGGTTCTGTGGTCGTTAACGCTATCGAACACACCGCCCGTCGGTCTGCCGCCGTATATTACGAGCGTATTGCCGTCGGTTTCGACTTTTATTCCCGCCGCGGTCAAACAATTTATCACGGCGGCTATCCTGTCGCTTTCTTTATACTTAAGTCTGTCTATATTGTACAAGGTCGTTTTACCTTGAGAAAACGCAGCCACTACCGAAATAATCTGAACCAAATCGGGTATGTTTTCGCAATCCGGCGAAACGCCGCAAAGTTTATTTTTTTCGACGGTCACCTTGTCAAAGTCGGTCGTTATTTTAGCGCCGAACGCGCTTAAAACAGACAGAACGGCGCTATCGCCTTGAATAGTGTTCGGATTTAAGCCTCTCACCGTTATCGGACCGCCCAGCGCCCCTGCCGAAAGCATAAACGCCGCGCCCGAAAAATCGCCCTCGTTGACCGTTAATCGGTTCAGCGAGTACTTCTCGTTTCCGTCGCAAAAAAATTCGTCGCCGTCGACACGTACGTTTATACCGCTTTTATTCAATACGTCCTTGGTGATTTCCACGTACGGCGCGCTTGCGATTTTACCCGTTACTTTAAGTTTAGACGCCGTTTCGAGAAGCGGCATAGCCATAAGCAACCCGGTTATATATTGAGAACTGATTTCTCCGCTTACCTCGAAATCGCCGGAACGCAACTTTCCTCTTACCGTAAATTCGGAAATATCTGCCCCGTTGTCGTTGAGCGTTTTTATAAGTTCGCCGCACGGACGACCGAGCAAAG
>CAZARP010000011.1:14889-25463 GCA_964487575.1 uncultured Christensenella sp.
GCCCCGTTGTCGTTGAGCGTTTTTATAAGTTCGCCGCACGGACGACCGAGCAAAGTCGGCGTGCCCGTAAATTTTGCCTTAACGCCAAGCGCCGCGGCTATCGGCAACAAAAACCTCAACGTGGAACCGCTTTCTTTGCAGTCGACGACCGCCGAAGAAGCCGGCACGAAATCTTCGACGATAAAATCGCCTTTATAAATACGGCAGTTTCCGCCGAGCGCACGCAAAGCGCCGCACGTGGCGTGTACGTCCTTGCTTTCGCCGACGTTTTCGACAACGTGCTTTCCTCCGCTCAGCGCGGCGGCTATCATCAGTCTGTGCGCATACGATTTAGACGGCGGCGCATTCACCGTACCGCTTAATCCGCAAGGGTTTATCTCGACGTTCATTTCTCCAAATACCCCTCTAATTCTTTAAGCGAAAGATATTCCGTTTTCGGTCTTAAATCGCTGCCTATTAACACGAAGTCAACGCCGTCTCTTTCACGCTTTTTATCGTTTTTTATGCCGTCTATAAGTTCTTTCGGCGTATATTCGCACGTCAAATCGAAGCCGACCGAATATAAACGCTCGTACAACCTATCGAAAACGCCGCCGTTTATCGCATAACGCTTTCTCGACACGTCGAGTGCCGCTTTTATCCCCTTAGCCACGCATTCCCCGTGGGAAAACTTAAAGTTCGACAATCTTTCTATCGCGTGTCCTACCGTGTGCCCGAAGTTAAGTATCTTTCTCTCTCCCGTTTCTCTTTCGTCGCGTTCGATGATTTTTGCCTTTATCTTTAAGCACCTGTAAACGACGTCCTCGATTTTGCCGTTAACGTCCAACCCTTCTTCGCCGTCGATGTACGTATATTTAACCACCTCGCCCATACCGCTTAAAACTTCTCTGTCGGGCAAAGTTTTTATATACGACGTATTCACGTATACCGCCGACGGCTGATAAAAAGTTCCGCACAAATTTTTACCCGTTTCGAGATTGATTGCGGTCTTTCCGCCGACGGAAGAGTCTACCATCGACAAAAGCGTGGTCGGCACGGCGATAAGCGTAACGCCGCGCATATAAGTCGACGCTACAAATCCGCCCAAATCACCCACTACTCCGCCGCCGAAAGTTAAAACGGCGTCGTTGCGCGTTAATCCGTCCTCGACAAGACTATTAAGCAATTCGACGTAATTATTCGCATTCTTTTGCGCTTCCCCGTGAGGTATAACGTGCGTATAAACGGTTTTGTCGGCAAAAACGTCTATAAACGGATTGCCGTATAAACCGTATACCGTATCGTCGGTTATAACGGCGATTTTATCGCCGACTGTCAAAGAGGACAAAGCCTCTTTGGCGAGCGATAAATCGCTCGCGACGGTTATATTGTATTTTTTGGAAGCAGACACGCTTAACGTATACATATTTACCTCTTTTCTTCCCTCTCGTCGATTGACTTTTTTCTTTCGCTTCCCTCGAAAAGCAACTCTCGCAATCTATTTTTATCGCCCTTTTCAAGCGCGGTTTCGTATTCTTTCAGCGAAGCGGTCAATTCTTTGAGTTCCCTCAAAAGATTTGTCGAATTTTCAATCATCAGTTCCGCCCACATATCGGCGTCGAGTTTCGCCACCCTTGTCAAATCTTTATAACTGCCGGCAGAAAAACCGAAATGTTTAGTCGCGGTATCGTTTTTTATAAAGGCATTGGATACCACGTGACAAAGTTGAGAAGTATACGCTATTATACGGTCGTGCTCCTCCGCCGTAGTAAAAATAATTTGCCCGAACCCGACTTCGGAATAAAACTCTTTCAACTTTTCCGACGAACTTTCGCACGCGTTGACGTTAACCAGCAGCATAGGCGCACCGTCGAATAACCCGACGCGAGAATGCTCTATCCCCGAAAATTCCCTGCCCGACATCGGGTGACCGCCGATAAACGACAGCTTGGGGAAACTTTGCGACAAAGTTTGCATCGCCTTTACTATACCGCCCTTAACGCCGCAAAAATCGTTAACGATAGCGCCGTCCTTCATTTTTGGCAAAAATCTTTCCGTTGACGAAAGAAACTTATCGGGCGATACGGCGACTACCAATATATCTACCTCGCCGGCGTTTGCTTCGGTTAATTCCTCGTCTATCGCATTCAACGAAAATGCTTTTTGCATAGCCTTCGGCGAAGCGTCGAAGCCGAATACCGAGTACGAAGTTTTTTTACGTACTGCGCGCGCCAACGAGCCGCCCATAAGACCCAGTCCGATTATACCTATCGTCATAATATAGTGTCTTTGCCGCATATCGGCAACATAACGTTGACGCATCGAGCCACGTCTGCAAACTGTTCGGGTCTAAGCGACTGCGCGCCGTCGCATAGCGCATGAGGAGGGTCGTTATGCACCTCTATCATCAGTCCGTCCGCACCGGACCCCACCGACGCGAGCGACAGCGGCTTTACCAAACGAGAAAGTCCCGATGCGTGCGACGGGTCGACTATTACCGGAAGATGCGTAAGTTCTTTCAGCACGGGGATAGCAGATAAATCTAAAGTATTCCTCGTGTACGGCTCGAACGTTCTTAAACCCCTTTCGCAAAGGATAACGTCCTTACAGCCTTCGGACATAACGTATTCGGCGCTCATAAGCCATTCTTCTATGGTATTGCAGAAACCGCGCTTCAATAAAACGGGTTTGCAAGTCTTGCCGACCTCTTTTAACAATTCGTAGTTTTGCATATCGCGCGCGCCGATTTGTATCAAATCCACGTCCTTAAAAATATCGATATGACGAACGCTCATTATTTCGGTAACTATCGGAAGTCCCGTTTCCTCTTTTGCCTTTAACAATAATTTTAACCCGTCCTCTCTTAACCCTTGGAAAGAGTAGGGCGACGTTCTCGGCTTAAACGCGCCGCCGCGAAGTAAGGTCGCTCCGGCTGCTTTGACCGCCTTTGCCACCTCTACGACCTGCTTTTCGCTTTCCACCGAACACGGCCCGGCTATTATGGCAAAATGCCTGCCGCCTATTTTAACGCCGGAAACGTCCACAACAGAGTCGTCGGGGTGAAACTTGCGGTTCGCCAGTTTAAACGGTTCCTGTATGCGCTTCACGCTTTCGACGATATCCATCGAACGCACCAAATCGATGTCTATTTTACTGGTATCACCGATAAGTCCGAGCACGGTAGAACGACTGCCTGCGCTTATATCGACTTCTAACCCTTGCTTTTTGACCCAACCGACAAGATTATCGAGTTGCTTTTTTTCGTAATCCGCTTTGACTATAATAATCATAATAACACCTCATAAAAAAATGACCGATTTACCAATCGGTCATTCAACAATTCCTAAATAATCAGAGAACGCAAAAATAACCGATATTAAAAGTTCGGTCTAAAAAAGTAAAACATAAAAAAGTAGTTATAATTTTTTACCATAATTTGCCTCTGCGACTTCGGTATGATGTTCTTTTTGGTACTCCCTGCGGGAATCGAACCCACAACTAGCCCTTAGGAGGGGCTTGTTATATCCATTTAACTAAGGAAGCATTCGTGCGATTACAAAATACCCTTATATTTTACTACAAACCTCGTATCGTGTCAAACAAATAAAACGATAAAAACTAACGTATAATTTTTTTCTTTTCAGGGTACAATCGAGAAGAAACCTTTCAAGTAACCGCAAATACGTCAAAATACATAAATTGATAGTGGGAACTACTTGAAAAACATCGGAGACCTTATGATTAAAAGAGGAGAATTGTATTATGCCGATTTAAGTCCCGTCGTAGGCAGCGAACAAGGCGGAATACGCCCCATACTTATCGTCCAAAACGACACGGGCAACAAATATAGTCCCACGGTAATTGCGGCTGCCGTTACCAGCAAATTAGGCAAAGCGAAACTGCCGACGCACATCGAAATAAGCGCCAACGAATTCGGTTTGGTTAAAAATTCCGTCATTTTATTGGAACAAATCCGCACGCTGGATAAACGTCGCCTGAAAGAACGTATAGGAGAACTGTCGCCCGGAACGATGAAAAAAGTCAACGTGGCGTTGCTTATAAGTTTAGGCTTCGATTACGCCGCGCACGTCGACACGGTAAATTAGCCGTTTTTATAAAAAGGTTAATTTTTCCTCTATACCCTTTCTGTTTTTATCGCAAAGCGGCGCGTCGGAATACCCTAACGCTATAACCAGACTGCATTCTTCGCTCTCTTTAAGATTTAAAACTTCTCTCAAAGCCGGTCTGTCAACCCATCCGATTATACAAGTGTCAATTCCGCGACTTTTCGCCGCAAGCGTAAGATACGCCGCGAGTTCCCCTACGTCGTATTTCACGAAGAAATCGCCCCTCAGCTTTTCGGTCACGCCGGCTTTTAAGTCGGCGCCGATTTCCACAAGCGCCACGTATGCCGCCGCCTTATCCAAAAAAACGTTCTTGCCCTCGCGCTGCAAACACGCTTTAACAGACGCCTTACCTTCGTCCGACGTGACGCATACCGTTCTCCAAGGTTGACTGTTGCGCGCCGACGGTGCCAAAAGCGCCGTAGCCACAACCTCGGACAAAACCGTCTTCTCTATCGGCTTACCGTTAAAATCTCTGCACGCGCGACGTTCTTTGGCTAATTCCGCAAAATTATATTTATCCATTTTATCTCCTTTAAGTACAAAATTATTTTACTATATGGACGCGCGATTGTCAATACGCTACTTTAAAAAAGCCTTTTCTTTATTGTATCTTTCGACTGCTTTTAAGTACTTTTCCGACAGACTAAGCGTGTACCGCTGTTTGTCGTCGTAAGATAAAGCCTCGTAAACGGTTTTATCGGTAAGCCTGCCTATCGCGTTCGAAACCTCGCCGTCCGCGTCAAGCATAGATTTGACTTTAAGATAAAAAGCCTCGTCCTCCGCGCGTTTATCTTTGAAATCGTCGACTACTTTTTGTACGTAGTACTCTTTAACCTTAGACACCGCCAATCCGTCGGCTTCGGCTTGTTCCAATCTTTCGTCCAGTTGCTTTTTATAATTCTCCCAAAATCCGTTTTTCAATCGGGTTTTTGCTTCCTTTGCATATTGTTTCAGCGTTTTGACCGTTTCTTGCATATTTTCTCCTTTTTCCTTAATTTCGACAATTTTCGGTTTTTTCCGCATTAAAAAATTAAACCTACCGATAATTCGGTAGGTTTAGTTTTTAACCTTTTATGCTTCTTTTTCTTGCAGCTTCGGACTTCTTCTTTCTCTTAACGGAAGGGCTTTCATAAAACTCCTTCTTACGGAGGTCGCCGATTATGCCGTCGCGAGAGCATTTTCTTTTAAAGCGTCTCAACGCGCTGTCGATATTCTCGTTTTCGCCGACTCTTACGGTACTCATTACATTCACCTTCCTTTGCCCTATGGCTGTTAGTGCTTAAACGAAAGCATACATAGTATACAAAAAAACACTCTCGTTTGTCAACAAAAAATACGCGTTTAATCGCATTATTTATCGTAAAACGCCACCGTTTTTTTATAAAACGACGTAAGCCTCTCTCTCTGCGCCGACCGAAACGTATTTTATTTTCGCGCCGACGGACTTTTCGATAAACGTTATATATTCGATCGCTTCTTTAGGTAAATCTTCCTTCTTTCTGCAACCGCTTATATCGGTCTTCCACCCCTTAAAGGTTTTGTATACGGGCTTGTACGCGTCAAGGTTTTGCGTGAACGGAAATTCCGTCGTGGTTTTGCCGTCTAATTCGTACGCTACGCACACGTCTATTTCGTCCAAATAACTTAAAACGTCGAGTTTGGTAAGCGCGATTTCGTCGGCGCCTTGCATACGAACGCCGTATTTACTCGCGACCACGTCGAACGCGCCTACGCGCCTGGGTCTGCCCGTTGCCGCGCCGTATTCGCCGCCGGCTTTACGAAGCTCTTCCGCTTTATCGCCGAAATATTCGGCAGTGAACGGACCCTCGCCGACGCAAGTGGAATACGCCTTCATTATTCCGATGGATAAATCGAGTTTATGGTTAGGTATGCCTGCGCCTATCGGGGCGTAAGCCGCGATAGCGTTCGACGAACTGGTATACGGATATATGCCGAAGTCGATATCGCGAAGCGCGCCGAGTTGCGCTTCGAACATTATCTTCTTGCCCGATTTTTGAATACCGTCGAGATACAACCCCGTGTCGCAAACGAAAGGCAAAAGTTTTTCTCCGTAAGTTTTTAGATGGTTCATCATCGCGTCCAATGTAAGCGGTTCGGCACCGTATACGTTGCATATCGTTAAATTCTTCCAATCCAAGATATCTTCAAGACGTTTTTTTAGTTTATCCATATCGGCAAGTTCACCCATACGGATAGCCTTTTTCATATACTTGTCGCCGTAAATAGGCGCGATGCCGCGGCGCGTCGAACCGAATTTTTTATCCGCAAGTCTGCCCTCTTCCAAGCAATCCTGCATAACGTGATACGGCATACAAATAGCCGCCCTATCGCTTATTTTCAGGTTATCCGGCGTGATTTTGATGCCCGCGTCGGTAAGCCTGCCCATTTCTTCCACAAGATGCTTGACGTCGATTACCATACCGTTGCCCATAACGTTCACCACGTCGTCACGCAATATGCCGGACGGCAAAAGATTTAAAATAAATTTACCCTTTTCGTTAATAACGGTGTGTCCCGCGTTGTTGCCGCCCTGATAACGAACGACTACGTCGTAGTCGCTGCTTAAAAGGTCGACCATTCTCCCTTTGCCTTCGTCACCCCAGTTTATACCGGAAATAGCTGTTAACATTTTCTCTCCTTTTTAGCGACAATCGCCGCTCTTTTAATTACCACTAAATTATCCCACTCCGCAGTGAGTTTGTCAAGCGGCGCGGTATTAAATTTTTTTATACCCTTATAAGGTGAACCCGCCGTCCGCGGTAATCACCGCGCCCGTAATATATTGCGCCGCGTCCGAAGCCAAAAACGCTATAACGTCGGCGACCTCTTTAGCCGTACCCGTTCTCCCGAGAGGTATGGAAGCGACGATGTCTCGGCGCTCCTCCTCGGAAAATCTATCGTTCATAGGCGTGTCTATCACACCCGGGCATATACAGTTAACGCGCACGCCCGACGGCGCGACTTCTTTTGCCAACGACTTTGCCATACCGATAAGCGCCGATTTGGAAGCCGAATAAATCGCCTCCATAGGCGCCGCCGCCACGCCCCACACCGACGAAACGAATATAACCGTCCCCTCGCCTTTGGCAATCATTCCGCCGAGAACGGATTTGGTAACGGAAAACGCAGACTTAACGTTTACGCTAAAAACATTGTCGAAGTCTTGTTCCGTGGTATCGGTAAACAATTTATAAACGTCGACGCCGGCGTTGTTTACGAGTACCCCGACGTGCCTAAAATTTTCGTTTACGAAATTACAAAAATCTTCCGTTTGTTCTGCGACGGTAAAATCGGCTTTGAACGGGAAAAAACAGTCGCTATAGCCCTCCGCCGCCAGTTCGTTTTTCAGCTTTTCGGCACGGGAAAGATTATCGTTCACCTGCCCGATGACGATATATCCGTCTTTAACGAATTTTTTAACAAGCTCGCGACCGATAGCGCCGCTCGCACCCGTAATTACCGCAGTCTTCATAATCAAATAAAAAATACCCGCAAAAAAATGCGGGTAAAATTAACGATTTAGCCCTTAACGCGCTCCATATACTCGCCGGTTCTGGTATCAACCCTTATAAGTTCGCCTTCGTTAACGAACATAGGCACTTGTATTTTAGCGCCGGTTTCCAAAATCGCTTCTTTGGTCGCGTTGGTAGCCGTGTTGCCTTTAACCGACGGGTCGGAAGACGTTACCCTAAGCACGACGAAGTTTTCGCATTCTACCGAGAAAGCCGAACCTTTATAGAATTTAACCACAACCGGGTCGTTTTCTTTGATATATTGAAGCGCGTCCTCAACCTGCTCGTAATTAAGCGGCGTGAGATTGTATTCGTCGTCCATAAAATAATATAATTCGCCGTCGTTGTAAGAATAGGTCATATTCTTCGTTTCGATATGCGCTTCCTGAATTTTTTCGGTCGGGTTCCACGTCTTTTCCAAAACCGAACCGGTTATAACGTTCTTCATTTTGGTTCTGACGAACGCCGCGCCCTTGCCGGGTTTAACGTGTTGGAAGTCTACGATCGTATAAATCGAATTTTCGTATTCGAATGTTACGCCCTTTCTGAAATCGCCTGCTGAAATCATTGTTTGTTCTCCTTGAAATTATACTTTATTTAATTTATAAAATTATCAAATCTTTGTCGTCGGTAAACAACCTTACCGCTTTGCCGTCCTTCATAACGACGGTGTCCTCTATCCTGATACCGTATTTGCCGGTTTTATATACGCCCGGCTCCACCGTAAACACGATGCCGTCGTCTAAAACCCCTTCGGATTTAGGCGATATCGTCGGAGCCTCGTGTATATCTACACCGACGCCGTGACCGAGCGAATGAGTAAAAAATTCCCCGACGCCTTTTTCCGTCAGATGCGCCCTTGCTATGCCGTCGGCGTCCTTACAACTCATACCGGACACGATTTTGCTTTCGGCAAGTTCGTTCGCGGTAAGCACGGCTCTATAATCTTTAACGAATTCCTCGCTCGGTTGACCGAGATACGCCATACGCGTATAATCCGAACAATATCCCTCGTATACCGCGCCCATATCCACCAATATCGCGTCGCCGTCTTTAAGCACGGTTTTGCCCGTCTGATGATGCGGCACCGCGGCATTCGCGCCGAAAGCGACGATTATGTCAAACGAAGGTCCCTCGCCGCCGAGAGCTAAAATCTCTTCCTCTATGGCGCGTTTGACAGCCGTTTCGGTAACGCCGGCTTTCACCGTCTTTATCACTTTGTGATAAGCCTTTTGAGCTATGTCGCACGCGACGATTATTTTTTGTATCTCGTCGGGATTTTTATGCAAACGCAAGGCGGCGATTTTATCTTTGCCGTCCGCTATCTCCGTACCGAAATCCTTATAAGCCTCGTACTCGGTAAGCGTAGTTTTGTCGTAATCGATAAAAAGTTCTTTTACGGCTGCGGCGGAAATAGCAGATTTAACCGCGTCTTTACCCGTGTATAAAACGGGTTGAATAAATTTATCGTTAAGATTGGCTTGCAAAGCGGAAAAATAACGCGCGTCGGTAAAGTACAAAGCCTTATCGGTAAAGATAAGCAAAGTACCTTCCGCAATATCCACGCTCGCAAAATAACGGCGTTGACTTCTGTCGGTTATTAAAAACGCTTGTCCGCAATCGAGAATTAAATCATACATACGTTCATTATACCAAAAAAAACACGCTTAGTCAAACGATGAGTATATATTTTACCCGGTTTTACGCTTCTGACTAAATTCTGTCCGGTTTGATAACCGTAACCGCTTTAGACGTATCGAACAACACCCAAGGTTTTTCGTCTTTCGGCGGCTCCGCCCTGAAAACAAGTTTCTCTTTACTGACGGGGTGATAAAAAGACAAATAATACGCCCATAGCGCCAAATACCCTTTCTTCGCCTTCTCCCCGCCGTAACGCATATCGCCGTACAACGGGCACCCGATAGCGTTCATCTGAACGCGTATCTGGTGGCTTCTGCCCGTGCCCAAACGCACGTCTACAAGCGCCAACCCGTCTTTTTCTTCCAGTGTTTTATAAACCAACTCGGCACGCTTCGCCCCGACTTCCGTCTGAGGACACACGTACACCATATTGTTGACCGAATTCTTTTTCACGTAATGGGTAAGGCGCGCGGTTTCCTCTTTCGGCACGCCGACGGTTACCGCGTAATAACGTTTGTCGAAGTCGCCCTCGACTATTTGTTCGGAAAGCCGTGCCGCCGCCTTCGACGATTTCGCAAACACCATTATACCGCCCGTCGGTCTATCCAATCTGTGAACCAAGCCGACGTACACGTTGCCCGGTTTATTGTAAGTTACCTTAATATAATTTTTAACGGCAGACAATAAATCTTCGTCTTTAGACGCGTCCTCGCACGAGGGCACGTTTCTCGGTTTTAATACGACTATTACGTGATTGTCTTCGTAAAGAATGTTCAAATTATCCATAAAATTACCCGTTTATCCACATAGCGCTGTTGCCGCAAGGCAAAATAACGCCGTCTTCTTCGGTCACAAGACCGACTTCGTACGCTTCCGTCTTGCCGCCGCGCTCTTTTTTTACTAATTTTTCCAAAATGTTCTTCATTACCTGCGGCTGAAGCCCGGTGGTATAACTGTTTATAAGGAAGAACAACGGATTGTCGGACAACACCTTGGTGCAGAGTTCGGTAAGCGGATAAATTTCCGTTTCCAACTTCCACATTTCGCCGTTCGGGCCTCTGCCGTAAGACGGAGGGTCCATTACGACGGCGTCGTATTTTCTGCCTCTGCGGATTTCCCTTTCAACGAACTTCTTGCAATCGTCGATTATGTACCTGACTTTGCCGTCGCCGATACCCGACAAACGCACGTTCTCGCCGGCGCGTTCCACCATCGCTTTCGCCGAGTCGACGTGACAGACCGTCGCGCCTTCTTTAGCGCAGGCAACCGTCGCACCGCCCGTATAAGCGAAAAG
>CAZARP010000011.1:25563-28972 GCA_964487575.1 uncultured Christensenella sp.
TGGGGGTCGGGGCGAAGCAATACCACGCCGCCCCAGTTTTCCAGTTTATACCCGTCGCCGGTCGCAATGACCTTGTAATCGTTCCACTGTGCCGCTCTCATTTAAGCGTTCACCTTTTTAACGACGACTTTGCAGTCTATGCCGTTCACGTCCAACGTCTTTTCGTAACCACCGTCGGTTTCGCCCTCGATTACCGCGTCGGCGAGCACGACGGTTTTAAGCGCCGCGGAACTCATCGCCGTTTTAATTTCGTCCGCGTCCGAAACGTAATAAACTAAAATTCTATCGACAACCTCGAAGCCGGCTTCCTTTCTCATCGATTGAATTTTGGAAATCAATTCTCTGACGTCGCCCTCTTGTTTTAACGCGTCGGTAACGTGCGTATCCAACACGACGGTCATACCGTTGTCGGAAGAAGCCGTAAAGCCCTCCGCGCTTTCGGTAAATATCTGCAAATCGTCAAGCGCGAATTCGAACTCGTCGCCCTCGAAAACTGTTTTATAAGCGGAACCGCTCTTAACGGTCGCGACGACTTCCGCCGCGTCGCATTCATCTAAGAACTTTTTAACTTTGCCGAGCTTTGCGCCGTATTTTGGACCGAGCGTTTTAAGTTGAGGTTTTATTTTATATTTGACGAACGACGAAGCGTCGACCAGATATTCGACCTCTTTAACGTTCAACTCGTCTTTCGCTATTTCGAGCAATTCGCCCGTAAGCGGAGTTTTCCTCTCCGAGCATACGTATATTTTGGCGAGCGGCTGACGGTTTTTGATATTGGAAGCGTTTCTGCAAGCACGCCCCAGCATTACTATATCCAAAACGTTTTTCATCCCGGACTCGAGATGAGCGTCGATCGCTTTCTCGTCTGCCGTCGGGAAGTCGCAAAGATGAACGGATATCGGTTGGTCTTTATAAAAACGCGGAACCAGATTGCCGTAAACAGACTCCGCCATAAACGGCGTAAACGGCGCGGAAAGTTTAGCCATCGTTACCAGAACGTTATACAGCGTGGTATAAGCCGCCGCCTTGTCGTCGTTCATACCGTGTCCCCAATAACGTTCTCTGCCGCGGCGCACGTACCAGTTAGACAAATCGTCGGTAAAGTCTTGCAAAGCGCGCGCGCTGTCGAAAATATCGTATTCCGACAAACCTTTGTCCACCGTCTTTATAAGCGTGTTGAGTTTAGAAAGTATCCACTTATCCATAACGGTAAGTTTACACTTAGACAAATCGTATTTCGTCGGGTCGTACTCGTCTATGTCGGCGTAAAGCACGAAGAAAGCGTAGGTGTTCCACAAGGTACCCATAAACTTTCTCTGCGCTTCGGACACCGCGTCGTTATAAAACCTCGACGGCAACCACGGCGCCGAACCGGTATAAAAATACCACCTTACCGCGTCCGCGCCCTGCTTGTCCAAAACGCTCCACGGATCGACGACGTTACCCTTGTGCTTGCTCATCTTAATACCGTTTTTATCGTTGACGTGCCCCAAAACTATACAGTTTTTAAACGGCGCCTTGTCGAACAGCAAGGTTGAAATGGCAAGCAAAGTATAAAACCAACCCCTCGTTTGGTCAACCGCTTCGGAAATAAAATCCGCGGGGAAATGACTTTCGAAAAGTTCTTTGTTTTCAAAGGGATAATGATACTGTGCGAAGGGCATGGAACCGGAGTCGAACCAACAGTCGATGACTTCCTTTTCTCTGACAAACGTTCCGCCGCACTCGCATTCGAAAGTGCAGTCGTCGATATACGGACGGTGAAGCTCTATATCGCCGTCTATTTTGCAAAGTTCTTTTAATTCTTTTTTACTGCCGATAACGTGCACCTTGCCGCACTTGTTACAAACCCATACGGGTAGCGGCGTGCCCCAATAACGCTCGCGAGAAATTCCCCAGTCTATAACGTTCTCCAAAAAGTTGCCCATTCTGCCGTTTTTGATGGTTTCGGGCATCCAGTTAACGGAATTATTGGCGGCAAGCAATCTGTCTTTGACCGCGGTCATACGTATAAACCAACTTTCCCTCGGATAGTATATAAGCGGCGTGTCGCAACGCCAACAGAAAGGATAACTATGAGTGAATTCCATAGTTTTAAATAAAAGGTTCCTTTCTTTTAAGTCTGCTATGATAAGCTTGTCGGCGTCCTTGACGAACACCCCGGCAAGTTTGCCGCAACGCGCGTCCAATCTGCCGTCCGGCTCGACGAGCCTTATAGAAGGCAAGCCATATCTATCGCCGACAACGTGGTCGTCTTCGCCGTAAACGGGCGCTATATGGACTATGCCGGTACCGTCTTCCATAGTAACGTAATCCGCAACCGTAACGAAATAAGCCTTTTCGCCCTTTGCGGCTATGTCTTTAAGCGCAAAGTCGAACAACGGCTCATACTCGGCGTATTCGTATTCTTTACCCGTTTTTTCGGAAATAATCGCGTAGTCCTCGAAGAATTTATCCGCGAGCGCCTTTGCCAAAATATAGTGCTTACCGTTTTGCGCGGCGATTTCCACGTAAACCTCGTTCGGGTTCATACAAAGCGCCATATTATTGGGCAACGTCCACGGCGTGGTCGTCCACGCAAGGAAGTAGGTATTGTCGGCGTTTTTAGCCTTGAATTCCACGAAAACGGACGTTTCCTTTACGTCTTTATACCCTTGCGCGACCTCGTGCGAGGAAAGCGCGGTGCCGCACCTGGGGCAATAAGGCACGATTTTATATCCTTTATAAAGCAAACCTTTTTCCGCTATGGTTTTAAGCGCCCACCACACCGACTCTATATAATTGTCGTCGTAGGTAACGTAAGGGTTTTCCATATCCGCCCAGTATCCCACGCGGTCGGACATCTTTTCCCATTCCGATTTATATTTCCAAACGCTTTCTTTGCATTTGCCTATAAACGGTTCTATACCGTAATTTTCGATTTCTTTTTTGCCGTCGATGCCGAGCAGCTTTTCAACCTCTAATTCGACGGGAAGACCGTGAGTATCCCACCCTGCCTTTCTCAAACAGTGGTCGCCCTTCATAACGCGATAGCGCGGAATAATATCTTTAATTACGCGCGTCAAAATATGCCCGATATGCGGCTTGCCGTTAGCCGTAGGCGGACCGTCGTAAAAGGTAAACTCGCGGTTACCTTGGTTTTTATCGATGTTCTTTTTGAAAATCCCGTTTTGCTTCCAAAATTCGAGGACCTCTTTTTCCCTTTCGACGAAGTTCAGTGAAGTGTCAACTTTGTTATACATTTTTATTGCTCCGTTTTGGTTTGCCGAAAATTATTTATACATTGTATAGTATAAAGTTATTTGTCGTTTTTGTAAAGTTAATTTGCGCCGATTTTTATTTTTTGCTTAAAATATATATATTCTAAAATAAAATTACACAAAGCAATCGTAAAGTATTGTTTTGATAG
>CAZARP010000012.1:0-8650 GCA_964487575.1 uncultured Christensenella sp.
TCTCTTCTTGCAAGCCGAACAACGCGCTTCTCGTTCTGCTTTCGCGTAAAGTCGGCTCCTTTTCGCCGAACAAAGCGTTTTCTTCCCTACGCGGCGCAGGCTCCGCGTCGGGTTCTTTCGCTTCTGTAATATTTTCGGGAATAATCCGTCCCAAACGACTTTCCGTCGTATTTGTATCGACGCGCGGTTGTTCGGAAATCTCCGGAGCGGGTCTGACGATTTCTTCGGGTTCTTCCGCTAAACCGCCGACGCCCTCTTCGGTTTCCGCGTATTTTCTGCTAAACTCCTCGGCGCGAACGGAAGCTGAATTGCCTTGTCCGTTATGCTCGTAAAAAGGTATTTCCGCCGCGGACGTTTTTTGACGTTCTTCGTGACGATTGACGTAACCCGACACCGTTGTTTTACCCTCGGTTTCGTCGACGTTGCGAGAAAAACCCGTTTGTCTTTCGGACGCGACGTCGATTACCGTCGGCGTTTTGATATATTCTATT
Source organism: uncultured Christensenella sp. (assembly GCA_964487575.1). Taxonomy (GTDB): domain Bacteria; phylum Bacillota; class Clostridia; order Christensenellales; family Borkfalkiaceae; genus UBA1259. The sequence continues at coordinate 492 of CAZARP010000012.1, forward strand.
TTCTTTTGAAGGTCCTCGTTATACGCCTGTTTATAACTCGTGTCGTAATCGCCCATTGCGAGTCCGTTCTTGCCGAAACCGAGTTTTATTTGCGCGCCGTTGCCTTTTGCTATTTCTTTCTTGGAACGCAGCGCGAAGTCGTCGGCATTGGTGACGAAAAGCTTTTGCGACGGTTTTTCCGCCGCGGGAGACACTACGTCTGCGACGGGGTAATCCTTTTCCCCCTCTACGAAGACGCTTGCCGGCGCTTGCGCTTCCAAATCGTTTTTAACATATGAACTGTTAAAAGTGTTTTCGACAACGGGTTTTTTGCCCGAAATGCGATTTTTGGCGAAGAAGTAGACGTCGACGGCGAGTAAAAGCGATATAACCACGTAACTGCCGACTTCCGACAACAACGCCTTAAACGGATATGCAACTACGGCGGTAAAAAAACCGCCTGCGCTTGCGCTTGCGATACCGCCCTCCGCCGCGTTATACGCCGCCGCGATATATTCGCCGTACGACAATTCGCTGCCGCTCATTGAAGCGATGTGCCAAATAAGCGCCACGCAAGAAAAAAAAGCCGTAACGAAAAATCCGTTCTTTTTACCTATCGACGGTTTTTTATCCACGACCAGACAAACGCCGATAATCGCTATAAAAGCCAAAACGGCGTAAGCAAAATACCCGAAGCACCCCAAAAAGAAAGCGTTGACAGCCTTGCCCGGTTCGTAAAAAAGTTTTTCGCGCGTGATGACGCATATAAGACATACGGTAGCAAAAAGTATAAGAACCACGCCGAGCGTTTCCCTCGTAAACAGATTATTCGACTCGCCGCGGTCGGTCTTTCTCTCAACTTTTTTCAAATAACACACCTCATCGATTGTATACTTTTTTATTATACCAAAAACGCGTGAAGTTTACAATATAATTTATAAATATTTTTTTAAATATATTTAAACGGCGTTGACTTTTTACTTTGCACGTGATACACTGCAAGCCGAAACGGGTTTAATCCTCGATGCGTTTCGGACGTGCTGTTCGAGGTTTAGGCACCGAACAACCGAGAAGTTGCCCGTTTTCGTTTTATAAGAAAAACGTCTTACGAGTTCCGCAAGACGTTTTTTGTTTTCATATAATTATTTCTTTTCCGATTGATATAAAATTCTGCCGCACTGATCGCACTCTATTATTCCGCCGTTTTTCAGTTTACTGAGCGCCGCCATGGGGAGTTCCATATTGCACGCTCCGCACAAGTTGTTCCGCACTTCGTAAACAACCGGATAAATTTTACCCTGACGCTTCTTTAAATATTTTTCCATCAACTCCGGGTCGACCTTCTTTTTAAGTTCGTTTAATTCGTCCTCTATCTTTTTCCTTTCGTCGGCGAGCGAGGCTTTAAGTTCGTTGTATTTTTTACCGCTTTCGCTGAGTTGTTCTTTCGCCGCCTTGGTCATTTTCTTAATGGAGGCATATTCCTTCATTACCGAAGTTATTTCGTCGCTAAGCGCGTTCACCGACGCGACCAAACTTTTTATTTTAACCGCCAATTCTTCGGATTTTTTCAACAAAAAAGCCGCTTCGTTCGCGTCTTTGACGCCGGATAATGCCGAAACGATTTCTTCTTGTTGGTCTTTCAATTTTTCCGTTGCGTGCAAAACGTTTTCGTATTCGGCGTAAAGCGTCGACGCCCTGTCGTCCAATTTGTTTACGCCGTCTTCGACGCCGTCCAGATACTTTTTCGCACCGGACGCTTTCTTTCTGTCTTCGCTGGCATAAAGTTCGTTTTCGATTTTTTTAAGTTTCGCGTCCGCTTCTTGATAAACCAATAATTCTTCTATCATATTAAGTCTCCTTTATTTACATAAATCTTTTATCTTCGAAAAAATGGACCTCTGCTTCGTTCCCGATTTGCGACTTCATTTTTTCAAAAAACCGCTTAAACCCGTAATTCTCCGCAGAATAATGAGGTATAAGCAATATTTTAACGTTGTTTTCGACCAATTCCTTAATCACGTGGTGCGGCATATCCGAAGTCACCACCGTGTCCGCGGTTAAACTGCCGTTCTTCAAAGCGTTTTCCGCGTCGGAAGAACCGCCGCCGCAAAAAGACGCGACTTTTTCGACCGCTCCCTCTCCGTAAGACACTACCCTGTCGGTACGGAAAGTACCCTTTACCCTTTCGATAAAATCTTCGAAGGGCGTTTTTTCTATCGCGAACTGTCTGCCGTATCCGTGCGTACCGTCGACGAGCGACAACACTTCCGGATTAGAACCGCCGAGCCCCGTGCAAAGGCTTTCGTCTATTCCGAAATCCGCCGTATCGAGATTTAAGTGCATCGACACCACGTTAAGCCCTGCGCGTATCGCGGCATATATCGGCGCGTTAGCCGTATCGCAAGCGCCTATTCTTTTAACGGGCGCATATATCGCCGGATGGTGCGTAACCAAAGTATCGCAACCCAGTCGTTGTGCGCGTTCTACCGCCGCAAGGCTGATGTCGAGAGAAAACAAAACCCCTTTCACGTCTTCTTGCGAGCGTATAATTATTCCGCTGTTATCGTAAGCGTTTTCTTTTTTTACGAACAAATCGCTGAGTTCTATCGGCGCCGCACTATCAAGCAGAGCAAACAATTTTTCTAAAGTATACATTTCAATCTATCTATCCTTTTAGTTATTTCCGCCCTCGCGGCATCCGTGAGTCTTTCGTTTTTAAGATAGCGCATATTGGCAGATATTTCTTTATTTATCATATCCGTAAACGCTTGCGGTTTAAGTCTTAAATTATCCCTGCCGAACTCGATTTCCCGTTCGGTAAGCGCATCTTCGCCCTTCTCGACAACGATTAAGTTATAATATTTTTTACTGCTGAAAAATACTCTGTCGGACAAGAAACGATAACCCTTTTCAAGAAGACGTTCTCTGACCTTGTCGCAGTTTTTCATCGGTTGCAAAACCAAAGTCGTCGGCAATTCCTTCGCCGAACAAAGAATTTTAACTATTTCTTCTCCGCCCATTCCGGCTATCAATGCCAAATCGACGTCGGGCAGTCCGCAAAAACCGTCCGCGACGACGAGTTCCGCCCTGCCTGCCGCCACATAATCCGCCAAAAGTTTTGCGGCTTTTTCAAGACACTTCGCACTGACGTCGGCGGCAACGACTCGCTCGCACTTGCCGAAGTCGAGCATCGCCTTTGCAACGTACCCGTGATCGCACCCTATATCGGCAAAAATTTTACATTTCGGCAACGCCGAAAAAATCTTCTCTAACCTGTCGGTCATCAGTCGAGGAAATCTTTAAGTCTTTTGGAACGGCTCGGGTGACGAAGTTTCCTCAAAGCCTTTGCCTCTATTTGTCTAATTCTTTCACGAGTAACGTTAAATTCTCTGCCGACTTCTTCGAGCGTTCTGGGTCTGCCGTCGTCCAAACCGTAGCGCAGCCTCAACACCTTCTCCTCCCTCGGCGTAAGCGTATCCAACACGCCGAGCAGTTGTTCTTTCAACATAGTCGCGGACACGGAGTCCGTCGGAGCGGTACTTTGCTCGTCCTCGATAAAATCGGAAAGATGACTGTCTTCTTCTTCGCCGATAGGCGTTTCCAAAGACACGGGGTCCTGCGCGATTTTTTGAATTTCCCTCACTCTTTCGGGCGTTATTTCCATTTCCACGGCTATTTCTTCGGCTTTCGGTTCCCTACCGAGTTCTTGCAAAAGCCTCCTCGAAACGCGCGTCAACTTATTGATTGTTTCTACCATATGAACGGGAATTCTTATAGTCCTCGCCTGATCGGCGATTGCTCTGGTTATCGCCTGACGTATCCACCACGTCGCATAAGTGGAGAACTTAAAGCCCTTTTGATAATCGAATTTTTCGACCGCCTTCATAAGACCCAAATTGCCCTCTTGAATAAGATCCAAGAACTGCATACCGCGCCCCATATAACGTTTGGCGATAGAAACGACAAGCCTTAAGTTGGCTTCCGACAGCATCTTTTTCGCGTCCTCGTCGCCGTCTATCATCCTCTTCGCGAGTTCGGTTTCTTCTTCGGGTTTTAAAAGCGGAACTTTACCGATGTCTTTAAGATACATCTTGACCGGGTCGTCCATGCTGACTTCTTTTAACAGTTGGTCGTAAAGTTCTTTATCCCTTTCGTACTCGTTGATTACCTGTATGCCCTCACCTTCGAAAATCTTATAAATCTCTTCGATTTCGTCGGGAGATACCTGCTGTTTGTCGAACTTGTCGAAAAGTTGAGTAACGGTTATACTGCCTTTTTGTTTAAATTCCAAAACGATGTCGGTAACGATAGATTTAATCTCGCCGCTTATGCCTTCCGGTTTTATCTCCGTTACCACTTCGTCGTTTATCTTTTCCATACGTCCTCCTGCGGAACACCGCATTTTTATTTCAGTTTATTTCTTTGCGCTATAAGCGCGCTCATTTGCGCGACTATCGCGCGACGTTCTTCGTTATCCGTAACTTCTCTGCTCTTTTTGCTCAAAGAAGATATTTCCTCGTCGAAACGGGCTATTTTTATCACCTTAACGCAATCGTTAAAATACGCGGCTTGGTCGAAGCGTTTGCTTTCGTCCGTTTCAAGCGAAGCGATTTTCGAAAGCTCCTCTCCGCAATCTTCGCCGAATATATCGAACAAATCGGAAAAGTTAGGCTTTTCTTTCTTTATTTCCCTTTCCATAAGGTACTCTTTTATCACCGAGCGAGCGCCCGAACCGAACTTCATATCCGCAAGGTCCGCCGTCTGCGCGTACTCTTTAGCGAAAAGTTTGGCGTATATAACGAACCTTTCTGCGATAGCCAGTTTGTCCTCGCCCGACTCTACCGTTTCCGTCGGCGTCGGAACGGCAACCGATTGCGCTTCTTGGTCGACCGAATACAACTCGCGCTTTAAGGCTTCGAATGTAGTCCCCGTCACGTCGCGCACCGTTTTAAGCAAATCTTCCTGCTCTGCAGGCGAAGGACTTTCTCTTATAACCTTAACCGCCGCCGAAACGTACTTGCGTTTGCCGTCGACGGTTTTCACGTCGTACTCGCTTTTTAAAAGTTCCAGCTTAAAATCTATCAACGGCAGCGCTTCGTCCACGCATTTTTTATACGCTTCCGCGCCGTATTTAGTGACCACTTCGTCGGGGTCCATATCGTTCGGCAAAGACACGACTTTGACTTCTATTCCCTGATCGCGCAAAATATCCAGCCCGCGGACGGTTGCCTTTTTGCCCGCGGAGTCGCCGTCGTAACAAATATAAACCTTGTCGGTGTAACGTTTCAACATCCTCGCCTGGTCGTTGGTAAGCGCCGTCCCCATACTCGCGACGACGTTCTTTATCCCTGCCTGATAAAGCGAAATGACGTCCATATGCCCTTCGACGATTATCACTCCGTCAAGTCCGACTTCGTTCTTCAACTTTTTCAGATTGTTGATGTTAAAAAGGTTTTTGCCTTTAGAGAATACGGCGGTCTCGCGAGTGTTAACGTATTTGCCGACGTTTTGACGATTGTCTATTATTCGACCGCAAAAGGCTATCACGTTGCCGAAACGGTCGATAACCGGTATTATAAGCCTACCGGCAAGCGCGTCGTAATACTTTCCGTTTTTTTCGCCCACCGCACCCGACGCGGTCATTTCTTCGTCGGTATACCCTAAAGACCGCAGATGTTTCGGCAAACCGTCGTAATCGAGCGACGCTCCGATGCCGAACTTCGCCACGTATTCCGACGAAATTTTACGTTTATAAATATAATCGACGTGAGGCGTCGCTTGCTGCGTTTTAAGATTGCGAGCGTAAAACCGTGCCGCGTCTTTAAGCAACGCCAGCAAACGCTCGCGCCGTTTTTTCTGTTCTTTTACGCGTTCGTCGTTTTCGCCGATTTCGGGAAGCGGAATTTTCGCACGGTCGGCAAGGAACTTTACCGAGTCGGAAAAATCCAAAGACTCTATCTCGGAAATAAACGTAATCACGTCGCCCGACTTATTACAGCCGAAACAATGAAAAAACTGACCTTGCGAATTGACGGCGAAACTCGGCGTTTTTTCGTGATGGAACGGACAATTTCCCCAAAAGGTACCGCCGCGCTGCTCCAACCTTACGTATCTGCCGATGACGTCGACTATGTCGTTTTTATCTTTTAATTCTTCTATAAATTTTCCGTCGAAACCGCGCATCACAACCCCCACTTGTCGGGTATAAACAAACCGCTGAACACGCTCACGGCGTAATCGTCGCTCATCGACGAAATATAATCGCACAAAACGGTGTCTATATCGTAACTATCGAGTTCTTTGCGGTTGAATTCCGGCAAAAGTTCCACGTGTTTTTTATAATGATCGTAAAGCGCACTTATCATTCTGTCGGCTTTTTCTTCCTCTATTCTAAACGTCTTATCGTTATACACGCGGTCGAACAAAAAGGCGCGCAACGCCGCGGTGGCTTGAGCTACCTCTTCCCCCATTTCCACGACGTTTTTGTTTTCGCTTGCGGCGAAAATAGAATAAATCATCGTGTTGATGCGCTTGCTCGAAGTAGCGCCCAATACGCCGATTATATCTTTCGGCAGGTCGTCGTAAGTAATAATTCCGCTGTCGACGGCGTCGTCTATGTCGTGATTTATGTACGCAATTCTGTCCGCAATGCTGACCGCCTTACCCTCCAACGTCTTCGGATTGGTGGAAAGTTTATGATTGACTATGCCGTCGACGACTTCCCTCGTAAGATTGAGTCCGCGTCCGTCGTTCTCCAAATAATCGACCACCCTGCCAGACTGAACGTTGTGCGCAAAGCCCTTCGGATTAAGTTTGTTCAATATGCGCTCGCCAGAATGCCCGAACGGCGTATGCCCCAAGTCGTGTCCCAACGCTATCGCTTCGGTCAAATCCTCGTTAAGCGACAACGCGCGCGCTATGGCACGCGCTATTTGAGAGACGTTAAGCGTGTGAGTAAGACGAGTTCTGTAATGGTCGCCTTCCGGCGAGAAAAAAACCTGCGTTTTGTTCTTTAATCTGCGGAACGCTTTGCTGTGAATTATTCTGTCGCGGTCGCGCTGAAAGTCGGTACGCATCGGGCAAGGTTCTTCGTCCCTCAATCTGCCGACGGTATCTTTGGACTTGAACGCATACGGCGATAAAAACGCTTCTTCTATCGTTAAAGTCTTCTCTTTCAACGTCAAACCTCCGCTTCTGTGACATTATACATATAATATTACTATATTTTTTCGAAATTCCCTTTTTTTATCGAAAAAATATCGACTAATTTCGGTCGCCGCCTAAAATCTTCTTCAAAAACTTGCCCGTATAACTTCCGTCGACCTTTGCGACCTCCTCGGGCGTACCTTTCGCCACGACCGTTCCGCCGCCGTCGCCGCCTTCGGGGCCTAAATCGACGACGTAGTCCGCAAGCTTAATAACGTCTAAATTATGCTCTATCACTATTATGGTGTTCCCTGCCTCTTGCAAACGTTGCAATACGGCGCACAGCCTTTCTACGTCGTAAGAGTGAAGCCCCGTCGTCGGTTCGTCTAAAATGTACACCGTTTTGCCGGTACCCCTCTTAGACAATTCCGTCGCGAGTTTGACTCTTTGCGCCTCGCCGCCCGACAGTGTGGTGGAAGACTGACCGAGTTTTATATACCCCAGTCCGACGTCTTTTAACGTTTTGATTTTATTGTAAATAGACGGCAACGCACTGAAAAATTCGCACGCCTCGTCTATGGTCATCTCCAAAACGTCGTTAATGTTTTTGCCTTTGTATCTAACTTCCAAAGTTTCGCGATTGTAACGCTTACCTTTACACACCTCGCACGGGACATAAGTATCCGGCAAAAAATGCATTTCTATCTTTATAACGCCGTCGCCTTCGCAGTGTTCGCATCTTCCGCCGGCTACGTTGAAAGAAAATCTGCCCGCCTTATACCCTCTTTCTTTAGCGTCGGGCGTTTGTGCGAAAAGCTCCCTTATCGCGGAAAACACGCCGGTATACGTTGCGGGGTTGCTTCGAGGCGTCTTGCCTATCGGCGATTGGTCGATGGCGATTACCTTGTCGAAAAATTCCGACCCGTCTATTCCCTCGCACTTTCCGCACACCGTTTTCGCCTTATTTAATTTAGACGCAAGGTACGGATACAGTATTTCGTTAATCAGCGAACTTTTGCCCGAACCCGACACGC
>CAZARP010000012.1:8750-12216 GCA_964487575.1 uncultured Christensenella sp.
AGGTACGGATACAGTATTTCGTTAATCAGCGAACTTTTGCCCGAACCCGACACGCCGGTTATCGCCGTAAAAAGTCCGACGGGAAGTGCCACGTCGATGTTTTTAAGATTGTTTTGCTTCGCGCCGCGAACGGTAAGCCACCTTCCGTCGGGTTTTTTGCGCTCGCTCGGAACCTCTATCTTACGCCTCCCCGCGAGATAATCCCCTGTAATCGACCTCGGTTGGTTGATTATGTCGTCGACGGTTCCGCACGCGACGACCTCTCCGCCGTGTACGCCGGCGCGCGGTCCGATGTCGACTATATAATCGGCGGCGCGCAAGGTGTCCTCGTCGTGTTCTACGACTATGAGCGTGTTGCCCAAATCTCTGAGTTTTTTCAAAGTGGCAAGCAGTTTTTCGTTATCGCGCTGATGAAGCCCGATACTCGGCTCGTCCAAAATATAAATTATCCCGGTAAGTCCGCTCCCGATTTGAGTCGCAAGACGTATTCTCTGCGCCTCGCCGCCCGACAGCGTAACCGCGCTCCTCGAAAGCGTCAAATACCCCAACCCCACGTCTTTTAGAAAGTTTAATCTGGCTTTGATTTCTTTTATTATGGGTTTTGCTATAAGCGCCGCGGTCGGAGACAAAACCAACCCGTCGATAAAATCGTACAAATCCTTAACCGAAGCGTCGGTCAGTTCGGAAATGTTTTTGCCGCCTACGGTAACCGCAAGCGCCTCTTTTTTTAAACGCTTGCCGTGACAACTTTCGCATTCCCTTATCGTCATATATTTTTCTATCTCGGCTTTAGACCATTCGCTGGAAGTTTCGCGATACTTACGTTGCAAATTGGGTATTATCCCCTCCCAGCGCGCGTCGTAAGAAGTCTTAAACGTTTTAGTAGCGTAACGCATATTTATCTTCTCGTCGCCACTGCCGTATAACAAAATATCGTAAATCTTTTTCGGCAAATCTTTAACCGGAACGTCGAGACTGAAGCCGTAATGTCTTGCAAGCGCCTCGAAACTCATTTCCGCCATTTTTCCGCTTTCCAAATTCCAGCCGGTCACCGTCATTGCGCCTTGTCTTAGCGTTAAATTTTTGTCTTTGACGATAAGATTTTCGTCTATTTCTTGCTTAAATCCCAACCCGTGACATTCGGGGCAGGCACCGAACGGATTATTGAACGAGAACAACCGAGGTTCTATTTCTTCGATGCTGACGCCGCAATCGGGGCAGGAATACTTAGTCGAAAAAAGAGTGGTCGCGCCGTCTACGACTTCCACCGCGACCAATCCGTCGGCGAGTTTTATCGCCGACTCTATACTGTCGCAAAGCCGCTTGCGTATGCCTTCTTTTATAACAAGCCTGTCTATTACCGCGCTCACGTTGTGCTTAACGTTTTTTTCAAGGGTAATTTCTTCGTCGAGCGAATAAACTACTCCGTCGATTTCCACTCGAGCGTATCCGCTTTTCTTTAACCCTTCCAATTCCTTTCTGTACTCGCCCTTTCTGCCTCTGACTATCGGCGCGTTGACGAGTATTTTGGTCCCCTCGGGGAAAGCCAAGACCTTATCGGCTATCCGATCGACGGTCTGCCTCTCTATTTCGCGTCCGCAAACGGGACAGTGCGGCGTCCCGACGCGCGCGAACAAAAGTCTGAAGTAATCGTATATTTCGGTAACCGTCCCGACTGTGGAACGAGGATTGTGCGACGTCGTTTTTTGGTCGATGGAAATAGTCGGCGACAACCCCTCTATAAGGTCGACGTCGGGTTTTTCCATTTGTCCCAAAAACATACGCGCATACGAGGAAAGGCTTTCTACATAACGGCGTTGTCCCTCCGCGTATATGGTGTCGAAGGCAAGCGTAGACTTGCCCGAACCCGACAAACCGCTAAACACCACCAACTTGTCGCGCGGAACGATAAGGCTGACGTTTTTAAGATTGTTCTGTCTTGCGCCTTTTACGATTATGTTTTCAAGCATTTGACTTTTCTCCGTTTTTTATGTAAAAAGTTTGCTTAGGTCCGGTATCTTTTATAAGACAGCCGTTTTTATAAACGAACAACAATAATATAGTACAATACAAATCGCCGACACAACCGCCGCAATGCAGCGCCAACATCCATGCAAACGCCCCGCCGTAGCCGGCTTCCGCCACTGCTATGCCGACCGCAAAAAGGGCGGTAAACAATACAAACGGCGAAAGCAACGCGATTAACGCCGTTTTTTTGCCGACGAATATATTAGGAACGCCGCAAAAAGCCACGCTCCAACTGATGCCGAAAGTCGGTTTTTGTCGCGTGGTTATTTTATAAGCGACGCCGTGCACCAGTTCGTGCAGCACCGTGTATGGCAGTATCATAATAAGCAGCAGCAACAACGGCGCAACCGTTTGGAGCGGCGAACAGTCTTCGTCGAAAACGACCGGCAACGCCCTCTCGCCGAGAATAAAAAACAACGCGACGTACACCGCAATCATAATAACAACGGCAAGCACGTTCATTATTATTCCCATTTTTTTGTTTTTAGCGTCTATCACCCTGTCTTCGACGTATCCGTCCGGCAGGTCGAAAAAATAGTCTTTCATTTTACTTCCTCATCTTAAGCTTTAATTTTGCTATCGTATCGCGTATTTCGATACATTTTTCAAAATCCAAATTTGCGGACGCCACTTTCATCAACGCTTTTAATTTTTCTATCTCCTCGGGTATATCGGCTTTTTTAATATCCTTGGTTCTGTCCGCCTTCTTCGTTATTTCCAACGTGTTTACGACGCTTTTAACTATTGTCTTCGGCGTAATCCCGTGGGCGACGTTGTATTCGTTTTGAATTTTTCTTCGACGTTCGGTTTCTTTTATCGCGCGTTGCATGCTGCCGGTCATAACGTCTGCATACATGACCACTCGTCCCTCGGCGTTTCTCGCGGCTCTGCCGACCGTCTGTATCAACGCCGTTTCGCTTCGTAAAAAGCCTTCTTTGTCAGCGTCCAATATGGCGACCAGTTTAACTTCCGGCAAATCCAGTCCCTCCCTTAAAAGGTTTATTCCGCAAAGCACGTCGAATTCTCCGTTTCGGAGCGAAGAAACGATTTCTATTCTTTCCATCGTGTCTACGTCGCTATGCATATAACGGACCTTTACCCCTGCTTCTTTTAAATATTCGGTTAAACTTTCCGCCATTTTTTTTGTAAGGGTCGTAACCAATATTCTACCGCCCGACGCGGTAACCGAACGAATTTCCGTCAGTAAATCGTCTATTTGATTTTTAGTCGGTCTAACGATTATCTCGGGGTCTAAAAGCCCTGTCGGTCGTATAAGCTGTTCTACCACTTGTCCGGCTTGTCCGAGTTCGTACGGCGCGGGCGTGGCGGATACGCAAACGAGTTGACCGACGCGCGCGTCGAATTCTTCAAACGTTAAAGGACGATTGTCAAACGCCGATTTAAGTCTGAACCCGTAATCTATCAAACTGGTTTTTCT
>CAZARP010000012.1:12316-15951 GCA_964487575.1 uncultured Christensenella sp.
CCCGAAACGTACTCGACTTCGCATATCCTTTCTATTTCGTCGCCGAAAAATTCCACGCGTATTATAATTTCGGTATTTGCCGACGGGAAAATGTCGACGACGTCGCCGCGCACCCTAAACGAAGAACGAGAAAAATCAACGTCCTTCCGCGCGTATTGGATAGACACCAAACGGCGCATCAACTCGTCACGGTCCATTTTCTCGTTCGGCCTTAAAGATACCGCCAGTCTGTAATATTCTTCCGGAGCGCCCAAACCGTATATGCACGACACCGACGCCACCACTATGGTATCCGAACGTTCGGCGAGCGAACAAGTCGCCGAATGGCGGAGTTTATCTATCTCGTCGTTTATGGCAAGGTCCTTTTCTATATACGTATCGGTACTCGGGATGTACGCTTCAGGCTGATAGTAGTCGTAATAGGAAACGAAAAATTCCACTCTGTTCTCGGGGAAAAATTCTCTGAACTCGTTACACAGTTGCGCCGCCAACGTCTTATTATGCGCTATAACGAGAGCAGGACGGTTAACGTTGTTAATGACGTTTGCCATGGTAAAAGTTTTGCCCGACCCCGTAACGCCCAATAAAACCTGCGTTCTAAGTCCGTCTTTTATCCCCTCCGTCAACTTGGCAATCGCTTGCGGCTGGTCGCCCGTCGGAGAAAAAACCGATTTGAGTTTGAATTTTTTTTCGCTAACCGCTTTTTCCAAACCGTTACCCTCTCTCGTCTTTGTATAACATATAGTATACCACAAGCACGAAAAAATACGTTAGCGTTTTTAAGCAAAATAATTTAATATTCACCGTTTTATCCGCTTTAAGAATATAATAATTTAGCAACACAAAGGAGGTTTTTATGTGCTGTTTATTTGGCAACAACTGTAATTGCGGCAGACCGCCCGTCGCAAGAGGTCCTATGGGTCCCGCCGGTCCTCGCGGTCCGCAAGGTCCCATGGGGCCGCAGGGACCGCAAGGTCCTACCGGCGCGACCGGTGCGACGGGTGCCACGGGCGCAACGGGCGCAACCGGTCCGCAAGGCGCATCGGGGACCAACAACGCCGTTTATGCGTCTTCTTCCGACCAAACGGTGGCAAACGGTGCTCTTGTGCCGTTAACGTTAACCGCCGCTACCGGCGGAAGCACCTTTACCGTATCCGACAACGCCGTAACTCTTCCGTCGACAGGCATATATTTGGTGTCTTACTTTGCCGACGGCTCGGTTACCGACGGAAACTTCGAAACGTCTTTATACCTTAACGGAGCGGCGATTGCTAACGAAACGCTTAACCAAACGAACACCGCGTCGTCGAACTCGGCTGCAAGCAAAACTATTTTGCTTTCCGCAAATGCCGGAGATACTCTCTCGTTATACAACACTTCGACGGGAAGCGCGACGTACGTCGGCGCTTCGCTTACGGTTATGCTCACCGCTTAAACGCTAAAAAAGAACCGCCGTGACGTCACGGCGGTTCTTTTTTAGTCTTTTTCCGTTTTAATTTCGTACCTACCCGTCTCGTCCACGAAAACCGAAGTCGTGCCGTATACGTCCGTGCGATATATGCTGCACGCCTCGTTCGCGCCGAGTATACGATTTATCGTTGCCGTCGACGGATGTTTATAATAACTTTGTCCGCCGACCGATATAATCGCGTTGTAGGGTTTTAACAAGCTCAGAAAATCGCTTCCGCAAGCGTCGTCCGCTCCGTGGTGAGAAACTTTCAAAAAATCTATATTCTCAAGTTTACATTCCCGACCGTAATAGGCGAAAGACTTTTCGTACAAACCGCTTTTTTCGTTCAGCAACACGTATTCTTCCTGACTAAATCCGGCGTCGCCCGTGAACAAAAACCTAACGCCGCGGTATTCTAAATAAATAATCGGCGAAACGTCGTTCCTCGCTTGCGCGGAAGGCGTTAAGGAAGAATTAAAAACGTCGTACGCTCCGCCGCTCGCGTCCTTCGGCGCCGGCGACAAAAAGAAAACCGAATAATCCGTTCCGACTACGGCGGTTTGTATTTGCGAATACTTTATATCGGCACCGCAGGCTTTTAGCGCGTCCGCCGCCTCGCCGTAGTTTATAAACGCCGACGTATCATATATATAAGGCAGATACGCCGTACCGACGCCGAACGCTTCAACAAGTGCGCACGCGTTGCCGACGTGGTCGCTGTCGGGGTGAGTTAAAATCAAATAATCTATTCTTTCGACACCGTAACGCGTCAAAACCGAACGTATGGTCGACAAGTTTTTCTCGCTGTTTTCGCCTACGTCAATCATTATGTTTTTTCCGTCGGGAAGATTGACAAAAATACAATCACCCTCGCCGACGTCGATAAAATGCACGGAAAACCCGTCGACAAGCGCACCGTCGCTTTTGTCGTTTTTCGTATCGTCTATTCCGCCGCACGCCGCCATGCACAACAACGCGACTGCCACGATAAGCGCTATCAGTTTTTTCATTTGTAATTTAACGTTCTTTTAATTTTTCCCCTTTTTAAGCTTTTCTATCCCGGTTTTAATCTCGTTAATATGTTCGAGTGCGCATTGATACCCTATGTCGTATATTTCGCTCGCCGCGGTGAACGACACCGCACGGTACTGCGAAAGGTCGGGGTGCAACGTTACGTCGCTGTTGTCGTAACCCTTTTTCCAAGGTTCTTTCACCTTGCTTTGATAGGTCGGAAATATCTTGTCGATAAATCCCGCGGGCTTGTTTTGATGGTCGGACAAGTCTATGCCGACCACGTAATCGGCGCCTAAACCTCTGACGACGTCGGCAGGAACGGAATTTGAAAAAGCGCCGTCTATATAGCGTTTGTCGCCTATAACGACGGGTTTGAAAAAAGGCGGATAGCAGGAAGACGCGCAAAGCGCTTTCGCGACGCTTCCGCTGTCGAACACCCGTTCTTCACCGCTTTCAAGCTCGGTCGCCACCGCCCTGAAAGGTTTTTTGAGTTCTTCTATATCCAGCTGCCCTATATGCCTGTCGACCACGCCGAACAATCCCGACGTGTCCATATTCAGCATAAACAAGTTCTTTATCTCGGACAAGTCCAACCCTTTAAGCAATTCGACGATGTCCGTGGAAGAATACCCGTCGGCATAAAAGGCGCCTATTATACTGCCGATACTGCTCCCTGCGACGACGTCGAACTCTATGCCGTTTTCTTCGAACACTTTGAGCGCGCCGAGTTCGGCAAAACCTTTCGCTCCGCCCGAACCGAGCGCCAAACCCAATTTTATCGGTTTAGGTTTTTTACTTTTGAAAAGCCGTTTGAAAAAATTCATCTTTCTTCTCCGTTAGCGTCGTTCTTCGTTTTGGAACGGGATACTTTGACAATCGTAACGATCAAAAGCACTATCGCCAAAGCGAACAACGCGTACAAAATATAATCCAAAACGGATATATCCCACCAAACTATACACAATTCGGCAAGCAACGAAATTATTGCTCCGGCAACGAAGTTCCCGAGCGCGACAGGCAAAACGGCGTCTTTAAAACGCATATCCAAAAACACCGCGATAGCAGTCCCCGTCCATACCCCCGTCATCGGCAACGGAATAGCCACGAAAACGAACACGCCAAGCGCCTTGTAAAAAGTTTCCGAACGACGCGCGCCGCGACGTTTTTCCAA
>CAZARP010000012.1:16051-26770 GCA_964487575.1 uncultured Christensenella sp.
CTGCAAATAAATTCTATCATAAACTGCCTTTATTGGTTTGTTTTTTTATCCGATAATAAGTATAATGTAATTGCGATTAAAAATCAACGAATTTCAGGTAAAACTACTATGGTGACCGACAGAGAAATTTTATCCAAACTGCGCAAGGGCATAACCGAATACAAAATGATAAACGACGGCGACAAAATCGCCGTGGGCGTTTCCGGCGGAAAAGACTCCTTAGCGCTGGTCAAAGCATTAGCGCTTTACAAAAGGTTTTCCCCGGAAGCCTTCGAGCTGTACGCAATTACCGTCGACCTGCAATTCGACGGCAAACCTTCGGACTATTCGCCGATACGCGATTTTTGCGAGGAACTTAACGTGCCTTATTACGTCGTACCCACTCAAATAGGCGAAATCGTTTTCGAGGCGAGAAAAGAAAGCAACCCGTGCGCGCTTTGTTCTAAAATGCGCAAGGGCGCGCTGTATCAAAAAGCGACCGAAATCGGCTGCAATAAAGTCGCGCTCGGTCACCACGCCGACGATTTTACCGATACCTTTTTAATGAGTATGTTTTACGAAGGCAGATTGTCGACCTTCGCACCGAAAAGTTATCTCGACAGAACGGGGTTAACGCTGATACGTCCGCTTATTCTCGTTAAAGAAACTCAGTTAAAGTCGTATTCGAAAACGCTTCCCGTCGCAAAAAGCAAATGTCCCGCCGACAAACACACCTCGCGCGAACTTATAAAAACCGTTCTCGACGATATAAATAAAAAAATCCCGGGGGTGCAAGAAATGATTTTCACTGCGCTCACACACCCGGAAAGATACAACCTTTTCGATAAATTCGAAGCGGAAAAAGACGAATTCTAATCCCTACGACATTCCGCTTAAACGGTATACTTTTTCAACACTTCGTCCATTTGCGGAAGTTTTTCGTAAACGTCTTTCGCCAGCGCTATCTGGTTCCTCGCCCTGTCGAGGTTGTGCCCGGGATAACGCGTCTTAAAATATTTGTCGCCGTTTAAGTAATCGGTTAAAAACCTCAACGCCAGTTCGGCGGTCATCGTAAAGACGCCGAGATTGAGCGTTTCTTTTTCTTTTTCGGTAAGATTGTCTTTAACTTCGCCGACGAAACCTTTGGCGAAGGCTTCGTATTTTTGCATATCCAGCGACACCTTGTCGATATCCGGACAATCCTCTATCACGGTATTCGCTATAAACCGTATCGCGTCGCCGAAATCGTACGCAATCGCACCGGGCATAACGGTGTCCAAATCCAAAACCGCAAGCGCCTCGTCGGTGTTTTTGTCGAACGCCACGTTGTTGCTTTTCGTATCGTTGTGCGTAACGCGCGTAATAAGTTCGCCGCTGTCTAAAAGCTTCTGAATTTTACACGCCTCGTCTTTCATCGACAAAATATCCGAAATTTCCTTTTCGACCGACTGCGCGCGTCCGCACGGATTGCGTCTGACCACGCGGCGGAAATCCTCATAACGCTTAACGGTGTTATGGAAGTCGGGTATGCTGATATATAATGTTTTCGCGTCGAAACCGTCGAGACAGTTTTGAAACCTGCCGAATGCCTGACCGGTTCTCTCTATTATGGTTAAATCGTCGGTGCCGTCGTACGTTATCGAGTCTTTTATATATCTGTAAACGCGCCAATAATTGCCGAAGTTATCTATAAAATACGGCTTTTGGTCTTTTTTCGTTACAAAAACCCTCAAAACAAATCTTTTGGTAGATAAATTCTTTTTTATGATGTTCGTCCTTACGTAATCGGTTACCCTTACGATGTTATCCATCAACTTTTTCGGTTGTTTGAACACCGTAGTGTTGATACGTTGAACGATGTAATTTTTACGTTCGCCGTCGCGTTCGTACCGAACGTGATACGTGCTGTTGATGTTGCCTGTAGACAACTCGGTACAACTTAAATATTTACCGCCGATATCGAAACATGCGCATATGTCTTGTATGGTCACGATTTTCTCTCCTACTCGTTCCTCGCCGTAATTTATTACGATTATTTTATTATATTAGCACTTTTTAAGACGTTTGGCAATCGTTTATACGGATTTCGCGTTTTTTTGCCGAATATGACGAGCACGAACTCGCTTTTTATTTTTTCGTCGGTTTTGTTTTTCTCTTGATTATATGTAAATTTTATGATAAAATGTGTTATATGATTTTTTCTAAAACACAAAGCACCGAAGGTGCCGAAAAACTTAAAAAAGCATACGGCGCTGCCAAAAAGTTTTTTTTCGGCGATTATTTCCCGTGCGTTGCGGCTTTCGTCGTGGTCTTTTGTTATTTCGCGAACGTTCAGTCTATAGCCCTGATTTTTTTAGCGGCTTCGGCTTGTTTTATTTTATTGGCGGATAAAAACCTCGTTCCTTTTTTGACGCCTTTACTTTTCGTTTCGTTTTTGTTCCGTGACGTTTCGTTCGTTTCGAGCGCGTGGTTTTTCGTCATAATCGCACCCGTTGCCATCTGTCTTATCGCGCACCTTTTTATTTATCCGCTTAAGAATTTCACCTTCGGCGAATTGTCGTTGCCGCTCGGCTTCGTGTGTGCCGCGCTCTTTTTCGGCGGTATCTTTTCAGATTATTTGTCCGACTACCTTTACGGTTTGCCAACTATTTTAACCATAGGTCCGCTGATTTTAATAGCATATCTTTTCTTCAGAAACTATACTTGCCCGTCCGAAGACTTCGACGTTAAAAATTATTTTGCTTTGATTTTTTCTCTCGCGGCGGCAATAGTAAGCGTCCAATCGGTCGCAAAGCAATTTAACTGGCTGAGAATTTGTTGGGGCAACCCCAATACTTGCGGCATCATACAGTTGCTCGGCATACCGTTTTGCTTTTATCTCGCGGCTAAAAAACAACAAATAATCCCCTATGCCGTGATTATATTGTTTTTATACCTCGGCACCTATTGTTCGGGGAGCGACGGCGCGCTGGCAACCGCTTGCGCGTTTTTACCGTTTATGCTGTTCTTCTTTTTCAAAAAACTGTCGAAAGACAAAATCAAACAGATTTTCGTATTTATAGAAGTCGCCGCGGCAACAGCCTGTTTGTTCTTTATCGTAAAGATAGACGTTTTCAACAAAATAATAGATAAAATATTAACAAGCGTTCTACACGACAACAACAGAACGCCGCTTTACAAAAAAGCGTCGGACTTATTTACGCACAACCCTATATTCGGCGCCGGATTGGGATATTATAACGACGCGCGCAGCGACGCCATCGGCGGCGGACTGGTTCGCACATATTACTTCCATTCTACCTTCTTTCAGATAATCGGTTCGATGGGCTTTGCCGGTCTTTTCGCGTACGTCGGCTATTTCTTTACGAGATACCGCATTTTAACGACCAGAAATACTCTGTTCAATCTCGCGGCGTTCTTTTCGTTCACCTTGTTCACTACGTACGGTTTTATAGACACCTGCGAATTCACGTCGATGCCGAACATGATTTTCGCGACCGTGTTGATTGTCGTTACCGAGCTTATAAATAACAAAAACGACAACCCGAGAGAGTTGCCGTTATACGTCGGATACGATATAAAATATACCGCTTACGTTTAATCTACCGTCAGCCGAAGCGACGCAAAAGGTCGTTTGCGGTAAGCCCGCAATCGGCGAGTTGTTCTTCCACGCTGCCGGTTTTTACGAATTCGTCTTTTATCCCTAACGCGCAGACACGGGTTCGTGTTCCCTTTTCCGCGTATCTGCACGCAACCGCCGCTCCGAAGCCGCCTATAACGCTGTTTTCCTCAAGCGTTACGACTTCGGTGTTTTTTATCTCTTCCAACACCGCCTCGTCGAGCGGTTTAACCGACCGAGCGTTTACAACGCCGACGCTTTTTGCGCTGCGCGCGGCGAATTCCGCCGCAATCGCATTCATTCGCGGTCCCACTGCCAAAACGGTAATATCTTCGCCGTCTTTTATTCTTTGCCACGGCGACGTTTCGAAAGGCAAATGCGAAACGTCCGAATTTGCCCCCGATTTTTTAGGATACCTTATCGCGACCGGCGTACCGAGAGCCAAAGCGTAATCGAGCGCAAGCGACAATTCGTCCTCGTCCGACGGTGCCAAAACCGTCATATTCGGCATATGCAAAAGGTAAGAAAGGTCGAAAACGCCCTGATGCGTTTTCCCGTCCTCGCCTACAAGACCCGCCCTATCCAAACAAAAAACAACGGGAAGATTTTGAATACACACGTCGTGCAAAATTTGGTCGTAAGCGCGTTGCAAAAAAGTGGAATAAACGGCTACGACGGGTTTCAAACCGCCCTTTGCCATTCCGGCGGCAAACGTCGCAGCGAATTCCTCCGCGATACCCACGTCGTAAAAATTATCGCCGTTGCGTTCCGCGACGCACGACAACCCCGTACCGTCCTTCATTCCGGCGCAGACGGCAACGACTCGCTTATCGGCGTCTATCAGCGAATTCAATTTTTCGCCGAGCGCCGTACCGAACCCGTTACACGAACAAGAAAAATCTCTGCCGACGCCGTGATACAAATCCGAGCGTTCCTCCGCTGCCGTCAATCCCTTGCCTTTGGTCGTTTTTATGTGCAAAAATACCGCTTTGTTTTTTGCTATCAGTTTAACCCTTTCTAAAATTTTGGTTAATTCTTTAACGTCGTTACCGTTGACGATGCCGATATACTTAAAACCGAATTGTTCGAAGGGCATTCCCCTATTTAAGGTAGTCTTAACGAAGTTGCGAACCTTCCTCGCCGCTCTACCGATAAACGAACCGCCAAGCACCCTTTTTGCCGCGTTCTTGCCCTTTACGTACCCGAAACTCGTCGTATGTCTGGAAATAAACCTATACAGTCCGTTACGGTTTTTAGAAATGCTCATTCCGTTATCGTTCAAAATAACGACGAGGTTTTTGGGTTTTGTTTCCGTTGCCGTAAGCGCTTCTAAACTAAGCCCGTTCACCACGGCGCCGTCGCCCACCACGTCTATAACGCAATAATCGTCGCCGACCTTATCGCGCGCCTGGCACAGCCCCACCGCGGCGGCTATGGAATTACCGGCGTGCCCTGCGACGAAGGCGTCGAAATCGCTTTCGTCGGGGTCGGGGAACCCCGAAATACCGTTGTGAGTGCGAATTGTATTAAACCTGTCTTTTCTGTCGGACAACAGTTTGTGCGCGTAACATTGATGTCCGACGTCGAATAACATCTTATCCTTGGGAAAGTCGAAAACGCGATGCAACGCCACCGTCGTTTCGACGATGCCCAAATTGGCGGACAAATGTCCGCCGTTGTTTTTAACGACGTCGATGATTTCGTCACGGATATCGTCGGACAACCTTTCCAGCTCTTTATTATTAAGTTGTTTTAAGTCCGAAGAACTTTTTATACTTTCTAAAACAGACACGTCGCCACAACCCGACAAAAATAAATTTCCTTAATAAATTTCCTTTCGTGTAATTATACTACATATTTCACGTTTAAGTCAACACCTGAATTAAATAATGACGATTTTACCCATTTTTCGCCCGAATAAGCGCTTGACCTGACAAACGAAACGTAGTATCATTTTAAAAACGGAGAAAAAAATATGTTAAATAAAGAAACTCTTCGCAACTATGCCGACCTTACGATTAAAATCGGGGTCAATCTTCAAAAGGGACAAGGTTTAGAAATTTCCTGTCCCGTCGAGCGCGCAGATTTTGCACTCGTGCTAACCGAAAGCGCATTCGCCGCCGGAGCGTCGAGGGTTTTCGTCAACTGGGAAGACGACGAAATCGACAAACTTAATTATCTGCACGGCGACGCTGCGACGCTGTGCGATATACCTAAATGGCAAATCGCACGCAAAAACTATTTGATAGAACGCGGCTTTTGTTACGTCGCGGTGGCGGCGGAAGACCCCGACGCGTTTAACGACGTCCCGTCGGCAAAACTTGCCGCGGTCGCCGCAACGAGGGCAAAACTGCTGAAAAAGTATTCCGACGCGATGATGAACAACGAAATTCGCTGGTGTGTGGTATCCGTCCCGACCGAAAAATGGGCGCAAACCGTTTTCAAAGGCAGAAGCAACGCAATCGAGCTTTTAGAAAACGCGATAGAGCGAGCGGTAAGGCTGTGCGGAAATTCCACCGTATCCGAGTGGCAAAAACATTCGGAAGCTTTGCAGGCGCACGCGGATTTTTTAAACGCCAAACGCTTCGACAGACTGCGCTTCGTCAACTCTCTCGGCACCGATTTAACCGTCGGTTTGGCAGACGACCACGTATGGCTTTCCGCAAAAGAAAAGGCGCGCGACGGAATAGATTTTATAGCAAACATTCCCACCGAAGAAGTCTTTACCGCGCCCCACAAAAACAGAGTAGACGGCGTAGTGTATTCGGCTTTGCCGCTTGCGTACAACGGCAGGATAATAGATAAATTTAAGTTGACGTTTAAAAAGGGTAAAATAACGGACGTTACCGCCGAGCGCGGAGAAGACGCGCTGAAAGCGCTTATAAACATCGACGGCGGAACCGAAAGGCTCGGGGAAGTCGCGCTTATCGGCAAAAATTCGCCCATCGCGAAAAGCGGAATACTCTTTTTTAACACGCTTTTCGACGAAAACGCCGCCTGCCATCTTGCCGTCGGCAAAGCCTACCCAACCACCGTGCGCGGCGGTGACGAAGCGAGCCTAAAACAATTAAAAGAAAAAGGAGTCAACGACTCCTCCGAACACGTGGATTTTATGATAGGCACACCCGACCTTTCCGTAGTCGGTTACGACAAAAACGACGTCGCGACCGTGATATTCGAAGACGGAGATTGGGTTATTTAGCGGTCAAATTCGCGTTTTTGGAAAACTTGCAACCGCAATAGTTTTGTCTGTATAACCCCAACTCGTCGGAAAGTTCGACGGAACGCAAAAATCCGCCTCTTTTTTTGAAATCCGACGGCAAATATTTTACACCGTATCGTGCCGCCGCAGTCTCGCCTGCGGCGTTTAATCTTTGCGCGTCTTTAAGCGGACTTAAAGTAAGAGTGGTGGCAAAGTACTCGTATCCGTCCGCCTTTGCGCGTTCCGCCGCGGCGGACAGCCTTAACCCGTAACAGACGGTACAACGTCCTCCCCGTTCTTTTTCGTTTTCAAGTCCCTTTACCGCGTCGTAAAAAACTTCGGGCGAATAATCGTCGCACGTGCAGTTTACGCCGAAAACTTCACACAAACGAGCAAGTTCCGCCGCCCTTAACGCATATTCCTCGCCGCCGTCGATATTAGGGTTGTAAAAAAAAGCGGTGATATCGAAAAAAGGCTTCAACCTTTCTATGCACACGGAAGCGCAAGGCGCGCAACACGCGTGTAAAAGCAATTTCGGCTTAAAAGAAAGTTCGCCTATTATTTTTTGCATTTCTTTATCGTAGTTTATTTTATCGGTCATAACGGTTCTTTTTTTACGGAATTGCCGTCTAACGACAACAAAAAGGCATTTCCGCCGGAGGACAACGCGCGCGTCGGCTTACCGTCGGTGAATTCTATAGCGGCGTCGTTTTCTATCGCGTAAGCAAACGGTAACTTCGCTTCTAACATGGTTTTTGTAAAGTCCGCCTCTCTTTCGTTGAAATGCGGACAGATAGCGCCGTCTATCACGCCCAAGCCCTTTTTCAACTCGTACTCGCCGCTTTTTCCTCTCATAATGTTGTAATCGGTATACATATCGGTAAACCAACAAATAGCGCCGGCGGAAAGTCCGCAAATTATCTTGCCGTCTTCGTATGCTTTCAATATCAACGCGTCAAGTCCCGTTCTGCGCCATTCGTCCAGCATAAACACGGTATCGCCGCCGCCGATATATATGCAGTCCGCGGCTTCTATCTTGTCGGAGATACGAGCGATATCCATTTCGCCGTAAACAATCAAAGCGACTTCGGCTTTAATGTCGAAAACCGAAGTATAAGTCTTTCTGAAGCTATTAAAATACGGCATACTGTCATGCGATGCCGTACCGATAAAAAGCGCGTTCGCGCGTTTTTCGCCGGCGTGACGTTTGGCAAGACTGGCAACGTATTCGTCTATATTAAGCGTCGTCTTGTTTTTTATTTCTCCTCCGCCGACGGCGATAAGTTTTTTCATAATCTAAAACCTTTCGATAATCTTCCGTGCGTTAGTCGTAAATATCTCGTCCGAGTATTCGCGCCCGTAGCGCTTTACCGCGTTTTCGTAAGCCTTGCGCATAATACAAAACCTGTTCTCGTGAAGGTCGCTCGCGACGAAATCCACCAATCTCTCGTTAAGCAGTTTCCTGACAAAAGGCGCGTACGGACCTTTATCTGCAACCGCGTTCGCGTTCACCTGAATAAATCCGCCGAGGTCTTTGACTTCCCGAACGAGCGCTTCCGTCGCGTATAAATACCGCTCGACGTGCGCCACGACGGGCAAATAACCGCGTCTGACGGTTTCGTATACCGCTTCCGCCACGTCCGTTTTGTACACGAACGGAAATTCCAACAAAACGTATTTGCCGCCGGCAAGCGTAAAAAGTTCGCCCGACTCTATCGCGGACAAACTGCCTTTGTTGTAAAAAATTTCTTGTCCCAACCTTAAATCGACGTCGGGATAGAATGCCGCCGCGGCTTTCTTAAAATCTTCGAACCGATTTTTAAGTTCGTCGCCGCACAAGCGATATTCTCCGCGGAAATGCGGAGTTATTATAATCTGCCTGACGCCGTCGTCGTATTCGGCTTTAAGCATATTGAGCGAAGTTTTCAGCGAGGAACTGCCGTCGTCGACGTTAGGCAACAAATGCGTGTGAATATCAACCACGAACCGTATCCGTCCAGTGCGACACTAAATATACGGATAAAGTGATTACCCCGTTTTCGTCAGCGCAAGCGATAATTTCATCCGTCAACGTACTTTTTGTCGTAATATTTATTTTTTTGATTTCTTTATCCGTGCTGTTTTTGACGTCGTAAACCATCCAACGCCACATACTGTATTCGTCGGGGATTTCGGGAGTTAAATCGTAAACTTCGTAATCTCCGTACCAGTCGCTATTCCCCGTTTCACCGGTAAAGAACAATTTGTCTTCAAAGCTTTCGCCTTTTTTAATCGGGCGCGTATCGACCGTCCTTTCGCCTTTATAAAGCATATAACAATCGCACTTTAACGATGAGACGTACATTCTTAAATCATACCTTAAGGTATATCCGTAGGTAGCGACGACAACGACGTCCGACGCTATGTTCCACCTTTTACCCTCGGCTATGGTTACGTCGCCGTAACACCAGCCGTAAAAGTCAAGACCGACGCCTTTGCTTTCGCAAGTCGGCAATTCGCCGGTGTACTCTCCGTACGTTACGACTTTATCGTCGAACAACTTTTCGCCGTTTTCGTTCGCAAAACTTATCTTATACTCGTTCGCCCTCCACTCGGCGGATACGGTCGTCTTTTTGTTTATCGTCGTCAAATCGGTATCCCAGCCGACAAAGGTATACCCCGTGCGCTCGTATACGGGCGCTTTGATTTCGCTCGCGTCGTGGATTTCTTGCACTTCCCTGCCCGATACCGCGATGCCGCCCGCACCGTTAAACGTTACGGTATAGGTGGTGTAATACTCTCCGTCGCCGTCGCCCGCACAGCCGAACAAGCAAACGCAAGATAAACACGCTATCAGCGCTATAAATGCGGATAATTTTTTCATAATTCCTCGCTTACGTAAAAACGTTGTTACATTCGATGCCTATACACTTCTCCGTATATGATTATATTACATCATAACGGCGATGTCAACTATGTACGCGCTTATTTTAAACGCCGTATCTGGACATAATTTTCAATAGTGCGCCCAATCCGTCGTTTAGTTTATCTCTTAAATCGGCGTCCGCCTCGCCCTCCTCCGCTTCCGCAAGATAGGTCTTTAATTCTCTCACCTGCTTTTTGTCGGACGGGCTGAGCGAGAAGTAATCCAACCTGTCCAGTATGCCCTTGACGTGAGAGTAATCTATCGCGTCTTCGGGAGGATTTTGTTGTCTGCAAACGTATTTTTCGGTCAACTCTCTCGACGTCTCGTCGGACGTTTCTTTTTTTATACAGTCGTCGATATGCTTAATAAAGGCGCTTCTGTAAAGTTTTTCCTCCTTACGCTCGACCTTAAAAAAACAAAACGGCAAGCAAAACAGAGCGGCAACGACTGCGACGATTACCGCAAGCCCCTCCGTTTCGCCGCCGTAAAAGTCGGCGACGCGCATAACGCCGAACTCGACGAAACCGATTAAAACAAACGGAAAATTTTTAACGCACGCCTCGGACTTCGCCGCAAAAATCGCTATCAGTCTGAAAACGAAAACCGATACTTGCAACGACAGACACACCGCGAACAAAATTCCGCCGTCCGTTTTAGAGAAAACTCCTTTTAACGCCTGATTTACATTATACGCCATATCCATATCCGCAAACATTATATAATTCGCTTGCGGAAATTTTTTACGACGTTTCGACGAAAAAAGTCGTATTTACAGATTTATCGTTTCGCCGGTGAAAATATTCACCAATATTTTAACGTTTACCTTTTTACCCGTTATTTTTTCCGCCGCCATAGCGTACAAATCCAACTGCTTGCCGTATTTTTTTTCGAGCGACGCCGCGTCCAATACCGAATACTTATAATCGACTATCGTTATTCCCTCGTCGTCCTCCGCCATTAAATCGATAACGCCTTGAAGCACGACTTCTTCGCCCGTATCGTATTCGGTTACCG
>CAZARP010000013.1:0-3843 GCA_964487575.1 uncultured Christensenella sp.
CTATGGGTGGGTAGGATGTCGTCGCATTATGGAGAGGAGATTCTTCATTCCGCTGCGCTACATTCAGAATGACAAGGGGGAGAGATGTTTCGCTACGCTCTACATGACAAGAGGGGAATGCTTTCAAACTTGTCTTATGAATATTCTTTAAGATTATACGCATAATTTTCGTGCTTGCGAAATTTTTTCGACAAAAATTTCATTTGGTGAATATTTGTGTGCAAAATTTGTAAAAATATTCAAAAATTCGCTATTATTTTGTTACAACGGTTTATATTTATTTGCTTTTTGACGATATAAAATGTTATAATCTTATACAATAAAATTACATTAAGGAGTTAATTGTGAAAAGAACTACAAAACGTGTTTTATTCGCTTGCCTGTCTTTGGTTATGTTGCTTTGCGCTTGTTTTGCCGTCGCGTGCGGCGAGTCCAAAGTCGACGAGGGGCATCAGATTAAAGATCCGCCGAACGACGGTATCGATAAAATAAATTACAGCGTCACGGTGCTTTATCCCGACGCCAAACCGGTAAAAGGGATAGAGGTTTACCTTTACACCGTCGACGATGAAGAAGCCTATTCGGGCGCGACTACCGGCGACAACGGCGTTGCTAAAATCAGCGCGGGTAAGGGCATCGCTTATTACGTCGTGTTGAAAAATATTCCCGACGGCTACGTTTACGAGTCGGACGACGTTTTATCCGCGACCGAAACTTCCAAAACGGTATATATAGAGTCGTCTAATGCTACCAACAGTTACGACCTTAGCGTTATGACCGTCGGCGGTATGCCGTTAGAGGGCGTTTCCGTTTCGCTTAAAAACGACAACGGCGTCGTCGGCGTAAAATCCACGGACGGCACCGGCGTTGCGAAAATTCGCGTTCCCGCTTTGGGCGTTTACGACGTGGAATTGTCGAACCTTCCTAAAGGATATTCGGTTTACACGCAAAATCCCAAGACTTCCGCAACCGCAAAGGAAATGACCGTAGAAGTTATTTCCGCGCCTATAAAGGAAGAAATGCCTAAAAACCACAGGTACGCGATGGACGACATTATTTACGACTTCACCGTTACCGTTTCCGACGGCACGACCTTTACTTTGTCCGAAGCCTTAGAGGAGAACGATTTGGTGTTTATTAACTTCTGGTACACCACTTGCGGACCTTGCCGCGGCGAATTCGACGATATTCAATACGCTTACGAAAGGTTTCAAGACAATATGTCGATAATCGCGCTGTCTACGTCGAGCAGCGACACCGACGCCAAGATTGTCAACTTTAAATCGGAATTCCAGCCTACGCTCACCTTCGATATGGGGCGGGACAGCATAAGTTTGTATTCGGCATTCAGCTATTACGCGCAAAACGCCGTTCCGACGAGTATCTTCGTCGACCGCTACGGCAAAATTTGTAACTATATAAGGGGTTCCGGTACAGAGGCGTTGTTTAAGCAAGAATTCGGCAGATACACCGCCGAAGATTACGTTCAGACGGTTTACGACCCCGACTATTACGAGGTTCCCGACGAAACGCCCGATAAACCCGACGTTTCCATGCCTGCTTCCGAAGAGATTGTAAAGGCAATCAATAAGGGCGGTTTGCAAGGTACCTATATCGCGCCCGAGGGCGATACTTATTGGCCGTGGATACTCACCGACGAAGGTTTGTCGGTAGGCAATACTCGCAAGAACAACACGACGGCAATGGTAAGCTATCAATTCACCGTCGGCGCAGGTCAATATTTAACCTTCGACTACTTGACCAATACCGAAGACATCGGCAACGCGGACATCTTAAGCGTAATGATTGACGGTATTTGGGTAACCGACTTAGAACGTGTGACCAACGGCGAATGGCTGACTTGTTATATCTACACTCCGTTAGACGCTTCGGTCGACCCGGACGATGCGGATAGGCAACATACTTTGACGCTCGTATATGCGAAAGACTCCAGCGAGTCCTATCTGACGGGCGACGAAAAAGTCGTTATTAATAATATGCGCGTCGTCGGCAAGGACGAAATCCCTGCCGATACCGACGTCAACTTGTTGCGTCAGGCGGCTTGGAACCCCGACGCCGAAGGCAACTTGCAAAATTACGCGACGGTTGTCTTTAACGTAGAAGACGGTTACTATCACGTCGGTACCGAAGACGGTCCGTATTTGCTCGCAAACATCACCGGTGTTACCCAGTATTCGCAAGCGTCGGTATCGCAGATGTCGTCGGGCGGTATATTCCACAACGTGGGTCACACGGGCGGCGTAACGTTCATTACGCTCGGCACCGACAACCCCGGCGAAGGCAGTTACGTAGAGGGCGACAAGGGTTACGCTTGGTACGCAACCAATTCTAAGGTGCAGTATCACGTTCCCGTGGATTACAGACTTAAAATAGTTTTGGATGAGTTGACCAAAAAACTGTACGAAAAGAAATATGCTAAGTCGTATTCGTCAAATACTTGGTTAGAACTTTGCGCTTACGTCGACAACCTTTCCGGCACGCCCATCGAAAACCCGATAAAGGGTCTGTGCGATAAAGAAGCCATAACGATGGTCGGCGGCGACGTCGCCAACCACGTAGTGGTAGACAGAACTTTGGTTCCGCGCGGTATAGTTTATAAATACGTTTGCAAAGAAACCGGCGCTTACTCGATTTATTCGATAATATGCGACGATATGAAAGGTCAGGCAGGTGCGTTTGTTTACATTACCGGCGCCAACCTTACCAAGTCCGACGACGCTATCGACAACTTCAATTTGTTCGTTACCTTGTACGAAGGCGAAACTTATTACGTGTCCGTAGCCTTCGACCAGCCGGGTATCTGGGGCGAGATGGACGTATACGTTAAATACGTAGCTGAGTCTTACGACGACTTTATCGTTGCGGGTATCGGCGCGTACACGTGGAAGCTCGACGAAGACGGCAACTTCTATTACGACGATAACGGCGACTTCGTGTTCGTTACGATGAAGAACAACGATATTTGCGCGGCGCTCGGCGACGACGGATATTATCACCAGATATTGCCCTCGGGCGAACTCGACGGCGGCGATACGTCTTATATGTGGATAAGCGTTACGCAAAACAACAGTTTGTGGGATTACTCTCTGTTAGAACTCGCTCGCGGTTATTACGAAGTCAATGGCAATAAATATCCGATATCGTTCGAAGAACTCGGCAGCGGCGTTAAATTGTTCGACTTTAGCGGTTGCGAGGATATGGACGTAGCGTATCGTAAAGACTGGACCGCGACGATAGAAGAATACGCGAATAAGGTCGAAACCGAAGGCAATACCGCCGGTATGGTTAAGGCTGACGCGCAACTCGTTAAACTTCTCGAATTAGCGCTCGCAAGGTTAGACCACGATACCGACGATGCGTGGATGAACTTCGCTTGGTATTACGACCACGTCGGTTTGTACACGCCTCAAAAATGATAAGTTAGGTCAATTCTAAAAAACGGCTCCTCTCGGTCAGAGGAGCCGTTTTTATATCGCCGTTCGTGTGTGAATAAAAAAATGAAAATGAATAAAAATTAAAAAATTGAATAATTTCGCGTTTTTCGGCGATGTGGTTAAATAGTGTTGCTTTTACTCGAGAAAAGTGGTAAAATGCAAAAAACAAAAAATGACGGCGTTCGCCGTACTTTCGGAGGATATTATTATGCGTAAAATTTCTAAAACGTTAGTTGCGCTTTTGGCAACTTTGAATGCTTTGTGCTGTGCGTTCGGTTTAATCGCTTGCGGCGATAGCGAGGATCCGACGCCTACTCCCACGCCGACGCCAGACGCGGCGATTTATACTTTCACCGTCGTCGACGAAAACGGCAACGGAGTAGAGGGG
>CAZARP010000013.1:3943-9708 GCA_964487575.1 uncultured Christensenella sp.
GTCGGCGAGGGGATTTTTTTCGTTTGTGCGGTTTATAAATATTTGCCTACGGCTTTTTCCAGCGCTTCTTTCGTCATTGCGCCTTGGTTTACCACTCTTACCGTTCCGGTTTTGTCCAAAATGACGGTCATCGGGTAAGCGCTTTTTCCGCCGAGCATATCGAAAATCTTCTGATCTTCGGTATCTTGCCCGAAAGACAAGACGTAATCTTTGTATACGTTGTTGTTTATGAAGTTTTGTTTGTTCACTTTTTTGTCGACGGAATAAGAATGTATTGCGATTACGCGCACCTTTTCTCCGTATTCTTCTTGCAAATCGTTAAAGTGCGGAAGCTCTTGCAAGCACGGCCCGCAGTTGGTGTACCAAAAGTTAAGTACGGTGACCTTGCCTAAAGAGTCGGAGGGGGAATACCTTCCGCCCTCGCAACCTGCGGTGACGTAAAGTTCTATATTAAAGTCGGGGCATTTTTTATTCAGTGCGCTGTCTTTGTTCGCGTCCGTCGACGCGACGCCGTAATAAATGAAAGTGCCTATAAGCAAAAGCGCCGCCAATATCCAAGCCGTTATTTCGAGAACGATTGAAGCTTTCGTACGTCGCATAAATTTAATCCTCCTTTTCCGTGTTATCTTGTTTGCTCGCCATAGCTATCAAATCGACGTTTTCCGCGGTCGGTACGGGCGTATCGATTGCGTTTTCTTTTAAGAAGATTTTAGAACCCTTCCAACTTATCGCTTTGGCGGGGCAAACGGATATGCACGCGCCGCAGTGTATACATTCGTGGTCGCCCACACGCTTGATGTCCATTTTGCAGGTCGTAACGCAAAGTCCGCATTCGGTACATTTGTTTTTGTCCAGCTTGACGCCGAGCATCGCGACTTTGCAGAAGAACCCGTATATCGCGCCGAGCGGACAAAGGAAACGGCAGAAGAAGCGGAATATAAACACGCTCGCCACGATAAAGAGGATAAGCAGTAAAAACTTCCACGTAAACAGCGGTCCCAACATACCGTACATATCCGCGTTTTCCGGATTGATTAACAATCCGATACCGCCGAGCAACGTCCCGGACGGGCAGACGTACTTGCAAAATGCCGGTACGCCCGTGTGATACATTATCGGTATGGTTATAACGAGCACGGCGAGTATAACGTACTTAAAGTACGACAGTACGCGCGTAACTTTACTCTTTTTTACCTTGGGGGTTTTTATTTTGTACAAAAGTTCCTGACCTAACCCGATGGGGCAGAGGAAGCCGCATATCGTTCTGCCGAGAAGCAATCCGAAAAGCACGAGAATGCCGAAGATGTACGCCGGCGTGCGAGTGTCCGACGCGGCTAACGCGTTTTGCAACGAACCTAACGGGCAGGCGCCGATTGCACCCGGGCAAGAATAGCAATTTAGCCCCGGCACGCAAAGATATTTGCTGTTGCCGGTGTAGATGTTCCCGGTTTTAAAGCCTTTGACGTTCGCGTTGTATAAAAGCGCCGAGTAAATTTGAATTATTCTGCGCTTGGTGGGACGGTGATTTTTAAACCAACGACCGACGCTTTTGAACCAATTTTTTATTTTAGCGAAAAATTTCATTTTCTTAACCCAACCCTATACATTCGGTGCAGATGTTTATAGCCTTTTCCAAAACGTCCGCGGCGCCGCCGTTAAAGCAGCCTATAACGATGAGCGTTACCGCTGCGCAAGCAAGGACGCATCTTGCAACTATCGTGAATATGCGCTTTTGTTTTTCGCACTCGGCGTTCGGCGCTTTCTCCTCGCGGTTTTGTTTGACGCCCGTTGTCGATAGTATCCGTTTGATTTCCTTTACGTCGTTTTTGGCGGATATTTCGGTATAAATCGTTACGGCAACCGCTAATATAAAGAAGCACGCGACCCAAGGCAAAAATTTGGGGAGCATAGCCAGCATGTCGGCGGTGGGGTCGAAGTTCGGACCGACCGGCGTGTAATTACTCGGGTTAAACACGCAAACGCACGTCATAACCGTCGCCGATACTCCGAAAACGAAACAAACGCTCCACAATACCGTCTTTACGATGAAACTCTGCTTCAAGCGTTTGCTCATCGCGCCGTCCGGGAGCTTTTGCGTCAGTCTTTTCAAAATTTCGCTTTGAGAAAAACTCGCTTTCGGTTTTTGAACCTCCTCGGGGTATATCTTCCAAATAATCGCTCCGCCGATTACGGCGCACAGCCATAATATCAAAAGTACGGCGATTTGCGATAGGGCGGCAATCACCTTTTCTCTTGTGTACGGAGAGGTGTCTGCCGAACGATAAATTTTTTGCGACTGTATTATCAAAGCCGCGCCGGTTATTACGGTGAGAAAGCTTAACGCTATGCCGTAAACCCTGCGCAGAGTCGCTTGTTTGTTGCCTGGCATATTGCTCCTTTTGCTCGACGCGAACGTTTTGCCGCATCGGCGAGTTTTTATGTGCTTTCTTATTATAAATAAAAAAATCGTCGTCGTCAATCGTTTTAAACGTCATAAAGCGATATGCGTCGTGCTATTCGTTGACAAAAGCACGGTTTGGGTGGTACAATATAATCGGCTTTTTATGCGAAAGATAACGTTGGGAGGCAGCGCGATGGATAACGTCGTCAGTCAGAATTTTATCGATATACTTAAAGAAGAATTATTACCGGCGATGGGATGCACCGAGCCGATAGCCGTGGCTTATGCCGCGGCGCTTGCAAAAAACGCGTTGGGCGAACTGCCGACGTCGGCGGAAATTACCGTCAGCGGTAACATTTTGAAAAACGTAAAAAGCGTCGTCGTACCTAATACCGGCGGAATGCGCGGCGTTGCGGCGGCGGTTGCCGTCGGGGTGATTGCAGGCAAACCGGAAAAGAAACTCGAGGTCTTGTCTGAAGTTGCTTGCGAGGACGTGTCGCGTACCGAAGAATTTATAAAAACGTGCAAGTTTAGCGTAAAAAAATCGTGTTCCGGCTGTGTTTTCGACATCGGCGTGCGTTTGAATTCGTCCGTCGGATATTCGTTCGTGAGGATAGAGGGAGAGCACACCAACGTCGTTCGCGTCGAGAAGAACGGAGCGGTTTTATACGACGCGAGTCTTTCGACCGATAAAACCGTTCACGGAGAGGACGTGGCTCGCGCCGACAGAAGCGTCTTGTCCGTGGAACGTATAGTGGAGTTTATCGAAGAAGTGGACGTGCGTCTTTTGGAACCTTACGTCGGCAGACAGTTAGAGTATAATCTCGCGATAGCGAAGGAGGGGTTAGAGCACGATTACGGCGCGTCGGTCGGCAGAGTGTTGTTGCGCTCGTTCGGCGAAGACGTGCATAATCTCGCACGCGCGACGGCGGCGGCGGGTTCGGACGCTCGAATGAACGGTTGCAGTTTGCCGGTCGTCATAGTGTCGGGCAGCGGCAATCAGGGGATGGTCGCGTCCTTGCCGGTTGCCGTATACGCGAAAGAGTTAGGGGTTTCGCGTGAAAAATTGTTGCGCGCCGTGGCGCTTTCCGACCTTATCACGATACACCTTAAAAGCGGCATCGGCAGACTTTCCGCATATTGCGGCGCGGTGAGCGCAGGGTGCGGCGCCGGCGCCGGCGTACGTTATCTTTACGGCGGAAAGTTGGACGACGTGAAACAAACGGTTAAAAACGCGCTGGCCATAGACTCGGGAATAATTTGCGACGGCGCGAAGTCCAGTTGCGCGGCGAAAATAGCGTCGGCGGTGGACGCCGGATTGCTCGGAATGGAAATGAGCAGAAAAGGGAAAACCTTCCGCGGCGGCGACGGCATTTTGGACGGCGACGTGGAAACCACTATCGACAACGTCGGCTGTGTTGCGCGTAACGGTATGAGGGAGACCGACGAAGAAATCATCAAATTGATGATAAGAGATTGCAACTGAAAAATATTTTTTCTTTTTTTGTCGAAAATAATTATTGCGTGTAGCCGTAAACGACGTCAAACGGCGATTTGCGGTCGGTTTTTCGCGTTTTTTCGCCCTTGCGTGAAAGGTGTTGAAATTTGTCTAACACGGTGTATATCGTTTGACAATCGTTGACTTTTATTATATAATATATATCCGTGATAGTTTGTTTTATTTTAAATATATGAAAAATTGCGCAAAATAAAAGCGAACGCACGGGTAATTAAGCATATTTCCGTCGCCGTGACGTGGGCGGCGGTTTAATCGGTATACGGGAGGGGTCCCCTTCCGAAGGAGGATAAATTTGAAAAGCATCGTAAAACGTCTTTTATGTCTTGCTATGGCGGCAACTTTCGGCGCAACGCCCGTCCTCGGTAATCTGCAACTCACCGAAGACAGCGTGTCCGTCGTTGCTTCTTTATTTACGGACGTGACCGGTAAGATAGACCTTTCGGGTATAGCGGCGAACAATTTCGCGTCGTCGGTTATGACGAATACCGCTTCCGGCAAAACGCGTACCGTTATAGTCAGCTTTGAAAGAGATAATCTCGTGGACGCAGCCGACGGCGGCGACGTGTCGGAATATATTTCTTCCGCGGCGGGGCAGAAGACCGTCCGCAGTATACGTGCCGGACAAGACGAATTTTTGAGTAAATTATCGGCGCAAGGCATAGCTTATACGCTCGACAATCGTTACGTCGCCGTAGACAACGCGGTGGCGATTACCGTCGACACGGCGTATATTTCCGCGATAAAATCCATATTCGGCGTAGCGAGCGTCTGCGTATCGGAGACCTATGCTTATCCCGAAACCGTAGAAAGTTCTTATTCCATCGACGACGCTTCGAACAGCGACGCCGCTTTAACGCGTGCGGCGGCGACGGTCAATAAGACCAGCGTTTACGCTACTGGCGTTTACGACTCTTCGGACGCTCTTGCCGAGGGGTATACCGGCGACGGTTCCGTTGTCGCTATAATCGATACCGGGTTGGATTATACTCACCAAGCGTTCGCGTTGAACGACTTGTATCCGATAAACAACCCCGTATATGAAGAAGAAGACATTCAGCGCGCGCTGAATAACTCCGACAACAAACTTCAGGCGGAAAAACTTTCCGAGTCGAACGGCAAAAAGATTTCCTCTAAAGACGTTTATTTAAGCAAAAAAGTGCCGTTCGCGTACGATTACGCGGACAAGGACACCGACGTGTATCCGTCGTATTCTAACCACGGTACGCACGTCGCCGGTATAGTCGCGGGGTACGACCCGAGCGGATATACCGATAAAGACGGCAAACACGTAGAGGAGCCGTTTATCGGCGTCGCGCCTGCCGCCCAGCTTGTTATTTGTAAGGTTTTCTCGGACGATATGGACGCCAGTGACGCAGGCGGCGCGGATACGGAAGACATTCTTGCCGCGCTCGAAGATTGCGTTATACTCGGCGTCGACGTCATCAATATGAGTCTCGGCACGTCGTGCGGATTTTCGACGACGGACGACGGCGACGAAGAAGGCGCTATGCTTTCCAAGGTATACGGCAGCGTCGGCAAAGCCGGCATAAGCCTCGTGTGCGCGGCGAGTAACGATTACAGTTCGGGTTACGGCGGTACTTACGGTACCAACCTCGCTTCAAATCCGGACTCGGGTACGGTCGGTTCGCCTGCGGTTTTCTCGTCTTCTTTGGCGGTTGCGAGCATAAGCGGTAAAAAATCGCCTTATATGATCGTCAACGGTGAATATCCCGTTTATTACGAAGAGTCCAACGACCAATACAGTAAGAGTTATAACTTTGCGGAAGAACTGTTAAACGGTGCTTCGAACAAAGAATTCAAATTCGTAGCGGTTCCCGGCGTGGG
>CAZARP010000013.1:9808-12159 GCA_964487575.1 uncultured Christensenella sp.
GTGAGGAGTTACTTAAAGAACGACGAGACCTTAAAGAACGACCCGGTTAAACTGAACGAGCGCGTTAATCAGTTGGTTATGAGCACCGCGACTATCGTTTACGACAGGGACGGTTTGCCGTATTCTCCGCGTAAACAAGGCGCAGGCTTGGGTAGTTTGGCAAATTCTCTTAAATCTCAGGTGTATTTGTTTACCGAAGACGAGTCGATAGATTACAGACCTAACGTAAACCTCGGCGACGACGACGATAAGGTCGGCGAGTACGACGTTTCGTTTAAGATAAAGAACGCAAGCACGACAAACGAATACAGTTTCGAACTCAACCCGATATTTATGACAGAACAACTTGCCAGCGACGGACTTGCCGTTGCCGAGCAAGCGCATATGTTGACGGACAACGTTCCCGTTTGGAGCGTAGTCGGGGAAGGCGCGACGAAAAACGGCAACGTTTTGACGATAGCCGCAGGCGCGGAGGCGACCATAAACGTTACCTTCAAACTTTCTCAACAAGAAAAAGATTATATCGACGAAAGTTTCGTTAACGGTATGTTCGTCGAGGGGTTTGTGGCTTTGACCAGCACTAATTCCGAACAATGCGATTTGTCGCTTCCGTTTATGGGCTTCTACGGCGATTGGTCGCAGGCTCCGATGCTCGATTACAGCGCTTACGAAATCGACGCTTCGCTTCAAGATACGTCGATAGACGACGAAGACAAGTTGCAGACGAGCGTATGGGCAACTCAGCCTTACACAACTTATTATAACGACTTGTATTCGATGCCGATGGGTTCGTTCGCTTATTTGCAGGACGAAGACGCCGACCGCGTTTATACGGTCGAAGAGCACAACGCGGTATCTTGTTATAACGTTTTCTATCAAGAAGACGACGGAAGAAACTATTTGACGGCGTATCAGTTCAGAGGACTTTACGTCGGGTTGCTCCGCGGCGCACGCACGGTTAAATATGCGTTAAGGAACGCCGAAACGGGCGAGCTTATTTACGAAAACGAAGATTATCGTATTTACAAAGCGTATACCGGCGGCGGCACGGGCAGACCCGCATTCGTGGAGTTCGAAATTCCTCCGTTGGAAAACGGTTTGGTGTCTAACGGCAAATATACGATGGATTTCGAATTCTTTCTCGACGGGAACGATACCGGAGTACCCGATAGCACCTATTCGTTCTCTTTTTATGCCGATTACGAGGCGCCCGTTTTGCAAGACGTACGCGTAAGGTACAACGACTATAAAGACGGTAAGGTAACCAAACAGCGCATTTATTTGGATATCGACGTGTTCGATAACCATTATGCTCAATCGGCTTTGCTTTGCTATTACGACGGGGACGAATTAAAACAAGTTACCAGTTACGTTACGCCGATTTACAACAGCGTAATGAATGCGAAAAACACCGTTTCCATAGATATCACCGATATTTACGACAGTTATAAAGATAAACTGTATTTACAGTTGGACGACTATGCGCTTAACCACAGCGTATACTATCTCAATTTGTCGGCGGCGAGCGAGAGAACCACTCCCGAAGACTTTGAATTAAGCGACGGTGAAGAGAATTTAACCCTCGGCATATACGAGACGCATACCGTATCGTTGGATTACAGCGGCAGCGCAAATCTTTCGAACTTTACCTGGTCGTCTTCTAACAAGACCGTGGCGGACGTTAAAAACGGAGAAGTCGTCGGGCTTAAAGCCGGCAAGGCTAAAATAACGGTATCAAACGGTAGCGGCGTGTATAAAACAATCGACGTAGCGGTGACCGACGACAGATCGGTCAGTTTGTCCGTTCCTTCGTTGAAGTTCGGCACGCTTGCGAATTGCGACGATAAATTGGTGTCTTCGTCGAGCAGTATTTCGCTGTATCCCGACCAAGACGTAACGCTCGTCGTAGAAACCGACCCGTGGTATTATCCCAAAAATAAACTTAACTTCGAATGGACTTCTTCGAGTCCCGACGTCGTTGAAGTTGACGACAACGGCAAAATTACCATGAAGAAAGAGGGTACTGCCGTAATCAAAGCCAAATTGCTTAGCGAAAGCGGAGAGGAAACCGCATACGCGGCTTCCATAATGATAAACGTTTTGGACCCGTTCGTCATTTCCGATTACACGTTAAAAGAATACAGGGGTACCGACAAGACCGTAGTTATTCCGGACGATAAAATGATACTCTACATCGGCGAGGACGCGTTTAAGGACAACTCCACGATGGAAGAAGTCATCATCCCCAAAACGGTTATGAACATTTCGGAACAGGCTTTCTATAACTGTTCGGCGTTAAAGAGCGTGTATTTTGTCAGTAAAGAAAAACAAGCGATTGCCGAC
Organism: uncultured Christensenella sp.; assembly: GCA_964487575.1. Lineage (GTDB taxonomy): Bacteria > Bacillota > Clostridia > Christensenellales > Borkfalkiaceae > UBA1259. Next base: position 12,152 of record CAZARP010000013.1, read on the forward strand.
GCCGACGT
>CAZARP010000013.1:12259-15883 GCA_964487575.1 uncultured Christensenella sp.
CGAGCGTGTTCCAAGGTTGTACGTCGCTTCGTTCGGTTACGACCGGCGAATACACGGCAATCGGCGATTATATGTTTAAAAACTGTACGGCGCTCGCTTCGATAGAGCTTAACAATTCCGTAATAGGTAACGGTGCGTTCGAGGGGTGTAAGAAACTGTCGTCTGTTAAATTCAATCAAAACAAGACGGAGTTCGTGATAGGTGCAAACGCCTTTAAGCAAAGCGGATTGTCTAAAGTGACCTACGTAGACGGTTGCAAAGTTCGTACCGTCGGCGATATGGCATTTGCAAATACCAAACTTACGTCGTTCACCGTTGCGGACGGTTTGACCGAATGGGGTGCAAACGTGTTTGTCGGTTCTTCGGTTAAAAACGTTTATTTGCCGTCCACATTCTCGTTCGACACGTTAAAACTCGCCGGGACGATGTTTAACGGCGCAACCGTAAATTTTGCTTCCGACGCTCCGTATAAAATAGTGGACGAAGCAGTGTATTCTGCAAACGATAAAATATTGTATTCCGTATTCGGTAACGTCGCAACTTTCGACGTGCCGTCCACGGTAGAAGTTATTAACGACTACGCGTTCGAAAACAGCGCAATAGGTACGGTCAACGTTCCATCGTCCGTCAAAAGAATAGGCGTCGGTGCGTTCAAAAATTCTAAGTTATCGAAGATAGTCTTCGCAGAGGGTTCGCACATTAAGTCAATCCCCGAAGAAGCCTTCTTCGGCAGCAAACTGACGGCGATAAGCTTACCTTCCGGCGTGACCGAAATCGGCTCGTACGCTTTCGCTAAAACGTCGCTCGGCGAGATAGCTATTACCGACAAAGTAACGACAATCGGTTCGTATGCTTTCGCGGAATGTTATTCCTTAAAGAACGTCGTCGTTCCGGCTTCGGTTGCAGACATCGGTTCGTGTGCTTTCTATGCGTGTACGGCGTTGACCGAAATCGAAATACCTGCCGTTGAGACAATGGGGTATTGCGTTTTCTGCGACGCGCGTTCGTTGGTTAAAGTGACCTTCGGCAAAGACGCCGAAACGGTCGGCGTAGGTTCGTACACGATAGGCACGAGTACGCTTGACGAGGACGCGATAACGATCGGCAATATGGGCACGTTTAGGGGCGCTACCGCGTTGGAAACCGTCATCATCGGCGGCAAAACCGACGTTATAAGTTCTTACGTGTTCAGCGGTTGTTCGTCGTTGCAACGCGTCGAACTCGGCAACGTTACAAAGATAGAGGAATATGCTTTCGCAAACTGCGTAAGCCTCAGCGAGATAGACTTATCGAAGGTAGAAACCGTCGGCGACTACGCCTTCTATGCGTGTGCCGAGATAGAAAATCTTAACCTTACCTCTGCCGAAACAATCGGCGTGGCTGCGTTTACGGTAAACGGCATAAAATCCGGCGCGACGGAATTGACTCTTTCCAAGGCCGTTTCGATAGGCGATATGGCGTTCTACGGTTTGGGCGCGACAACGGTGACTTTGCCGTCGACGCTTACCGACCTCGGATACGGCGTATTCGCGTATGCGGACAACATAACCGCGTTTACCGTGGAAAACGGTTCCGCGTACTTGTTTACGGAGGGCGGCGTGCTTTATAAGAAGACGCCGAACGGCGGTTATGAATTAGCGGCTTTCCCTGCCGCAAAAACCGTGGAAAACAATTCTTACGGCGTTATAGAACAAACGGTTAGAATAGACGATTATGCTTTTGCCGGACTTAAAGACGCGGTCGTTGCCGACGAAGCGCGTCTTACGAAGGTGACTTTACCGCATACGTTGACTAACATCGGCGACCACGCCTTCTACGACAGCGGAATAACCGAATATACGTTTGAAAGTATCAACGCTCCCGTTTTGGAAGCCGTATACAATAGCGAGTCGGAAACGATACAGGAAGAATATCTCAATTCTTCCAGCCCGATGGAAGATCCGACTATCAACAGTTATTATTACGCTAACTTTAATACGTTGTTCGTCAACTATATACCCAAGACCGGTAAGACGAGCGACCTTGTTATGCGCTATCCGACCAATGGCGTAGGGTACGACAACTTCGTTTACAGCCGTTACTTCGGTGTGAAAGAACAAACGGGCATCATAATGGACGATACGACTCGCGGATTTATCGAGGCTGTAGAAGCCTTTGTAACCGAAGACGTTATCGACAAGTGGATATGTTATGCCGAGAAAGGCGATATAACCACGTATTTTGACGAAGTGCAGAAGTTCGCCGACGACGTTAAGGAAGCGCGCCGACTTTACGGCAACGTAAAAGACGACGCACAAAAAGCATTTATCGACGAAGCTTACGTAACCTTGCTCGAAACTATGGAAAACAGAATGCGTACCGTTAAACCGCTTTACGGCGTAATCGTCAGAATTCAGTATTTGACGTATACCGACGGTTCGTATAAACGCAACTATACCGAGGGTGAAGTCTTCGATATGACCGGGTTAGAAGTCGTAATAGTATACGACGACGGTTCTAAAGAAATTGCGGAAACGGACAAACTTACGCTTATAACCGATAGTGCTTTGGCTACCTATAATAAAAGGGTAACAGTACGGTACGATTTGGGCAACGGCGAATATAAAGATGTTTCCGTTGTGGTTTCGGTAAAGAAAGCCGGTACTCAAAATCCTGTCGAACCCGAAAAGCCCGACGACGGCAACGATATAAACGATAAGACGGACGAAGGGGGAAAATCTCTCGTCTTGCCGATAGTAATAGGCGCTGTCGCGGTTGTAGTCGTCGCAGGCGGAGCAGTTGCTTTGGTACTTGTAAAAAAGCGTAAATCGTCGACACAGAAAGACGCAAAATTTAACGAAAAAGACGGAGAAGATAACGAATGACGTTAAAATTCAAAAAGGTTTTGCTTGCGGTGCTGGCACTGTGTTTCGCCACGTGTCTGCTGTCTGCTTGTTCGTTCGGGCCTACGTTAGAGGCGGAAAAAGAAAGGTATAACATAGAAGCAAGCATTACCTATCACGCAAACGGCGGTAAGTTTAACAATAACGACGAACTGCCTATGTACTACAAGGCAGGCGCTTTTGCGCTCGATATAGGCTTCCAAGCATTAACGAGCGGCAGCGCGGCTTGTACCTACGAAAGACATACGTTGGTCGGGTGGTATTTGCCTAAGACAGACCCCGACGGCAACTTGGTTTACGAGGAAGACAAGGTAACGGTCGCGGTCGGCGAAAAGTTCGATTTTAAGGTTCCTTTAAAAGCCGGCGACCAAATAGACCTTTACGCGCTTTGGGTCGCCGACCAAAAGGTAGAGGTCCTTCTCGCGGCGGAAAGCAGCATAAACAACGTGCTTAAGTACACTCATAAGGGCGATAACGGCGAAAACGTTACCGACGTGTATAAACCCGGCGACGTGCTTACCGCTCACAACTTCGGTACCGACGGTAAAGTACAATCTTCTTCGAAGGACCCGGTAACGGGTAAGTCGTCCGCACCTAAGGGATACGTTTTAGCGGAATATTACTACGACGCGGAATGTAAAAAACCCGTCGTATGGCCGATAGAACGTTCGAAGGAGCAAGAAGAAGACTTGCAGATTTACGCGTTGTATCTTTCTTCCGAATGGGAGATAATTAAAGACGC
>CAZARP010000013.1:15983-17863 GCA_964487575.1 uncultured Christensenella sp.
ATCGACTGTCCCATAATCGGCGGCGGATTAATCGACGGAATAGAGGTCTTAAAAGAGCCTGAAATTTCCGTCAAGGTAAAATAAATTCATATATAAAACGGAGGTAAATAAATGAAAAAATTCTTAAAAAGAATTGTGACCGTGGCGTTAGCTGCGACAATGCTTTTTTCTGTTGTCGCTTGCGGTGAGAATAACGACGGTCCTACCACGACAAAAAAGTATGATGCCGAAACGCGTCCAGTAAGGTTTGCGATAAGCGCGCTCGACGGGGTGTTCAATCCTTTCTTTTATACCAGCGCTTCCGACGGTAACGTAATCGGTTTAACGCAAATCAGTATGCTTTCGACCGATAACGACGGCAACGTAGTTTGCGGCGAAGACGAGCCTACCGTAGTTTTGGACTACAGCATAAAGTCTTACGACGTCAACGGAAACGAAGCCGGTGGCGACGCCGCCGAATACACCGAATATAAATTCGTCATTAAAAACGGGATTAAATTCAGCGACGGCGTAGACCTCACCATAGACGACGTTTTGTTCAACTTATACGTTTATTTAGACCCGATGTACAGCGGTTCTTCCACCGTTTATTCGGTAGACATTCAAGGCTTAAACGCCTACCGCTATAACGACGCTACCCTTTCGGACGACGCAAACGTTACCAGCTCACAGTTCCGTTTGGACGCCGTGCAACGCGTCAATAACGTTATTAAATGGGCTGACGACGAAATGGAAGAAACGACCCAAATAAAAGAAGACGTCGCAAAAATACGCGAGCAGTTCAAAAAAGATTTGAATTCCGACTGGACTTCTAACTTCGGTCAGTTAGAGTCTTATTCCGACTATTCCTTTACCGAGGACTGGCAATCTTATTACCTTTTAGAAGGGTTGATTTCTATAGAATACGACAAAAAAGGTAACATTTACACGGCTAAAAAAGACGAGAACGGTAAGTATATCACTTCTTTAACCGGTACCAACAAAGACTACGTAACGACGATGGCGGACGCCACCGCGCCCGAAAAACTTCAGGCGTATATGGCTGAGCATAATTGTACGGAAGAAACCGCGAAGAACGAAATTCAAAAATCAATCGCTATCGAAACCGTTTACAACAGTTACGCTTCCGACGCGTCCTTAAAAGCCGGTGTAAAGACCATATTGCAAGGTATGACGACCGGTTCTACCATCATCGACATCTGGACGCTGGAGGAGCAATCTAAATATTACGATAAGATAGATACAAGTAAATCCGTTAAAAGCGTAAGCGGTATCACTACCGAAAAGGTTACCTCGTTTAAGGGCGTTAACAACGTAGACCTCAAAGGGGAGTCTCACGACGTTCTTTGCATCAAGATAAACGGTATCGACCCCAAAGCGATATGGAACTTCGCTTTCCCCGTAGCGCCGATGCATTATTATTCGGACGCGGCAACGATCGCCGATAAGGAAAACTATCCTTACGGCGTGAAAGCGCGTAACAAGCAGTTCTTCGACGAAGTGTTGAACGAAGCCGCCAAAAGTAAAGTCCCCGTCGGTGCCGGCACCTATAGGGCGTCTACCGAAAAAGGTACTACAAGCAACGACCCGTACGCGGTAAAGGGCGCGGACTTCTGGGCGAACAGCGAAGTCTACTACGAGCGTAACGAATACTTCTACACGGTCGGTAAAGGACTTTCCAACGCGAAAATCAAATACTTTATTTATTCCGAAGTAGGCGACTCTAACATATTGAACCGTCTTATCGCGCAAGAGATAGATTACGGTATGCCTAACGCAAAACCGGCAAACCTTACCGAGGTTTCCAAATACGATTATTTGGGTTCTCGCGATTATATGACCAACGGTTACGGTTACGTCGGTATCAACCCCAAATACGT
>CAZARP010000013.1:17963-26692 GCA_964487575.1 uncultured Christensenella sp.
GGATTTAAGATAACCGTCGGCACCGACGTATCCGCGCTTAAAAAGTTGGCGAACGGCGGACTTGCGGTTTGGGCGGCGGCGTGGACGTCGACCGTCGATCCCGATATGTATCAGATATATCACAAAGACAGTCAGACGACTAACCGTAAAAACTGGAACTACGACGAAATACTCAACAATCCTACCGAGTGGGAAGAAGAGGTAAAGATTATTAACGCGTTAAGCGACCTTATAGACGCCGGCAGGGCGACCAACAATCAAGACGACAGGGCGGAGATTTATTCTCAGGCACTCGACAAGGTTATGGAACTCGCGGTCGAATATCCGACCTATCAAAGGAAAGACCTTTCCGTATACAATAAAGAGGTTATAAAGGCTTCCACGTTAAATCAGGAACAAAACTTAAAATATTCCAGTCTTACCGAAAGGATTTGGGAAATCGATTATAACTAAAAATTACTTTTGTTTTTACCGCAGACAATTCGTCTGCGGTAAAGGCGCACAATAAAGAAAAAGCCTAATAAAAAGGAAACTAAATGTTTAAGTATATTGTAAAAAGAATATTACTCGCATTGCTGATGCTTTTAGGCGTGTCCGTCATATTGTATACGCTCGTCAGGGTTATGCCGAATAACGTTATAGAGGACGAATATCACAGCACTCACCAAAACGTGGCTGTCAATTCGGCGGAACTCAAAGCGATAATGATAGACAACAATTTAGAAGACGTGAGCGAAGTCTCGGCGCAGGGCAGAAGCGATATGTGGAACGTTTGGGTCGGTAAGGCAAAACTTATCAAATCGGGTAAATCGTTCGTTTATACCAACAAAGACCAAACCAAAATCGCCGAGTATTTAGGTAAAGACAAGTCTTCGGGCGAGGACAAATGGAAGTTTATGAACGCCGTAACCGACGAAAACGGCGAATATATCTTAAATACCGCCGCCAATAAAGACGACTATAAATACGTGTACGAAGAAGTAGAAGACAACGGCGTTTTGCCGGAAAAAGTCGGCGGCTTCGTCGCGGCGTCGCAAAGCATTATTTCGGGATATCTGCAGTGGCTCGGCTCGTTTATGACGGGCGATATGGGTACGTCGTTTAAGTACGACCAGCCGGTAGCCGACGTAATTACCCGTTATATGGGTACGTCGTTCGTGATTTCGTTGATTTCTATGGTGTTGCAGCTTATCATAGCAATTCCGCTCGGTATAAAATGCGCGTATAATCAGTACGGTAAGTTAGACTATATCACTACCGTTTTAACGATGATAGGCATATCCTTCCCGTCGTTCTTCTTCGGCAGTTTGATGATAAAAGTTTTCGCCGTGGACTTGGGTTGGTTCCCGGTCGGCGGTATGGGTTCGTCGGGATTTTTAGACAGAATTTGGCACTTGACTTTGCCTATTTTGTGTTTAACCATTCTGTCGATAGGTTCTATGATGCGCTACACCCGTACAAACACGTTGGAAGTCTTAAACGCAGACTACATTCGTACGGCAAGGGCAAAGGGTTTGTCGGAAAATTCGGTCGTGTATAAGCACGTGTTCAGAAACACGCTTATACCGCTTGTTACTACCCTCGCCGGGATTATCCCCGGTTTGTTCGGCGGCGCGATGATAACCGAAACCATTTTCGATATACAAGGTATAGGCAATATAGCCTATAAGGCGATGCTTGCCGGCGACGTGCCGTTCATAATGGCATACAATATGTTCTTGGCGGTTCTTACGGTCATCGGTATTTTATTGACCGACCTTATGTACGCGGTAGTCGATCCGCGCGTAAAACTCGGGAAGTAACGGAGGGTTAACTAATGCAAGAAGATAATAAAAAGTCTTTTATACAAGAAGACGCCGCTCAAATAGAGGGCGTCGACGAATTGCACGGTGAAAACCTTAACGACCGCGTAAAAGTTTTATCGCCCGGGATGACCGTGCTTAAACGGTTTTTCCGTTCCAAACTCTCGGTAATAGGGTTGATTACGCTTATAGTGTTGTTCTTGTTTTCTTTTGTGGGACCTTTGTTTTCGCCGTACGGTGAAGACACTATCGACACCAACCCCGGCAAAGACACGATTACCACCACAAGGATAGAGTACGAGGTGGTGGACGCGGACGGCAACACCGTAACCGTTACCGCTTACAGCATAACCGCGAAACAGATGACCGACAATGCAAAAGCGGATATCAGCAGCGCGCACTGGCTGGGGACCGACGACAACGCAAAGGATATTTTGACAAGGCTTATGTACGGCGGTCGGATTTCTTTGACGATAGGTTTGGTAGTCGTGTTTTTAGAAACGCTGTTGGGCGTGGTTCTCGGCGGCTTGGCAGGATATTTCGGCGGTTGGGTCGACCAACTTATAATGAGGATAGTCGATATTTTGTATTGTATACCGCAGATACCTATAATGCTTATATTGTCGGCGATGTTTACCTCGCTCGGCATAGAAGATATTTCCAGACTGTATTATATGATGGGCATACTTACGCTTATCGGCTGGGCGGGCACCGCAAGGCTGGTACGCGGTCAGATACTGTCGCTCCGCGAGCAGGAATTTATGCTTGCCGCAAAGTGTACGGGGCTTTCTACCAAGCGTAAGATTTTCAGCCACCTTATACCTAACGTTTTACCGCAACTTATCGTTTCGATGACGTTGGGTCTCGGCAGCATTATTTTGACTGAAGCGACCTTGGGCTTCTTGGGCTTGGGCGCTCCGCTCAATTCGGCTACGTGGGGCAGTATGATAAACTACGCGAGTCCGAGCAACGGCGGCGGCGAATATTTGAACTATTATCCCAATTTCTGGGTGCCTGCCGGCGTTTGCATCACTTTGGCTATATTGGCGTTTAACTTCGTCGGCGACGGTTTAAGAGACGCTTTTGACCCCAAGGCTAAGAGGTAAAATACTATGTCCGATAAATCTCATTACATTACGGCGAAAGAGTCTCGGCAAATCGCAAAAGAGAACTCCGCTAAAATAAAATATTACGAAAAACGTAAAAAACGTAAAGTCGTGGAAAGCGAATTCACGACCGTTATGAAGGATAGCAAAAACCTCGTCGAATTCGAGGATTTGCAAACCAACTTCTTTACCGACGCAGGCGTCGTAAAGGCGGTTAACGGCGTTACGTTTTCCATACCCGAAGGCAGCACCGTCGGCGTGGTCGGCGAGTCAGGCTGCGGCAAAAGCGTTACGTCGCTTTCCCTTATGCAGTTGGTGCAGGGACCGAGCGGACAAATTGTCGACGGGTGCATTCGTTTTAAGTCCAACGCGTTTAAAAAAGACGAACACGGCAAGCCCATACCCATTTACCAAAAAGACGAGAACGGCGAAATCGTTCGCGACGAAAAGGGTAAGCCCGTAAAATGCAAAAATTCTTTGGGCGGCACGCTGTTCGAAATGGAAGAAAAAGTCTACGACATCGCAAAGATGCCGACCGACGCTATGCGTTCCATCAGGGGCAGGGAAATCGCTATGATTTTCCAAGAACCTATGACGTCGCTTAACCCGGTATTTACAATCGGCAACCAGCTCGATGAGGTCGCTAAACTTCATATAGCGGACTTGCCGAAAGACAAAGTTAAAGAGCGCAGTATAGAAATGCTTAATCGCGTCGGTATAGCCGACGCCGCAGGCGTTTACAAAAAGTATCCGCACGAACTTTCCGGCGGTATGCGCCAAAGGGTTATGATAGCCATGGCGTTGATGTGCGACCCCAAACTGATAGTCGCAGACGAACCGACCACCGCGCTCGACGTTACCATTCAGGCGCAAATACTTGATTTGTTGCGCGACATCAAAGAAAAAAACAAGAGCAGTATTTTGCTCATAACGCACGACCTCGGCGTCGTTGCGGAAATGGCGGACTACGTAGTCGTAATGTACGCCGGCAAGATAATAGAAATGGGCACTACCGAAGATATTTTCGATAATCCGCTTCACCCGTACACGATAGGTTTGCAAAAAAGCAAACCCACCGTCGACGACGAGACCGACGAGTTGTATTGTATTCCGGGGTTCGTTCCCAATCCTATCGATATGCCGGACTACTGCTACTTCCGCGACCGTTGCGACCGCTGTATGAAGAAGTGCGCGGGCGAGTATCCGCATCTTATCAGCGTAAGCGATACGCACAAGGTCGCTTGCTACCTTTACGAAAAAGAGGGGGAGAAATAATATGGCTGAAAACACAGAAATAACCGCCGTCGAAACGGAAAACAATTCTCAACCGCTTTTAGAGGTGAAGCACCTTAAAAAATATTTTGTTACCGATACCAATTTTTTCGGCAAACCGATCGAGTATTTACGCGCGGTGGACGACGTTTCGTTCAAAGTAGAAAAAGGTAAAACGCTCGGCATAGTCGGGGAGTCGGGTTGCGGTAAAACGACTATGGGTCGTACGCTTTTGCGCCTCTACGACGTTACCGACGGCGAAATTTGGTTCAACGGGAAGGAAGTTTCAAAAATCAAGAATAAAGAATTCGAAAAACTTCGCCCGAAAATGCAAATGATATTCCAAGACCCTTACGCAAGCCTTTCTCCGCGAATGACGGTCGGTCAGATAATCGGCGAGGCGGCTTTAGAGCACGGCATAGTCGATAAAGCGCATTACAGAGAATACGTTTTGGGCGTAATGAAGATGTGCGGTCTTCAGCCGCATTACTTCGAACGTTACCCGCACGAGTTTTCGGGCGGACAAAGACAAAGGATTTGTATAGCGCGCGCTTTGGCGCTAAAACCCGAACTTGTCGTCTGCGACGAACCGGTTTCCGCTTTGGACGTTTCGATACAGGCGCAAGTTATAAATATGTTAAAAGACTTACAAAAAGAATTAGGTCTCGCGTACGTCTTTATCACGCACGACTTGTCGGTCGTTAAACATATTTCCGACGACATCGGCGTTATGTATCTCGGCAACATGGTTGAATACGCTTCCAAAAAGCAGATTTTCGAAAACACATTGCATCCGTATACGAAGGCGTTGTTTTCGGCGGTGCCGGTACCCGATCCGCACGTAAAAATGAAGCGCATAGTTCTGCAAGGCGACATTCCTTCGCCGATACATCCGCCTAAGGGTTGCAGGTTCCACACTCGCTGCGGCAGTTGTATGGAGATATGCAAGAAGTTCGCGCCGGAATACAGAGAAGTAGAACCCGGTCATTACTGTGCTTGTCACCTCTACGACACCGAAGAAATGAAGGCGGAATACCTTCGTCTGGAGGCTGAGGAAGCAGCGGCGACCGAAGAACAATAAATAACGAAAGTTGATTACTACCGGAGGAAAGGTGGCAAAAAAAGAAAGAGAGGAATTGGATACCGAAACGACGATAGTCGATATGAACGTCGACGGGTTTCGTTGGTACAATCCCGACAAAAAAAAGAATAAAAACGGCGAACGGCGCAACGACCCCGTCAAATTGACGCGGGAAGAAAAACGCGCTATGGTAAAGGGCGCGTTTCTTGCGATTTTGCCGTTTATAGCGTGCGTCGTGTTGGCGTTCGGCATTGTCTTTTTGCTTGCTTACCTCTGGTTATCTTAAACACTAAAAAGGAGAACGAATATGAAAAACAAATTACTTAAGACGTTGTTCTGTCTGCTGATTGTTTTATCTATGTCTGCGATATTCGCGGCTTGTTCGAAAGATCCGGAACCCACTCCCGCACCCGGACCTAACGAAACGCCGTCGACGCAAACGTATACGATTACGTACGAAGCGACCGAGGGGATAAAACTGGGCGAAGACAATCCAGAGTCGGTTCAAAGCGGCACTAACGTTTCGGTTAATTTTAAGTTGAGCGTTTTTTACGAGGGAGAACCGGTCGTTATCGTTAACGAGAAAGAAAAGAAAGTTACTTTTGACGAGGATACGGGCGTATATACCTGCAAATTAAGGAACGTAACTTCAGACCAAAAAGTCAGCGTGTCCGGCGCGGTTAAGTCGGAGTCCACGCTTGCTTCCAGCGGTTCGGGTACTCAAGACAGCCCTTACCTCGTAAAGGAACCTATCGACCTTATATATATGTCCGAAATCATCAACAGCGGTTCCAACGAGTCCGCCTCGTTCGTTTTAGGTTATTATTCGTTGGAAAATTCGATAGATTTAGACGGAGAAGAATTGCAGATAATCGGCGACGGTAACAACAATTACGCCTTCTTCGGCGGTGTTTTTAACGGTAACGGTTATACCATATCCAACTTTTATATAGACTCCGACGACTCCGACAGCGTGGGCTTGTTCGGTGTGGTACAAGGGTATGATTTAGGTTCTACCAGCGTTTACGGCGGAACTATTTATAAACTCACGTTGGAAAATTTCACAATAACGGCGAAAAGACAAGGCGCGACCATGTTGTGCGGTTCGTTTGCCGGACAGGGTTACGGCGCAACGCTTACTTTGTGTAACGCCGTTAACGGTCATCTTGAAATTTACGGCGATAAAAACCATTTTGCGTACGTCGGCGGAATTATCGGCTTGCAAAGCGCGTACGATACTTTTTTATCCTCGATAGCGTATTCGAGTTCGGACGTGGAAATCAACTGTAACGCCGGTACGGTGTATGCCGCGGGCGGAATAGTCGGTTATGCGGTATCGTACAGTCAGTCTACGACTTCTACGGTGAACAACTGTTATGCGACGGGTAATCTTACCGGTTCTTTCTACGCCGGCGGTATAGCCGGTTGGTTGTGTCGTTATACCGCGGTGGTTAACTGTTACGCTACCGGCGACGTCAACGCGCAGTCAAGCATCACCGACGTTACTACCATGGAACAATATTGTCACGCTTATGCCGGCGGTATAGTCGGTATGATGCAACCCGATAGCGCCGCAGTGGATTGCTTCGCTACGGGTACGTTGTCGGCAGGTTCGCGCCTCGGCGATAAATACGCGCACGTGGGCGAGATATACGGTAGGCAAGAAAGCACCGAAGACGGGGAATACGACGCTCGTATCGCCAGCGTATACAACTGTTATTATGCGGAGGGCGGTAAAAACGGCAGTATAGACCTTACGTCGTCCGAACAGATTAAAGAATTGCTTTATTGGCACGACGTCGACTGGAAGTTTACCGACGGTCAGTATCCCGTAGTCAATCCCGACGAAAGCGACGAGGGTGAAGAGTATATTTTCACGCTGACCTTCGATTTTGGAGAGGTGCTCGTCGACAGCGAAGACGGTGCAAAAACTTCTTTGGAACTTAATATATCCAACGCGTACAGACCGATGGCGTATTGGTTCTTGGTGTATGAAAACTATAACGGCGAAAACGGCATACCCGGTATGATTACCGCGAAAGACGGCAAAGTGTCTTACGGATACTATTTCGATGAAGAATTAACAAACGCGGTTCCGTACGGATATATACCCACAAGGTCGATTACTTTCTACGTCGGTTTTGCCGATTATTCGGAAGTTGCGGGTACTTATTATATCGACGCGCATTCCGACGATGACGTCGGTATTATAGCGCTCACGCTGGATAAGAGCGGTAAATTTACTTGCACGGACGCTTCCGGCAAACACGAGGGCGTTTACTATTACGACGGCGAAAGCATTATTTTCTACAACGCACGGTTTGCCCGTTATTGCTACGAAGGCATAATTGACGCGCAACAGGCATTGACGTATAAAGGCGTTATAACCGAAAACGGTTTGGAAATTATCGGCGGCAGATATACCGTGTCTTCGGACGATAACTCTTCCGAAGTCGTAGAACTCGTTTCGTCGAGCAAGCCGCTCGCAGCGTACGACGCAGGCAAGACGATAGTCGGCAGTTACTATTATTCCGACTCGTCGAATACCGATATATATACCTTCTACGCTAACGGCACGGGCGTGCTTAACGCTACCGGCGAAGTTTGCGATTTCGCTTATTCTATCGTCGGCAAGCAACTTACCATAGATATGGACGGCTATATCGTAACGGGACAACTCGACGATGACTTTAAGGTGATTTCCGTCGGGGATTATAACGTTAAGGTTACGGACGATTTTGTCGGTACGTGGCAGATTTCTTCTATGTCGAAAAAATATTATACGTTCGACGGAGCGGGTAATTGGGAATATCGTTACGTCGGCATAATGTTTGTCGGCAACGGTAACGAGTCGTACGAAAGCGTAATCTATAGCGATTACGGTACGTATACCGTGAGCGCAGACGGCAAGTCGCTTCTTTTAAACGACGGCACGACCGTGAAATTCGACGACGACGGCTTCTTATCCGTTCAAAAGGATACGTCCGCGTATACTTACGGAAAGACCGAAGGTTACTACGGTTCTTGGACGTCCGTCGACGGCGACGTCGCTTTGGAACTCGGCGGAATATCCAAGACGGGTGACGCAGAGGCTAAGTTGTCTTTTATAACCGTAGAGGACGGCAAAACGATTAAAGAGATTTACTATTTGACTTACGAGTTCGACTTGATGACCGAAAAGACTTTGTTCCTCTTTATGGACGGAACGGTGTACGGCTTGTTAAAATACAGCGACGACGGCGTGTTGAAGTGTCAGTTGTTGACGAGCGACGGGGAAGACACGGTTAACTTCACCCTCTACAGACAAGACGAATACGCCGGCGAGTGGATTTCCTCGGACGCGGCGTTCGGCATCGTTGACTTTAACGGCTACGGTAACTACGTGCCGGATAAAAACGGTTTAGGTTATAGCGGCACGTTGATCATAGACGGTCAAAAGGTCGACTATTCTTTAGACGACCAGTCGTT
>CAZARP010000014.1:0-2858 GCA_964487575.1 uncultured Christensenella sp.
CGCAAAATATGAAAAAGGACGAACAGCATACCTTGCTAAAGTTCGTCCTTTTTTGCGTGGTGGAGATAGTCGGGTTCGAACCGGCGACCTCTTGAATGCCATTCAAGCGCTCTACCAACTGAGCTATACCCCCAGAACATATTTATCATAATAAATATGTTTGAATTTGTCAAACTTTTCAAGCTGAATTTTAAAATTTTTTTCGCGAATAAGCCTTGAATGATTTTATTGGCTTTTTATTTGATTTTTACGTTAAAAAAGATTATAATAAAAAAAAGTAAAAGTTTTAAGTCGCAAGACGAAGTAAATTAAGTTGTGGTGTCCGGTTATAGTATAAAAACGCCTACTTTCAACTAAAAATAGCCAAAAATAAGCGTTTTTGAATATTGGCAGGGGAGACGCGACTCGAACACGCAACCGGCGGTTTTGGAGACCGCTGCTCTACCAATTGAGCCACTCCCCTAAAAACACAATAGATTATATAATAAACGAAGCGTTAAGTCAAATAAAAAACAGCAAAAAGGGGAAGTTTTTTATAATTCTCTTTTTATAGGGTTAGGTGAAAGTGAAGAACGTGCAAATATATACCGACGGGGCATGTAGCGGTAATCCGGGTAACGGCGGATACTGCGCTATACTTGTGTACGGTGATAAAGAAAAGGTTGTTAGCGGAGCGGTATCGGATACGACGAATAACAGAATGGAGCTCACCGCGGCGATTGTCGGCTTAAAAACGTTAAAAGAGCCTTGCGACGTGGAATTGTTTAGCGACTCGTCATATCTGGTTGACGCGTTTAATTTAGGTTGGATTGACGGTTGGAGGAGTAACGGCTGGAAGACCTCGGGCAAAAAGCCTGTTAAAAACGTTGATTTGTGGGAAGAATTGCTGTCGCTTGGTGAACGACATTCCATAAAGTACGTTAAGGTTAAAGGGCACGCAGATAACGAATACAACAACAGATGCGATAAAATTGCCGTATCCGAATATAAGAAAGCGACCAACTGATATATGGCTGAACGGATTATTACGTAAGTTTAACAATATAATAGTAACGTTATGATGCTTGATTATTTTGTTAAATGCTTGAAAGAGATATTGATTGTCGTTGCAGTTTTTTTGCTTGGGTGTTCGTCGATTATTTTTTTTGTCTTGTATTTTGAACTTTCTGAAGTTGCTAATTTGCAAATTTACATATCCGTTTGCGTCGCGACGGTTTCTATATGTGCGATTTTTAGCGTTGCTTTTTTTCGAAAAAACAGCGGGATATTTTTCAAATTGTTTTTTCTGGCGAGTTTGGCGGTTTGCTTGCTTTTGTGTGTGATATATACAATCAAAATTACCGGATTTAATAAAAAAATTGCAAGTATAAACGAGCTTCGGGATTATATTTCTTCTTTTGGAGGCAATGCTGTTTTCCTTTTTATTTGTTTACAGTTTTTGCAAGTGGTCGTTTTGCCGCTTCCGTCTTTTATTGCGGTTGGCGCAGGTGTTTTGCTGTTCGGACCGTTTAGAGGGGCGTTGTATAGTTCGATAGGCATTATATCCGGTTCGTTGGTTGCGTTTTGGTTCGCGCGTGTTTTTGGGGTTAAGGTTGTTACGTGGTTGGTTGGACAAAAAAATCTTCGCAAAGGACTGAGTTTGATAGAAGGGAGGGATAAACTTATTTTTACTTTTATGTTTTTGTTTCCTTTCTTTCCGGATGATTTGTTGTGCTTCGTTGCTGGTTTGACCTCTCTTAACGCGACGTTTTTCTCCGTTATGATTGTTGTTGTGAGAATGATTACGATTTTTATGTCGTCGTATTCGTTTAATAATAGTTTAATCCCTTACGATACGTGGTGGGGGTTGTTGTTGTGGTTGGCATTTTTTATCGTTGTCGTGTTTGCGTCGGTGAAAATCCTTAAAAGAAAGCCGAACAATGCGCGTAGCGATAAAATATAGATAATTTATAATATATTTAAGCGTGTTTATGTCACGCATAACGGTGTTTTATGCGAAAGGTTATTGTTGTTGGCGGGGGTGCGTCCGGTTTGATGGCAGCGTATTCTGCGGCTATAAACGGAAACAGTGTCGTTCTTTTGGAAAAGAATGAAAAGTTAGGGAAAAAAATATATATTACGGGTAAAGGTAGATGTAACTTGTCTAACTACGTCGACGTCGACGAGTTTTTGAAAAACGTAGTTACAAATCCCAAATTTTTATTCGGCGCGCTGTCTACGTTAACCCCGAAGATGACGTATGATTTTTTTGAAAGTAACGGTTTAGCCTTAAAAACGGAAAGGGGTAATAGGGTTTTTCCCGCAAGCGATAAGGCAAGCGACGTAACTAAAACGTTGGAAAAGGCGTGTAAATCCGCAGGAGTTGAAGTGCGTTTAAATGCCGAGGTTAAAGAAATATGTATAGAAAATTCTATAACAAAATCGGTTAGACTTGATGATGAAGAACTGGAATGTAATTCGGTTATTGTATGTACGGGCGGGATTTCGTATCCGTTGACCGGTAGCACGGGCGACGGTTATTTGTTTGCACAAAAGATCGGTCATAGTGTTGTTGAACCTAAAAGTTCTCTGTGCGCTATTGAATTGAAAGGCTCTGAATATATTCCTTTACAAGGCGTTTCGCTTAAAAACGTTGCGCTTAGATGCATTGTAGACGGAAAAAACGTTTTTTCCGATTTCGGAGAGATGCTTTTTACCCATTTTGGTGTTTCGGGACCGATAGTTTTATCTTGTTCGGCTATGATTAACAAATTTGATTTGCATAGGGCAAGTTTATCGTTAGATTTAAAACCGGCACTCGATGCCAAAACGCTTGACGAAAGGTTGATTAGGGAAATATCTCAGGCAAAAAATAAAGC
>CAZARP010000014.1:2958-26347 GCA_964487575.1 uncultured Christensenella sp.
CCAAAACGCTTGACGAAAGGTTGATTAGGGAAATATCTCAGGCAAAAAATAAAGCGTTCAAAAACGTTATGCGCACGTTGCTCCCTGCTGCTTTGATAGACGTAGTTATGAAGAGAGCAAACGTTGCCGGAGATAAGATTTCTGCGAATATAACTAAAGTCGAGAGAGAGCGTGTCGTTTCTGTTTTGAAAAATTTAAGTTTCGATATAGATAAACTGCGTCCGGTGCAAGAGGCGATTGTTACTTCCGGCGGAGTCAACGTAAAGGAAATTAATCCCAAGACAATGGAAAGTAAATTGGTGCAAGGTGTTTTCTTTGCCGGCGAAGTGTTAGACGTTGATGCGTTTACCGGCGGATTTAATTTGCAAATAGCGTTTTCGACGGGTTTTGTTGCCGGAATGAACGCTTAAAAACAATTTTTTGTAAAATATGTGGTTTTTGAGTTGTATTTTACGTGCAAAGGTGATAGAATACATACGTTGTAAAATCGGGGGTGGGATATATGGTCAGAATTGCTTTAGACGGTCCGTCCGGGAGCGGTAAAAGTACTATCGCTAAGGCTTTATCGAGTAAACTAAACATTTTGTATTTGGATACCGGTGCGATGTACCGTGCGGTAGCGCTCAAAGCTATTTCGCTCGGTGTCGATACTTTTGATATTCAAGGTGTATCTTCTTTCATAGACGATATAGATTTGCAAATCAAATATTTAGACGGTGCGCAACGTACGTTTTTGGACGGTGAGGATGTTTCGGAAAAAATAAGGGAGCCGCACGTCTCGATGGCTGCGTCTAACGTTTCCAGTTTGCGATGCGTTCGATTGAAGATGGTCGACATGCAACGGGAAATCGCTTCTCGGATGTCGTGTGTTCTTGACGGAAGAGATATAGGTTCATACGTTCTTCCCGATGCCGATTATAAATTCTACGTTACCGCAAGCGTTGACGTGCGTACGGAGCGTAGGTATAAAGAATTAATCGCAAAGGGGCACGAAGTCGACTACGAACTTTTAAAGAAAGAAATCGTTCAGAGAGACTTTAACGATAAGAACAGAGATTTTGCTCCGCTGGTTAAGGCTCCGGACGCGGTTGAAATCGATACTTCCGATATGTCGATAGGGCAAGTTGTGGACAAGGTTTTGTCCTACGTTGCTCGGTAGATCGTTTATGATAGCGGTAACGGGTAAGAACAGCGGTTTTTGTTCGGGGGTGCAGCGTGCTTTGCGAGCCGTGCGGAATTTGACCGGCGATAATAAATTTGTGCTGGGTGAAATCGTTCATAACGAAACCGTAATACGTGATATTTCCGAGTTGGGCGTTCGCTCGATTTCTTCTGCTGAATTGTCGAGCGTTAAAAACGGCGATACCGTCGTCGTCAGAACTCACGGCGAGCCGAAAGAGACCTTTGACAAATTGAATGAAATCGGGGCCGAAGTAGTTGATTGTACTTGCCCGTTTGTGAAAGAAATACAGAAAATTGTTCGTCGTTATTATTCCGACGGTTATCGAGTGATAATAATAGGCAAGGCGGACCATCCCGAGATAATAGGTATAAACGGTTGGTGCAATAACGAAGCTTTGATTATAAATTCTCCCGAGGAAGTTCCGAAGAATTTGCACGATAGGGCGTGCGTTGTCGTTCAAACGACGTATTCCGAAGAAAAATTTAACGAGATTATAAAAAAATTTAGTGATAGCCAGTTAAAAACAGTTGATATTTTCAAAACAATTTGCTATACTACAACTAAGCGCCAAAAAGAGGCACGGTTGATTTCAGCCGTTTGCGATGCCGTTTTGGTTGTCGGCGGGGCGAAGAGCAATAATACCGATAAACTTTACGGTATATGCGCTGAAAATTGTCCCGATACGTATAGGTTAACGGAGCCGTCCGGCTTTGATTATACAAAAATAAAAAAATTTAAAAAGGTAGGGATTGTTCTCGGGGCATCGACGCCGCCGGAACAGTTTCAGGAGGTTGTCTCGCACATGGAGAATGTCACAGAAGAAATCATTACTACGGAAGTTATCGGTGATGAGCAAACGGAAGCGGTTGAAAGCGCTCCCGTAGAAGAAGTTAAGCCCGTTGAACAAGAAGCGGTTAAGTCGGAAATGGAAAAAGCGTTCGATAATATTAAACCGACGCGCGATTTTAAAATCGGTCAAATAGTTTCTGCCAGAATATCTTCGGCTAACGAAAACGGTTTAACTCTTTCTATGAAGAATGTCAAAAATGATTTTGAGCTTCCGAAAGACGAGATGCTTTCCGAATACGATAAAGAAAACTATAAAGACAAAATCGGTAGTGAAATTCGCGTTATGGTTATCGGCAAAGCACCTTTAAGATTGTCCGAAAAGGCGATGGAAAAGGTTTTGAAAGAAGAAGCCGAAATAGAAGAAATCAGAAACGGTAAGATATTCGAAGCAGTTATTACCGCGACCAATAAGGGCGGTTTGACCGGCAAATACGGCAGTTACGAAGTCTTTATTCCGGCATCGCAGATTAAACTTGGTTTTGTGAAAGATTTAGAAAAATACGTAGGTAAAACCTTAAGACTTAAAGCTGAAAAGGTGGAGTCGAGAGGAGCGCGTCGTCAAATCGTCGGTTCGCAAAGGGTTATTTTGCTTGCCGAAAAGGAAGAGCGCGACGCTATACGCGCTGCAAAAGAAGCAGAGTTCTTTGACAACGTTCAAGAAGGCGACATCGTGTTGGGTACTCCGGTAAGGTTTACTTCGTTCGGTGCTTTCATCGACGTTAACGGTTTCGATTGCTTAGCGCATATTTCCGATTTATCTTGGGTCGGTTGCAAAGATTGCTCCGAGGTTTTGGAAATCGGTAAACAATATGAATTTAAGATATTGAAGCTGGACGTAGAGAACAAACGTGTTTCGGTCGGTTATAAACAATTACAACCCAAACCGTGGAGTTCTGTTAACGAAAGATATGCTATCGGCGACGTTATAAAAGGCAAAGTTGTCAGATTAGTTAGTTTCGGTGCGTTTGTCGAAGTTGAAAAAGGTATCGACGGATTGGTTCACGTATCGCAAATTTCTAACGAGTGGTTGGAAAACCCTGTGAGTGCTTTGCAGGTCGGTCAGGAGATTGAAGCGAAGATACTTGATATCAACGTCGAAAAAGAAAAAATGACTTTGTCGATTAAAGCATTGCTTCCCGAGGTTGAAAAGCCCGCTAAAGTCGAAAAGACCGGTAAGGGCAAAAAGGAACAATCGGAAGACGAGGAACCCGAACTTCGCGAATGGAAAGACGACAGTAACGGTGGTGCGTCGATTGCCGAAATGTTAGGTAATAAGTAATTAAAAATAATAGTTAAAGACTTCTCTCTTAAACGTAGAGGGAGGTCTTTTTTGTTTTAAAATCATAAAAAATATTGATTTTCGTTCTTATGTAAACGGTTAAAACATAATCTATATCGATGAATATGGATTTTCTCCCTGAAAGAGTTTGTCACGCGCTGCAAAAAATCGATGCGGACAAGTTATATGAAATCAGGATGCGCGTTAATCAGCCTATTACGTGTGTTGTCGGAGACAGAAGAGTGTATCTCGGTGTTTTAGGCGCAACTTTAATTAAGCAAGATGCAATTATTTGCGACGAGGAAGACGTCGATCAAATAGTAAGTAAAGTGACTAAACATTCGGTTTATGCTTTTAACGAACAAATAAAAAAAGGATATTTGTCAGCCGGCAACGGGATAAGAATTGGCTTGGGCGGTACTTGTGTTTTCGATGAGCACGGAATTGTTACGATTTCTAATATATTATCGTTGAATATTCGTGTTCCGCATTTTATACGTGGTTGTTCTAAGCGAGTTTTTGACAATATCGTATGCGGAGATGACGTATATAACGCGTTGATAATCTCGCCGCCTTTTTGCGGAAAAACGACTATTTTAAAGGATTTGGCGTTAAAAATTAACGAAAATCTAAAAAAACAGATGTTGATTATCGACGAAAGAGAAGAATTCTGTGCGGTTAAGGGCGAAAACATAGATTTAATAGTTAATTCGGACAAATTATATGCTATGTCTTACGGTATACGCTCGTTGTCGCCACAGATTGTGGTTACGGACGAACTTGTAAATGAAAACGATTGGACGTGTGTGCAACGAGCCGTGACGTCCGGGGTGAAAGTGATAGCCAGTTGTCATGCCGGAAAACTTAAAGAAGTTATCGATAAAGATTTTTTTATAAAAAACGTTTTTGACAGATACGTTGTTTTAAAGAGTTTTAATACGTTCGGTGAGGTCGGAAAAATCTATAATGCCGATTATATAGAACTATGAATTATACGGTTGGGATTATTTGTTTTGCTTTGTCTGCACTGACCGGTTTGCTTTTATCTAAAAAATATACAAAAAGAAAGTTGTATTACGAAGATTTTTATTTTTTCACGAACGAATTGAAAAACCAAGTGTCGTTCGGGATGCGAACTGTCGAGGATTTAATAAATAAAAATGAGAAAAAAAGCGATTTTTATCGCGCGATGAACGACTACTATGCGGACGGTGGATTGTGCGATGCGTTTAACTATCTTAACGATGAGGATTGGTCAATGTTAAAAGACTATTTAAAAACTATCGATAAAAGCGATAAAAAGACGTTGCTCGATTATCTTAATATAACGAGTGACGAACTTTTAAGAAAGAAAAACGAAGCAATAGCGAACGAAACCAAGTATAAAGCATTGTATATAAAATTAGGAATTTTATTTGGAATAACTCTTATGATAATTTGTTTGTAGGGGAATGACGAGGTGAATATCGATGTTATTTTTAAGATAGCGGCAATAGGAATTTTGATAGCCGTTATCACGCAAGTTTTGAAAAAGAGCGATAGAGACGATATAGCGATGCTTGTATCGCTTGCCGGATTGATTGTTGTGTTGACTTTGGTCGTAAGTATGATAGGCGAACTTTTCGAAACGATTAAAAATATGTTCTATTTGTATTAAGATGTTAAAAATCGTCTCGTTTGCGCTTGTGTCGGCAATTATAGTGATTTATCTTAAAAACATCAATAGTCAACTAACCGTTTTAGTTGAAATTATGTCTGGCATAATCGTTTTGTATTTAAGTTTGTCGTACGTCGACGAGGCAGTCGGCTTTATGGACAAGTTAATAGAATTAACAACTATAGATAAAAGTATTTTCAAAATAGTTTTTAAGGTAACGGCAATCGGATGTCTTGTAGGCTTTGCCGCAAATACAATCGAAGATTTCGGGCTGAAGGGGTTGTCGGACAAGGTGGAATTTGCAGGGAAGGTTGTGATATTATGTACGTCGTTTCCCGTGGTTTATGCTCTTTTTAATTTGTTTATCGGTTTAATGCAATGAAAAGGATTGTTTTTTTAATTTTATTTTTATTTGTCGTTATTTCTTTTGACGTTTCGACAAACGTTGTTTATGCCGACGAACTGACCGATAATATCGAAAAAGAATTGGATAACATCGATTTCAGCGATATGGAAAATTTTTTATCTCAGTACGAAGACCTTAACGGTTTTGAATTTTATCCGTCATTAAAAAAGATGTTAAAAGGTGAGTATAGTACCGATTTTTCCTCTGTTTTTACTTATGTTTTTAATGTATTGTTAGATAGCGTTTATTCGTATTTATCCGTTTTTTTGAGCATTATAGTCATATGTTTGATATGTTCTTCGGTAATGAAATTAAAAAGTTCTTTTTTGTCCGAGGAGGTATCAAGGGCGGTCAATTTAGTCTGCTTTCTATGCGTTGCCGTAATTCTTCTTACTAAATTAGTCGCACTTTTTAAATCCGTTTCGGAGGTAATTGCCGGAATGGGAGCGTTGAGCGAATACGCAACGCCTATAATTTTAACTTTAATGGTTGCCTCAGGAGGGACGACGTCCGCGTCGTTGTATCAGCCGGCGGTTGCTTTTTTCTCCGACGGCATTATATCTATCGTCTGTTCGCTGGTCCTGCCGATGGTTTCGACGTTATTAGTCTTTTTATCTTTGTCGGGGATGACCGATACGCTAAAAATTGACGGTTTTGTAAACCTTATAACAAGTGCTTTAAAATGGATTTTCGGGTTGTCTTTTACGGTTTTCGGCATATTTTTAGGAGTACAAGGCATTGCCTCTGCGACGTATGACGGTGTTTCGTTAAAAGCCGCAAAATATGCTATTTCAAATTCGATACCTATTATAGGCGGTTTTTTGAAAGACGGTTCGGAATTGATTATGTGCGGTTGTGTTCTTATAAAAAACGCAGTGGGCGTATGCGTACTTATCGTTCTGTTTTATATAACGTTGTTACCCGTGCTGAATATTGCCGCTTTTTCATTATGTTTAAAATTAACTTCGGCTTTGGTCGGTTTATTCGGCGACGATAAAGTCGGCGGATTGTGTCAATCTGCTTCTAAGTGTTTAACGTATCTTGTGGCGAGTATTTTGTTGGTTGGATTTATGCTATTCGTCACCATTTTGCTTATGCTTATGTCTGCAAACGGCGGGTGGGTGTGATGAAAGATTATCTTATAGGGGTTACTGCGTCGGTAATATTGTTTGCCTTGACGAGTCTGATTTTACCGAAAGGGAAATTCGGGGCATACGTTAAGGGGATTTTTGCGACGGTAGTCGCTTTGGTTATTCTTAATCCGTTAACAAAAATCGACTTTTCACGGTTGAATTTGACTTTTGCAAGCGATGGCGACCAAGCGTATTATCAGCGAAGTTTTCTTGAGTTTACCGTAGCGGAAAAAGTCAAGGCAAAAGAAACTTTATGCGAAATAATTTTTAATAATTCGGGCTTTAACGACGTAGAAATCGATATAGATTATACGATAAACGACCACGGAAAAGAAATAATAAACAGCGTGTCCGTATTTTTAAAAAATTCGGTTATAACCGACGAACAAAAGCATATAGATATTATTGACAAAAGCAGGGTAACTGTTTCCGAGTGCTTAAACGTCGATAAGGAGGTCGTTAAAATCATATATGGAAAAGACTGACTCGACGCAGAAAAAAATCGTTCGAAAAGATTTATTTAAGGGAAAAAACGTAGTAGCTTACGTGATTGTCGCAATACTTGCCGCGGTTTTTTTGTTTTTAATGCTTGGCACATCGTCCGAAGAGAATAATGAGAGCGGCGACGCCGTTATGGAATACGTAGATAATTTGGAAAAACGTTTATCGGAAAACTTAAGCAAAGTCAGCGGAGCGGGCAAGGTCTCCGTAGTCGTCAGTGTAGAGGCGGGAATGGAAACCGTGCTTGCAATGACTTCTACTACCAATACAAGCGACAACGGAACCATCGTCGTCGAGGAGCCTTTAATCGTTAACGGAAAAACAATCGTTCTTAAAGAATTGTATCCCAAAATAACCGGAGTGCTTATTGTTGCGGAGGGTGCAAATAATATTGCGGTCAGAAGAAAGCTTGAACAAGCTACGGTGTCTTTATTAAATATAGGCGTAAATAATATAGAAATTTTATCGATGTCATAAAATAATTAAGATAAAAGGAGAGAACTATGTCAAAAAAGAAAAAAGTCATCATTTTATCGTGTATGATAGCACTGCTTGCGGTAACTGCCGTATTTAACTTCGTTTTAACCGATACGACTTCGATTAACGACGATAATTCCGCGGTTACGGCTGCCAACTATTTTACACAGTACAGAACTGAAAGGCAAACGACGAGGAATGAAGAAATTCTACAACTCGATGCGGTGATTGCCGCAGCAGAAACCGAAAGTCAAGAAAAGAAAGACGCTTTGGCAATGAAAATCGAATTGACCGGAATGACGGAAAAAGAAATGTTGCTCGAGAATTTAATAAGAGCGTACGGCTTCGAGGACGCTGTGGTCGTTATGGGATTGGAGTCGGATAACGTCAACGTCATCACTAAATCCGAAGAATTATCCGCAGACGACGCGATTGCGATATACTCTATAATCGCGGAAGAAATATCCGTATCGCCCGAAAACGTAAAAATTATACCTATTTCATAAAAACGCTATGCAAAAAATATATTTTGTGGTACAATAAAACAAAAAGTTTATTTATCATGAGGATATTATGTCGCGTTTTAAGAAAATAGACGAAAAGCAAAAAGAAGAAAAGATTATTTACGGGAACGGCATAGTGGACGGTATAGTCACGCTTGCCGTTTCCGAATTGCCTTACGTTGAGTTGTATTCTTCCGCACCGCATACCAAATACCGCAGCGACGCCGTTAAAGTTGTTTTCAATAAAGAAGGCGTCGGAGTCGACGTTGTCGTTAAGGTGCATTATACGCAGTCTGTACCGGACGTTGCGTTTAAGGTGCAAGAGGCGGTTCGTCATAGCGTTGAGTCTATGACCGAGTACACGATAAGCAACGTTAACGTTATTGTTTGCGGATTGATTTTTAACGATAAAAACGTTGAAAATTCGAACATGAACGCAAATAGAGTCGACGACGAGGTAAATAAAACGGACACGACAAAGGATGACAAATGAGAAGCGAAGCCAGAGAGATAGTATTTAAATACGTGTTTTCCAATTTTTTCAATTCGGACGACGAGGGGCTTTTTGAAGTTTTGAAAAAGCCGTTGTCTGTCGACGATAAAAATTTTGCGGACGTTTTGTATCGAACTATTATTGCAAATCGGGACAAATATCTTTCCGAAATAGAAAGACTTGCCGTGGGGTATAAGTTGAGTAGGGTGTATGCCGCCGACAAGTGCGCCATACTGTTGGGTATGGCGGAAAGGGAAAGTTTTCCTGATACGCCGATTCCCGTGGTGGTTGACGAGGCTGTGAAAATAGCGGCTAAATATTCGACGGAAAAAAGTACGGATTTCGTCAACGGAATTCTTGCGAACTATATAAGGGGGTAAGGTTATGTCGGTCGTTATGGACGGGAAGGCTTTGTCTGCCAAGATAAAAGAAAACGTTAAAAGCGACGTCGTTCGTTTTTATGAAAGATACGGCAGGTCGATTTCGTTGGCGGTTGTAATCGTCGGCAATGATCCTGCTTCTCAAATTTACGTTAAAAACAAAACGAAGGCATGCGAGTATACGGGGGTTAAATCGCTTGTTTTTGCGATGGATGAAAGTGCTACGCAAGAACAGGTTGTTTCTTTAGTGAAGCAACTTGCGTCAAACGACCAAATCGACGGGATTTTGGTGCAGTTGCCGTTGCCCGAACATATAGTCGAAGCTGATGTTTTAAATGCTATTCCCGTCGAAAAAGACGTCGATGGTTTTAAAGCGGAGAATTTAGGTAAATTATTGCTGAATAAGCCGTGTTCCGTATCGTGTACACCTAAGGGTATTATGCGGTTGCTTCGTGAGTACGGTGTGGAAACTTCAGGTAAGAATGCGGTTATATTAGGCCGTAGCAATATAGTGGGCAAGCCTATTGCCGCGCTACTCCTCAATGCGGATGCGACGGTAACCGTGTGCCACAGCAAAACAAGCGATACGCAAAAAATATGTCGCAGTGCGGATATACTTGTTGCGGCGGTAGGTAGGGCAAATTTTGTTACTGCCGATTACGTTAAGAAAGGCGCGACCGTTATCGACGTCGGTATTAACCGTACCGCCGAAGGGATTAAGGGCGACGTCGATTTTGACGAGGTTCAAAAAGTTGCAGATTATATTACGCCGGTACCCGGCGGCGTCGGACCGATGACTATTACGATGTTGCTTGAAAACACAATCGAGTGCGCTTTTAGGAGAATGGAGAATGTTTGACGCGTATGAAAAACATCGCGCCGTTTTTGACGAGCATCTTAATTTAACTTTGGATAAACTGTCGAAAGATGCGCCGGATACCATATGCGATGCAATGCGTTATTCGTTACTTAACGGCGGTAAACGTATTCGTCCTGTATTGGCGCTCGCCGCTGCAGAGATGTTGGGTGTAGAACGTCGGAGAATTCTGCCTTATGCTCTTGCTATCGAATGTATTCATACTTTTTCATTGGTTCATGACGATTTACCGGCGATGGATAACGACGATTATAGACGCGGCAATCTGTCTACTCATAAAAAATTCGGCGAGGCATACGGGATTTTGTGCGGAGACGCGCTCCTTGCTTTTGCTTTTGAGCATATATTGTCAACGCTTGAATGTTTTGACGTTAACGACGTTGCCGCTATGAAGATTTTAGCCGAATATTCAGGATATAGCGGAATGGTCGGCGGACAAGTGCTGGATTTGGAAAATCAGGGTAAGTTGTCAGATATCGACGGGCTTTATTCCGTTTATATGAATAAAACGGCAAAATTATTGACCGCGCCTCTTTTGATTTCTTCATATTTATCGGGCGGCAAATGTTTTGACGAATTGAAAAATTACGGCGAACATTTGGGTATCGCCTTTCAGATAACCGACGACATATTAGACGTTATAGGCGACAAAAATACTTTGGGTAAGACGCCGAACAAAGACGAAAAAGAGGATAAATTTACCGCGGTGAAGCTTTTATCTCTTGACGGGGCTAAAAATCTTGCGTGTAGTCATTACGACGTTTGTCTGAAGATTGCGGAAAAATTTCCCGTAAATGATTTTTTTGACAAATTTACTGCGCAAGTACGTATGCGAATGAACTAAAACACAAGCAATTGTGTTTTTATTTTTGTTATGAGATTAGATGAATTTTTGGAACGTAATAATTTTTTTTCGTCGCGTACGAAGGCTAAACAGGCTATTTTGCGCGGTGAAATTAAAGTTAACGGTGTAAAAATATGCAAGCCGTCATATTCGATTGAAGAAAACGGTAACGACGAGATAACTTACGATTGCGACGTTAAATTCGTTTCTTTGGGTGGGTATAAACTTAAAAAGGCTCTCGATGAATTTGAATATTCCGTCGACAATAAAATTGCCGCCGATATAGGGGCGAGTACAGGCGGATTTACAGACTGCCTTTTGCAAAACGGCGCAAAAAAAATATATGCGGTCGATTTAAACGACGAATTGCTGTCGCCGGAATTAAAAGAAAACGATAAAGTTTTTCCGATAATAAAAAACGTTAAATTTTTGAAGCCGGACGATTTCGATTTTCCTATCGATTTGGTCGTCGCGGATTTAAGTTTCATTTCGGCTACGATTGCTTTGCCTATTATATCGGGTTTGCTCGACGACGGTAAAGATGTAATTTTGCTTATTAAACCGCAATTTGAAATCGGTGAAAGAAAAAAAATTAAAAACGGCGTTGTGAGAGATAAAAAAGTTATAATATCTGTTTGCAACGACGTTTTAGCGTGTGCGCGTGCAAATTATTTAATTCCGCAAGTCATAACGGACGCGCCTAGAAACCGTGATAAAAACTTGGAATTGTTGGTGTTGTTGCGTAAAAACGGACTAGAAAATCAAAGCTTTAAAAAATATTTCGATAAAATTTTTGAATAAATAGCGAATATTTATTGAAAATATTCGATTTTTGTGTTATTATTTGCAAGGTGACAAAATGAAAGTTTTGATTTACGTTAATAAAGCCAAAGATGAAAACGGCGTTTGGCTTAACAAGTTGAAATCTGTTTTGGAAAAAAGAAAGACGGACTACGCGGTTATTGACGACTCTTGTTTGTCTAAAAAGACTTTAGCCGATGCGATTATCGTTCTTGGCGGAGACGGAACAATCTTAGGGCTTGCTAAGTTTTCTGCCGACAATCAAATTCCTTTAATAGGTATCAATGCCGGTAAATTGGGTTTTTTAACCGAATTTGAAAGATACGAAACCGAAACGGCCGTGGATTTGTTGTTGGACGGTAAACTGAAAACAGATAACAGGATGATGATTTCCGTCGACGTCGGCGATAAGAGTTATGCGGCGCTTAACGACGTGGTAATACAGCGTATCTTCGACGTGTCGCACGTCGGTACCGTTATAGGCGTCAACGTCAGTATCGACGCCGAAGTTGTCGACAATATTTGCGGCGACGGAGTCATTCTATGTACGCCGACGGGTTCGACCGCATATTCGTTATCGGCGGGCGGCGCTATATTGGCGCCCGGCATAAATGCTTTTTCGGTAACACCGATAGCGGCGCATTCGCTAAGCCATCGGCCGATAATCTGTTCTGCGGAGCAACGCTGTGAAGTCACTTTGTGCGAAGGCGACGAGGCAGGCGTTTTTGCCGACGGTAAGCTGATAACGAGAATAAAAAAAGGCGAAAAAGTTTGTATAAAAAAATCGAATAAAAACGTGATTTTTTTACGTGATAAGGAATATTCGTTTTTTAATAGATTATTTAACAAAATGAAAAATGCAAAGGAAAATGTGAGATGACTAAAAAAGAAAGATTGAATAAAATTATTGACCTTATAACAGATGAAGAAATTTCGACTCAAGAAGAATTAACCGAAAGATTGAATGCGGTCGGTTGTAAGGTGTCGCAAGCCACAGTTTCTCGCGATATTAACGAACTTACGTTGATAAAGGTTGACGGACTTAATAAAAAAACGAAGTACGCCGTAGTCGACAATGCGCAAAACATACCGGAAAAAATAGTTAATCTTTTTAAACAAATAACCATATCCATTACCGCCGTAAATAACTTTATCGTTATAAAAACCATGGCGGGTAACGCGTCGTCTGCAGGCATCGCGATAGACAGGATGTATTTTTCCGGCGTTTTAGGTACTGTTGCGGGTGACGATACGCTTTTGGTCGTCGCTAAATCCGATAAGGACGCCGATATAATATCTAAAAGTTTAAGGATGCTGTAAATGCTGCGCAAATTAAGTATTGAAAACGTTGCGCTTATCGATAGCGCGGAGATTGAATTCTCCGACGGATTAAACGTGTTGTCGGGTGAAACCGGTGCCGGTAAGTCCGTCGTTATCGAGGCGATTAATTTCGTGCTCGGGGCGAAAGCAGATAAAACGCTTATCCGTTCGGGTGAAAACGAGTGCAAAGTTACTGCGGATTTTTTTGTCGAGCCGTCTCTTCTCGGAGGGATTTTTTCGGAACTCGACATAGATGAAGAAAACGAGATTATCGTAACTAGACGTTTTTCTTCCGACGGTAAAGGTTCGGTCAAGGTAAACGGCTGTTCGGTTACTCTCGGTATGCTTAAAAAATTAACGAGGCTTCTTGTAGATATTCATAGTCAAAGCGAGCATTTTTCTTTGCTTAGCGAAACCAATCAACTTGCTTTAATCGACGGTTTGTCGGAAGAAAAAGATATTTCCGATATTAAACAACGAATTAAAGAAAAAAATATTGTTTATAAAAACGTTTTAGAAAGATTAAATGAACTGGGCGGCGACGAAAGCAGAAGGCTTATGCGCTTAGACGTTTTGGAGTACCAAATTAAAGAAATATCCGAGGCAGATATTAAAGACGGCGAAGAAGAAGAGCTTGTCGAAATTAAAAACAAACTTTCGTCGCGTGAAAAAATAATCGAAGCTATGCAAGCCGTAAAGTATGCTATAAACGAAGACGGCGGTGCTAACGATATTCTTGCAAATGTGATGTATTCTTTGCGTTCTATCGGTGATTTGGACAAAGAATATGCAGACATATACGACAGATTGAGCGCTGCTTGTGCCGAACTCGAGGATGTTTCGGAATGCGCGGACGGGGTTATAGGTCGTTTTGACGACGTAGACGTTAATCCGGATTATGTAGAGGAACGCTTAGAGCTGATTAAAAAGATTAAAAAGAAGTACGGGGCAACTTACGAAGAAATAATGCGGTTTTTAACCGACGCGACGGAAGAAAAAAATCGACTGGATAACTTCGGAGAGTTGTCCGAGCAACTTGTGAAAGAAGGTGACGTGCTGAAAGCGGATTTGTACGATTTGTTTTGCGAGTTGTCCAATAAACGACGCAAATCGGCTGAATGTTTTGAAAACAAAGTCGTCGACGAATTAAAAACGTTGGGAATGCCGCATGCGAATTTTCAAGTGCGTTTTTGCGAACAACCTAATAAAGAAGATTGCGCGTATACTTCGCTTAACGGTTTTGACAAAGTCGAATTTCTTTTTACTGCAAATATAGGCGAACCGTTAAAACCTCTTTCGGACGTTATATCAGGCGGTGAATTAAGTCGGTTTATGCTTGCCGTTAAATCGCAAGAAGCGGCGGCAAACGTTAATAGCACTTATGTGTTTGACGAAATAGATGCCGGTATAAGCGGCGTTATGGCAAAGTCGGTCGCCGAAAAGTACGTTAAGATAGCAAAAAACGTTCAGATTATTGCGATTAGTCATTTGTCGCAGATTGCCGCAACGGCGGATTGTAATTTGTTCATTTGGAAGACCGAAAGCGACGGAAAGGCTCACACGAATATAAAAAGACTTACCGCGGAAGAAAAAATTTACGAAGTCGCCAGATTGTCGGGCGGAACGGCTGACAATAAGTCGACGTTTATGCACGCGGAACAGCTTATTAAAGAAGCGGATGCTTTTAAAAAAACGGCACGCTGAACGGCGTTATGAAAAAGGAGTGTTGAACGACACTCTTTTTTTTTTGTATATTTTTTCTTCAATTAGGCATTCTATAACGGACAGAGGATTATATGAAGAAAAGATTTTTTGCTATCGTTACGCTGTTTGTCGTGTCGATTTTTATATTATTGTCAAACGGAATATCGGCGTTCGCGGAAGAGACGGTGTTGTATCTGGGAGGTATGCCTGCAGGTTTTTTGTTGGATACACGCGGCGCGACCGTTGTGGGAACTTGCGATGTTGTGGGCGATACGGTTGTCGACTCTCCGGCAAAGAAAGCGGGCGTTACAGTCGGAGACGTGATACTCTGTATAAACGACGTGGAAGTAAACAACGCTTCCGATATTGCCAATCAGTTAACGAACGGCGACGTTAAAATACTTAAAGTAAAAAGGAACGGTGAAATAATTTATTTATCTCTTTTTCCGGCACTTGACGCTTCGGGCGATTATAAAATGGGCGTTTTTATCAGAGATGACGTGGGCGGTATCGGTACCGTGACGTATTTTACCGATAAAGGTTACGGTGCGTTGGGACATCCTGTCGTCGATGAAAACGGCGACGTTGTCGAAGTGCGGTCGGGGAATTTGTTTAAGTGTAGAATAACAGGCGTCGTAAAAGGCGAGAAGGGTAAGGCGGGTGAATTAAGAGGCGTTTTCATTAAAAAAAACGCTATAGCGTCCGTAGATAAAAACACTTGCAGCGGTGTGTACGGATGTATGAACGACGATTTTGATTTTTCTTCTTTGAGAAAGGTATCTGTCGGGACGGCTAAAATAGGCGCGGCATCTATTTTTACGACGATAGACGGTTCTCTGCCTAAAGAATACGACGTTGCTATAGTGAAAGTCGACGAAACAAAAGGCGATTATAAAAACTACGTCATAAAGATAACCGATAAAGATTTGATAAGCATTACCGGCGGTATAGTACAGGGAATGAGCGGCAGTCCGATATTGCAAAACGGTAAAATCGTCGGTGCGGTGACTCACGTTTTTATCAACGACCCGACGCGTGGTTTCGGAATTTCGATAAAAAATATGTTAAACACATAACTTTTAATTATATTTTATGTGTGGCATAATGCATAAAAAAATTAAGTTTACAAAAAATATTTTTAAGAGGAAAGTTGTATGAAAAAAGTTTTTTCTGTATTTTTTGTTTTACTTGCATTTGTTTTAACGATAGGATGTTTAAGCGGATACGGTGCAAACAAAACCAATCAGGCTTATGCGGAAACGTCGGTCGAATGTTCGAGCAAAGCGGCATATTTATGCGACTTCGATACGATGACGGTTTTATACGAAAAAAATCAAGACGAAAAGTTGCCTATTGCAAGCATGTGCAAAATTATGACGTTGATTTTATGTTTTGACGAAATCGAACTCGGAAATATTTCTTTGTCCGATGAAATAACGGTTAGCGAAAATGCTGCGGGCATGGGTGGTTCTCAAGTGTTTTTAGAGACGGGCGGCGTATATAAAGCGGAGGATTTGATTAAAAGCATAATCGTCGCTTCGGCAAACGACGCGTGCGTCGCGATGGCTGAGCGAATTTGCGGAAACGAGGATGTTTTTGTGACGCGTATGAACGAAAAAGCCAAATCACTTAATATGTACGATACGTTTTTTATAAATTGTACGGGACTGCCTGGCGACGGACAATATTCTTGCGCGAAAGACGTTGCAACAATGTTTTCGGAATTGATAAAGCATCAAAAGTATTATGATTTTTCCAAGATATGGATGGACGAGATACGTCATCCCGGCGACAGAAAAACCGAAATATCGAATACCAATAAATTGGTTAGGTTTTACGACGGATGCGACGGAGGAAAGACGGGGTATACGTCCATTGCGGGGCACTGTATTGCGGCGACTGCGAAGAAAAACGATATGAGACTTATATCCGTCATTATCGACGCACCCGACGGAAAAACACGATTTAAGGAAGCGTCGTCATTGTTTGATTATGGATTTAGTAATTATTGTAATAAACTTATCATAAACAACGATAAACCGCTTAATTTTGACGTGAAAATATCAAACGGAAAACAGGATTGTGTAGAAGTTTTTACAAACAGACCCGTATATCTGTTTTCGAAGAAAAACGAAAGACGAGCAATAGAAACCGAATTTGTCGAAAAAGATAAAGTTTGTGCGCCTATTAAAAAAGGCGACGTTTTGGGTGAATTGCGTATATATGAAAACGGTAAGCAAATAGACAGTGTCGACGTCGTCGCCGGTAAAGATGTTTTGAAAAAGAATTTTTTAGATAATTGGACAGACGTTGCCGCCGAATGGAATTTGATTTAAAAAAACGGACCGATTTATATTCGGCCCGTTTTTTTTATACTTTTTATTTGCGTTTTTAAGATATTTATTGTAAAATAATATAAAAAGTTGCGTGTTCGTGGACATAGTTGTTTTTTGTGAAGACGGCACGAAGGTGTTATATGGATTTTACGGATAAAATATTAGAATACGTTTCGATATTTATCGCATTGCTCGTTGTGTTGCCGTTTCACGAATTTGCGCACGGTTTTGCGGCTGTCAAAAGCGGTGACGACACGCCTAAATTGTACGGTAGGTACACGCTTAATCCTTTTGTCCATTTCGAACCTTTAGGTTTGGTTTGTTTCGTTTTTGCACATTTTGGTTGGGCGAAGCCTATGCCTGTTAATCCTGGTAATTTTAAGCATTACAAACGCGATTGCTTTTTCGTTGCGGTAGCCGGCGTGACTATGAATTATCTTTTGTCGTTTATTGCGTATCCTTTGTTGTGTTTATCGATTATGTACGTTCCTCAAATAGGTGCGTTTACAGAGGTTTTATGTTCTACGTTGTTTTACATATACTGGTTCGGTTTGACGTTTTTTGTTTTTAATCTAATTCCCGTCTATCCTTTGGACGGGTTTAGGGCTTTAGACGTGTTTTCGAAGAAAAGGGGTCCCGTATATAGATTTTTGAGAAATTACGGAATGTATATTCTATATGCGTTGTTTGCTTTGAGTGTAATCGCCGATTATACCTCTTTTTATCAGTTGGATATTTTAGGGAACTTTATAACGTATGTTGCAGATTTCATTGGTTTACCCATTCAAAAGTTTTGGGGGTTGTTTTTTTGATGGCAGAATTTGAAACCGTTGTCGATTACTCGACAAAATTAGATAATTTCGAAGGACCGTTAGACCTGCTTTTACATTTAATTAAGGAAGCAAAAATCGAAATTAAAGATGTTTTTGTGTCAAAGGTTACCGAGCAATTTTTGGAATATATGAACGGCTTGTCTGTTTTAGACGTCGACAAAGCCAGCGACTATCTTAATATGGCGGCAACGCTTTTGGAAATAAAATCCAAATCGGTTTTACCGAAAATCGAAGAATTTTTCGACGAGGAATATGACCCGGAACAGGCGCTTATCAGACAGTTAGAGGAATACAAACTTTTTAAAGAAGCAAGCGAAAAATTAAAAGAACAAGAAAACGTTTCCAGGTTTTATAAAGAGCCGGATAAGTCTGTCGGCGACGTGAAAGTGGTGTACAATGATTTCAATTTAGACGGACTTATCGAAGCATTTTCTAAACTGATGATGCGTGTCGAAGACAAGAAAAGACAGGTCAACGTATTAAAAGAAATTCCCAAAGAAGTCTTTACGGTTAAGGATAAAGTGGAACAGATAAGAACGGTTTTACTGGAAAAGAAAAGCGTAAGTTTTTTTGAAATGTTTCCGTATCATTGCACTAAAAACGAACTGATTACTACCTTTCAAGCTACGTTAGAGTTATTGAAGTTACAGTATATAACGGTTGAACAAAACGATGTCTTTGACGACATAATACTAAATTTAAGGGATGACAGAAATGAAGAACTCGGAGAAATTGACGAATATAATTGAAGCTATTTTATTTGTATCCGGCACGCAAGTCGCGGTGTCGGATATAGCCGAAAAATTAGAAGTTACCGAAAAACAAGTAATGAACGCAGCGGATATGCTAAAACAAAAGTATTCGGACGAAAGCGGTATTCAGTTGCTGGTTTTTAATAAAAAACTTCAGTTTTCGTCTAATCCTAAATATGCGGACGAAGTATCTTCCGTGCTTAATCCTATAAAAGAAAGGGAACTTTCTAAAAGCATGTTAGAGGTTGCCGCCATAATTGCGTATAAGCAACCGGTTACTCGTATCGACCTTGAAGAAATTCGAGGTAATTCCGAGTATGCCGTTAATAAATTATTAGAATTGGGTGTGATAGAGCCGGTTGGCAGAAAAGATGCCGTAGGTAGACCCGTTATGTTCGGGACGACGGATAAATTTCTTAAAAGATTTCAAATTTCGTCGCTTGACGAACTACCGGATTATGAGGAATTGATTAATAAAATCCAGGTTATACATACAAACGACAACGATAGCGATTATCTCTATAAAAAGGACGTATATGTTGAAGAAGCCGCCGCTACAGACGTAGCAGGTGACCAAGTTTCCGACGAAAAACCTATTGCGGATGAAAACGACGATTTTGATTTGCCTGATTTAGACGATGAGGAAATCCCTGAATTTTTAAAAGGCGAACAAGTAGAAAGATTTTAGTTTTAAATTTGTTTAGAAAAGGTCCCGACAAATTGTCGGGACCTTTTGTATATTTATTTGGACTTTACTTATAATATTTTGTGTTGATACTGGTTGTGATTATATACGTTACGATGATTTTTCCGATAAGTCTTCGTGTAGAGGCATCGTTTACTACCGAGGGTAAAAAAGTTTTTTTAAATGTCGAACTATATAATTTAATAAAAATCATAAGCGGTCATTGCGTTGCCGATAAAAACGGTTTATCGATCGGATTGTTTCATAATTCGGTAAAAATTACTGTTCCGTACGACAAATTGCTCGGAGCAAATAAAAAAATGAAACTGTTTAAATCCGTAAACGTTACAAATGTTTATTCTTTGATGATAATAGGCGTTGAAAACGATTTGTTAAAATCGGTCGGCGTGGCGTTTGCTTGTTCGGTGTTAACGCGAGTACCGGGTTTTTTGATAACAATAAAAAAACCGCGCGTACGCTATTATAACGACGTTGTTTCGATGACGGATAATTCATTTTTTGATTGTTACGTTTCCGTTTCGTTGATTTTCAATTTTGTATCGATAGCGATTGTTGCGATAAAATTATTATTGGAGAAGTTGATATGCAAGCCAAAGAAAGCAGTAGAGTAAACGAAGTAGTAAAAACGGCTTTAGGTAATCTTGAGAATTTAATCGACGTAAATACGATAGTCGGTGAACCCGTCGTTACTAAAGAAGGCGATTGTATAATACCCGTATCGCAAGTTACTTTGGTAGTGTTGGCAGGAGGTGGAGAATATGGCAAAACTTCCGTATTTGTAAAGGGAAAAGATTTGCCGTTTTCTGCGGGCAACGGAACGATTGTGTCGGTCAAACCAAGCGGATTTTTGATAAAAGACAGAGAATACGGTTATAAATTGCTGTCTTCCGAACCCACGTACGAAAAGATTATCGATAAAGTATCCGATTATATTTCGAATTTATCTAAAAACGACAATGAATAAGAAATTTATATATTTTGCTTTAATACTGTTGGCGACTGTTTTATCGTTGACCTATAGCAATTCTACGTTGTCTGCGAGTGCGTCGTATGCCGATACGACTACATCTGAAATTATTTTGGATGCGAGGACGAACAGAGTATTATTCGAGAACAACGCGTACGCAAAGAAGTATATGGCAAGCACTACGAAAATTCTTACCGCTTTAACGGTTATAGAAAATTGCAATCTTGAAGAAGAGGTGACGGTATCTAAAGATACGGTTGGCGTAGAAGGTTCTTCTATATATTTAGAGGCGGGCGAAAAGTTGTCCGTAAAAGATTTATTGTACGGACTTATGTTGCGTTCAGGAAACGATTGTGCGGAAACTCTCGCCGTTTATTGCGCTAAAAGTATAGACGCTTTTGCAAAATTAATGAACGAAACGGCACGAAGAATAGGCGCTTACAATAGTAATTTCGTAAATCCGCACGGTTTGCACGACGACGAGCATTTTACGACGGCTTACGACCTTGCCATAATCTCGTCGTACGCCATTAAAAATCAAACGTTTAAGGAGATTGTATCCACTAAATCAATAGATATTCCTTTTACTACCAGAAATACAAAACGTCGACTAATCAATAAAAATAAAATGTTGAATGAATTTGACGGTGCGACCGGAATAAAAACCGGATATACAAAGAGGGCTGGCAGATGTCTTGTTACCAGTTGCGAAAGGGACGGTTTAGAGTTGATATGTGTCGTGTTAAATTGCCCGCCTATGTTTGAAAGAAGTAAAAACTTGTTGACTAAGACGTATGAAGATTATTCCGTATATAAATTGGTCGATAGCGAAAATATTGTAGATTTTGTCGACGTGCGTGGCAAAAGCGTAGGTCTGTTTATTAAAAACGACGTAGTGCTTCCGCTGACTAAGGGAGAAAAGGAAAGGGTTCGAATAATCTATGATTATCCTAAAAGTTTGGAAAAACTTCCTAAAAACGGCGAGGCGATAGGTGATATTAAAATTTATTGTGAAAATAACTTGCTTTTTGTCGAAAAAATCTATACTATAAATACCGTAAATTAATAATTATGGTGTTTTATGAG
The DNA here is from genome assembly GCA_964487575.1 of uncultured Christensenella sp. Classification (GTDB taxonomy): domain Bacteria; phylum Bacillota; class Clostridia; order Christensenellales; family Borkfalkiaceae; genus UBA1259. The sequence goes on from CAZARP010000014.1 coordinate 24,046, forward strand.
AATAAATAAGTATTTATCGGAAAGCGGAGTTACGTCGCGCAGAGCGGCAGACAAACTTATCGAAGACGGTGCGGTTAAAATTAACGGCAAGATATGCGAAATCGGTGCAGACGTTGATGCGTTAAACGACAACGTAACGGTGAACGGGAAAAAAGTAACTTTAGCAAAGAAGTATGATTATTACGTAATGAATAAACCGAAAGGGTATATTTGTTCCGTTAAAGACGATAAGGGCAGAAAGACGGTTATGGATTTGCTTCCGCAGTTAAAATCTCGCGTTTTTCCGGTCGGCAGGTTGGATTATGATACCGAAGGTTTGCTTTTATTGACTAACGACGGAGAGTTAACCTATAAATTAACGCATCCGAAAAACGAAGTTCCTAAAACTTATTTAGTAAAGACCGAAAAACCGGTTACGGACGAACAGTTGTCAAAACTTCGTAGCGGTGTTGTTATTGACGGCGTTAAAACAAAAAAATGTTCGGTACGAATTGTAGAAACCGGAAAGAATTTTACCAAGTTGCACGTTATAATTACCGAAGGCAGGAACAGACAAGTCAGAAAAATGTTTGAAGCGGTCGGTAATAGCGTGGATTTTCTTAAAAGAATAAAAATAGGTGATTTTACTTTGCGAGGTTTGGACCGAGGCGAGGTAAGAAAACTTACTAAAGAAGAAATAGATTATTTGATTAATTTGTAATAAATAAAAACCACCGATACGGTGGTTTTTATTTATTTATGAGAGGTTGTTTTATTTGTGTTCGCTCTAAAGAAATCGGATTTAGAAAGACAATATCTTATGGCAAAAAATACAAATGCGTTAACGTATAACAGCGTCGGCGAAATAAAGCTAAAAACGATTTTAGGCGAAGAAAAATCGGCACCTAAGATTAAATTCAGCGCAAAAGTTATCAACAGCAAGTTAAAAACAACTAAAAAAGAAGATAAAACTCCGTCGGCGTCAACGGACGATACCGTTTTAGTCGGATAATGTATATATAGCGCAACCGAGGCTATCGGAATGATTGCCGTAAGTAAGCAGCCTATAACGACGTATGCCGTATTGATTACCGAAATATATTTTGTGCATATTACGATTAGATCCAGTACAAAAAGAAAGAAAACTATAAAAGCCGAAAAAAGATTAAGTTTGTTTATAAAAAACTTACCTTTTATTTCTGCGGTTTCTTTTGTGGAAATACGTATTTTATAGCCGTTTTTTTCTGCATCTTTAGATAAATCACTCAAATCGATTTTTCCGCAATAACTGTCTTTTACCGTGAAAAAATCGTTTATGGTTTCATTCAGTTTAATCGGTTGTTTCGTCGTTGTAGAGTCGTTAACGTTCGATACGTCATCGTTTATTATCGGTCGTATATCCGCGGTTTCGGCACTTTTACGCGATTTTATCGTTAAATCGTTGAGCAATGACCTAAAATTAACTTCCTTTTCGTCGCTAATGTCTTGTTTGGTATCCGAAACGAGCGGTTGCTGTTTAATTACGACGTTTTCGTCAACGGCTTCGGTTTTTAACGTCGTCGACACGGTTGACGGCACTTCGTCTTTTTTTGTTTCGATTTCAATAATGGTGGGGGAAATCGGTTTTACGTCCATTAATTTATCGATAATTTCCCGTGAAAAAGACCAACTTGACAGATTATCGTTCAAAACGTTATTTCCTTTTTCGGTTAACTTAAAGAATTTTCGACGACCACCGTCGTCTGCATCTTGCCAATAAGCCTCTACGTACGATAAAACGACAAGACGTTTTAGGGAACTGTATAAAGTCGCTTGGTTGATTATATATTGTCTGTTGCTTTTATTTTCAACGTAGTCGCTGATTTGTTGCGCATATTTATCACTGTCCGACAATGACTGTAAGATGATGGTATCGATATGGCCGCGAATTAAATCGCTACTAATGACTGGTTCCATAAAAGTACTCCTTTTGTATTGAGTATAACGCATTATTGCCACAATGTCAAGTTTCTAAAGCATTTTCGGCTATAATATTATGTCAGATATAATTGTGTAAATAACGAAAAATATTTTTATATTTGCAAAATAAACTCTTTAACTTGTTAACTATGCGCAAAAGTTGTGTTTTGCGCATAGTTAGATGTGCCCCTATTTTTCTTTTCTTGTAAACGTCTTTCTAAAATTTATCTAAAATTAATTATATAAATTTGTCCTTGCCTATTTTTTGTGATATAATGATTTTGAAAAATACTCACCAACGAGCGTTAGTTTATGAAAAATTCTGATTTTTTTGAGAAAAGAGAAATTAATTGTTTGGAACGTA
>CAZARP010000015.1:0-13529 GCA_964487575.1 uncultured Christensenella sp.
CCGTCGACAAGTACTGGGGCGCGCAGACCGAACGCAGTCACGAGAACTTCGTTATCGGCGTAGAGGTTATGCCGAGGGAAATTACGCGCGCGTTCGGCGTGCTTAAAATGGCGGCGGCTATAGCTAACCGCAACCTCGGCAAGTTAGACGACGAAAAGTGCAAAGTTATTTGCGAAGTCTGCGACGAAATCGTTTCCGCAAAACTCAACGAACATTTTCCGCTCGTAGTGTGGCAGACGGGCAGCGGTACTCAGTCGAATATGAACGCCAACGAGGTGATAGCAAACAGGGGCAACGAGATTGCCGGTAAAAAACTGCTTCACCCCAACGACGACGTGAACAAAAGTCAAAGTTCCAACGACACCTTCCCGACGGCTATGCACATCGCCGCCGTTACCGAGATAGAAGACAAACTCTTCCCGGCGCTCGACAAACTTATCGCGACGTTTAAACGCTTGGAAGCCGAAAACGAGGGGATAGTAAAAAGCGGAAGAACTCACTTGCAAGACGCCGTTCCGATAGCATTTTCTCAAGAAATAAGCGGCTGGCGCAGAATGTTGGAAGTTTCCAAATCGCAGATTGCTTTGACGCTCGGCGGATTAAAAGAACTTGCGCTCGGCGGTACCGCCGTCGGCACGGGGCTTAATGCCGCGGAGGGCTTCGATAAAGAGGTGGCAAAACAAGTCGCCGTCATCACCGGCAAGGCGTTCGTTACGGCGGAAAACAAATTCCACGCGTTGTCGTCCAAAGACGCGATGACCTTCGCGCACGGCGCGCTTAAAGCGCTCGCCGCAAACCTTATGAAAATCGCCAACGACGTCAGGTGGCTGGCTTCCGGCCCGCGCGACGGCTTGGGCGAGATATTTATTCCCGAAAACGAACCCGGCTCGTCGATTATGCCGGGCAAGGTCAATCCTACCCAGTGCGAGGCACTGACGATGATTGCCGTTCAGGTTATGGGCAACGACGCCGCTGTAGGCGTTGCGGCTTCGCAAGGGAACTTCGAACTCAACGTGTTTATGCCGGTCATAGCGTATAACTTCTTGCAATCGGTGCGGTTGCTGTCGGACGGTATCAAATCGTTCGAGGCGCATTGCGCGTGCGGTATCCGTGCGAATAAAGAAAAAATGGCGCACAACCTGCATAACTCTTTGATGCTTGTTACCGCGCTTAACCCGTACATCGGTTACGAAAACTCGGCTAAAACTGCCAAACTCGCTTATAAAGAAAACATTTCGCTAAAAGAGGCGTGCGTTAAACTGGGATTTTTGACTTCGGAAAAATTCGACGAAGTATTCCACCCCGAACAAATGGCGTTCCCTCACGAAAAAGATAATTAAGGACTATTATGAAGATTTGTTACTATCCCGGCTGTACCCTTAAAACCAAGGCGAAAGAACTGGACAAATACGCCAGGGCATCCGCCAAGGCTTTGGACGTAGAAATGGAAGAAATCGAAAACTGGCAATGCTGCGGCGCCGTATATCCCACCGCTCGAGACGAGATTGCGTCTAAATTGTCCGCCGTACGCGCGCTTGCTTACGCTAAAAACAACGGCGGAAAGCTGCTGACGCTGTGTTCGGCGTGCCATAACGTGATAAAACGCGTAAACGCCGATATGAAAAACGATTTGACCGTCCGCGCGAGGGCGAACGCTTATTTGGGCTTAAACGACGAGTATCGCGGCGAAACGGACGTTATACATTATCTGGAACTTTTAAGGGACGTCGTCGGCTTCGATAATATTAAAAAAGCCGTCGTCAACCCGATAAACAAAAAGATAGGCGCGTATTACGGGTGTCTGTTGTTGCGCCCGAGTAAAGAAATGGCGTTCGACAACCCCGAAAATCCGTCGATTATAGAGGATTTTATTTCGGCGATAGGCGGCGTTCCGATTAAATATCCGATGAGGAACGAATGTTGCGGTGCGTATATAGAACTGACGAATAAAGGGATTGCGGAAAAGCGCAGCACCGCGGTGCTTAAAAGCGCGCGCGAAAAGGGCGCCGAACTGGTTATAACCGCTTGTCCGTTGTGTTTATACAATTTGCAGAAAAACGGCGGCGGTATTCTGCCGGTAACGTATTTTACCGAACTTCTCGCAGAGGCTTTGGGGGTTAAAGAATGAACAAGACGGACGTTTTAGAAAATATATCCTTAATCAGCGGAACCGACGCGAAAAAGTGTATGAAGTGCGGAAAGTGTTCGGGGCGTTGCCCGGCTTTCAAAGAGATGGACGTTAAACCGCATCAGTTCGTTTCGTGTTTGGTTCAGGGCAAGTTGGACAAGTTGCTCGGCAGCAAGGCGATATGGAACTGCTTATCGTGTATGGCGTGCGTCGAACGCTGTCCGAGGGGCGTCGCTCCGCAAGGCGTTATAGAGGCGGTAAGGGATACGGTCGTCAGAATGCAGGGCGGCAATCTGATAAACGCGGAAGACGTTCCGCCCATAGTGGACGAATTAATTCCGCAACAGCTTTTGGTGAGCGCTTACAGAAAATTTAACAAGTAAAACTAAGGTGAAATTATGCAGAGAATAGGTGTTTTTATTTGTTGGTGCGGCAGTAACATCGCCGCAACGGTCGACGTCGAAAAGGTCGCCGAGGTTATCAAAAACGAACCCGGCGTCGTGTTTTCGGCAAACTATCAATATATGTGTTCGGAAAACGGACAACAGTTGATTAAAAACGCGATTAAAGAACACGGACTTACCGGTATCGTTATAGGTTCGTGCTCTCCGCGTATGCACGAGGCGACTTTTAGAAAAGCGGCGGCTTCGGTAGGGCTTAACCCGTATATGGTCGAGGTCGCGAACATAAGGGAACAGTGTTCTTGGATACACAAGGAGAGGGACGAGGCGACCGAAAAGGCGATTATTCTCGTCAGAACGGCTATCGCCAAGGTTAAACTCAACGCGCCGCTCACCGAGGGCGAAAGTCCCGTCGTTAAACGCGCGCTCGTAATCGGCGGCGGTATAGCCGGCATTCAAGCCGCTCTCGATATTGCGGAAGCAGGGTACCCCGTCGACATAGTGGAGAAAAATCCGACGATAGGCGGAAGAATGAGTCAACTCGACAAGACGTTTCCCACGCTCGACTGCTCGGCGTGTATTCTGACGCCTAAAATGGTCGATTGCGCTCAAAACGAAAATATAGACATACTGTCTTATTCGGAAGTCGAAGCGGTCAGCGGCTTCGTCGGGAATTTTACCGTTAAAATAAAGAGGAAGGCAAGGTTTGTCGACGAAACGAAGTGTACGGGTTGTAAGGTCTGTATGGAAAAATGCCCGTCTAAAAAAGGGCTTAACGAGTTCAATATGAACCTCAACAACCGCACCGCGATATACATTCCGTTCGCTCAGGCGATACCTAACGTGGCGGTGATCGACCCCGAACAGTGTATTAAACTTAAAACCGGCAAGTGCGGTATATGCAGTAAGTTCTGCGGAGCCGGCGCTATAAATTACGAGATGAAGGACGAATATATCGAACGCCAATACGGCGCGATAGTCGTCGCGACAGGCTTCCGACCGATAAACATCGACGCGTTCAACGAATACGGATATTCTGATAACAAAGACGTCATAACTTCGTTGGAATTAGAGAGGCTTATGAACGCGGCAGGCCCCACGAACGGCGTGCTTTTGCGCCCGTCCGACGGTACGCACCCCAAAACCATAACGTTTATACAGTGCGTCGGGTCCAGAGACGTGTCCGGTTGCGGCAAACCGTATTGCAGTAAAATTTGCTGTATGTACACCGCAAAACACGCGATGCTTATAAGGGAAAAATATCCCGATACCGACGTTCACGTTTTCTATATAGACGTGCGTACGCCCGGTAAAAATTACGACGAATTTTATCGTCGCGCCGTCGAACAATACGGCGTCGATTACATAAAAGGCATGGTCGGCAAGGTGTATAACGAGAACGGTAAACTGATGGTTCAAGGCTCCAATCTTATCGACAACGAACAGGTTACCATTGCCAGCGATTTGGTAGTGCTTGCCACGGCGATAGAGCCGGAGCCTTCCGTAAGAAAAATCGCTACGCTTCTTACCGCCAGTATAGATACCAACAACTTCTTAACCGAAGCGCACCCCAAGTTAAAGCCGGTAGAGAGTCCGACCGCGGGCGTGTATCTCGCAGGCGTGTGTCAAGGACCGAAAGATATTCCCGAAACCGTATCTCAAGCGTCCGCGTGCGCGGCGAAGGTGATAGGGCTTCTCGCAAAGGATAAACTTAAAACCAATCCTTGCGTGGCGCACAGCGACGAAACGCGTTGTAACGGGTGTTCTCAGTGCGCTAACGTGTGCGCGTACGGCGCCATATCGTATATCGATAAGGAATTCCGTTTGGGCGGCGGCAAAACCGAAGTCAGAAGGGTTGCGAGCGTTAACCCGGCGGTATGCCAAGGTTGCGGCGCGTGTACCGTAACATGCCCTTCGGGCGCGATGGACCTTTCAGGGTTTTCGTATAAACAAGTGATGAGCGAGGTGGAAGCTATATGCAAGAAGTAAAAACCGATAAAAAAGAGTTCGTGCCGAATATCGTCGCGTTTTGTTGCAACTGGTGTTCTTATGCCGGCGCGGACCTTGCCGGTTCGGCAAGATTGTCTTATCCGGCAAACGTTAAAATAGTAAGGGTGCCTTGTTCGTGCAGGGTTAATCCGGCGTTTGTGCTTAAAGCGTTTCAGCGCGGCGCGGACGGCGTAATACTTTGCGGTTGCCACCCCGGCGACTGCCATTACGTAACCGGCAATTATTACACGAGAAGAAGAATGGCGCTTTTGTTCGACTTCCTTAACTATCTCGGTATAGAAAAGGGGCGTACGCGCGTGGAATGGGTTTCCGCCGCAGAGGGCGCTAAATTTTCCGCCGTTATGAACGACTTCGTAAAGACAATTACGGAATTGGGCGAGAACAAAAAACTTACCGACCTAAGAGTCAAGGAGGACTAACGATGACGGAACTTGAAAGTAAAATTATCGAAAGGGCAAAGCAACTGCTCGAAAGCGGTGAATGTCAAAGGGTGGTCGGCTGGAAAAAAGGCGAATTTTTTGATGACCCGTCGCCCGCGACGTTTTCTTCCGCAGACGAACTGAAAGAGTTCGTGTATAACGGATTTTGCGGCGCAAATCTTTCCAAATATCTTATAGAGATTTCCAAAAAAGACGGCGTAACCGCGGCGTTTTTAAAGCCGTGCGACGCGTACAGCTTTAATCAACTGTTAAAAGAACACAGAATTAAGCGCGAAAATGTAAGGGTTATCGGTGTGGAATGTAACGGCAAACTTGACCCGTACAAGGTAAAGGGTGCCGACGTCGACGGCATAACCGAAGCCGTTTACGACGGTAACGACGTGAAATTTTCCACAATCTTCGGAGCGGCGAATTTATCTAAGTCGCAAGTTCTTTTAGAAAGATGCTTGTCTTGCAAGGGTAAGAAATTCGTTGTCGCCGACGAAGAAATAATAGTTAATCAACCGCAAGAGGTGTCTACCGACAGATTTTCCGAGGTGAAAAGGCTGGAAGCAATGACTGAAGACGAGCGTTTTGCCTTTTGGAGAAGCGAATTGTCAAAATGCATAAGATGTAACGCTTGCAGAAACGTTTGTCCCGCGTGTACTTGCGTAAAATGCGTATTCGATAACGGCGACTCGGGTATTGCCGCAAAAGCAAACGACGCGTCGTTCGAAGAACAGTTGTTTCACATAATACGCGCCTTCCACGTGTCGGGACGTTGTACCGACTGCGGCGAATGTTCGCGCGTGTGTCCGCAACGCATACCGTTGCATTTGCTTAACAGAAAGTTCATAAAAGACATAGATACTTTTTACGGCGAATATAAAGCCGGCGAGAGCGCAGAGGGCAAGACGCCTTTGACCGAATTCACAAAAGACGACGTAGAAGTCGTCGACGCCGTTAAGGGAGGCAAGGTATGATAAAAATCAAAAAAAGCAATTTGACCGCGCTTTTTGACAAACTATCGCAAGACAGAGAACTGTTTTTGCCCGTACGTACCGCAGGGGAAGTCAATTACGGTAAGTACGAAAAGGGCGTCGAGGTGTCGTTAGATACCTTAAAAACGGTAAAGTCCGCAAAAGATTGTTTCTTCCCTCAAAGCGAAACGATGATGAAATTTCGCACGGAGGGTAAAAATATAGAGATAGAAGACGTAAGGACGGAATGCGGAGAATTCGTGATTTTCGGCGTGAAGGCTTGCGATTATAAGTCTTTTGAAATTTTAGACAACGTTTTTTTGTCCGAACCCGTCGATACCTTTTACGAGGCTCGCAGAAAGGCCGGCGTTATCGTGACGTTGGCGTGCGGCAAGCCCGAAACGAGTTGTTTTTGTAAGGCGTTCGGCATAGACGCGTCTGCCCCGAAGGGCGACGTTACGTGCTGGCAGGACGACGAATATTTGTACGTTAACGCAAATACCGATCTCGGCGAAAAACTGGTTGTCGAAATGACCGAGTTCGGCGAAAAAGCCGACGACGCCGACGAAAAAAAGGTGGAAGCCGAAAAAGAACGTATCAAAAACGTTATAAACAAACTTCCGTATTCGGATATCGATTTGTCAGCGTTTAAACCGGAAAATCTGAACGAATTGTTTAATTTACCGGTATGGGAAGAATTGTCGGAGGCGTGTTTGGGTTGCGGCGCGTGTACGTTTATCTGCCCGACTTGCCAGTGTTTCGACATAAGGGACTTTAAAACGGACGGCAAAGTTTTGCGGTTTAGGTGCTGGGACTCTTGTATGTACAGCGATTTCACTCAAATGGCGGCGGCGAATTCGAGGACTACGCAGATGCAAAGGTATCGCCAGCGGTTTATGCATAAACTCGTTTACTATCCGTCGCAGTACGGCGGAACGTATTCTTGCGTGGGTTGCGGAAGATGCGTAAACAAATGTCCGCAACACCTTAACATATTAAAGGTGATAAAAAAGATAGGTGGTGCAAAAAATGACGACTGAAAATTTAATCCCTAAAATAGGCGTTATAACCGATATCAGACGCGACACCGAAGACGTCAAAACGTTTAGGGTGGTCGGTACCGACGGAAAAAAATTGTTCGAACATTTACCCGGGCAGTGCGCTATGGTGTCTATCCCCGGGGTCGGTGAGAGTATGTTTTCCATTACTTCTTCGCCGACGAATAAAGATTTTATGGAGTTTTCCATTAAGAAGTGCGGTTGCGTTACCGAGGTAATTCACTCGTTAGAGGTCGGTCAGCAGATAACAGTTCGCGGTCCGTACGGCAAAAACTTCCCCGTGGAAGGGGATTTTAAGGGGAAAGATTTACTCTTTATCGCCGGCGGTATAGGGTTGGCGCCGCTACGCAGCGTAATAAACTACGTCAGACATTACAGAAGTAATTACGGTAAGGTCGTGGTGGTTTACGGCGCGAGAAGCAAAGACGACCTTGTCGACATAGACGAGATAAGAAACGAATGGGTTAACGAGCCGAACTTCGAAGTATATCTTACGATAGACCGTCCGCAAGAAGGTTGGGACGGGCACGTCGGTTTTGTTCCCGCTTACGTAAAGGAATTGGGGTTGGACTCGACGATGACCGCGGTTTTATGCGGTCCGCCCATAATGATAAAGTTTACGCTTGCAGGTCTTTTGGAACTCGGTTTTGAAAAAGAACGCGTTTATACGACGTTGGAACTTCGTATGAAGTGCGGTATAGGCAAATGCGGCAGATGTAACGTCGGCGATAAGTTCGTTTGTAAAGACGGCCCCGTTTTCAGAATGGACGAACTGGACGAACTTCCGCCCGAATATTAAGAGAGGTCGATTATGGAAAATACGGTAAACGTTTATTTCTTCGGAAAAAAATATCAGGTGCCGTCAAGCCTTACGATAATGAAGGCTATGGAATACGCCGGATATCAACTGGTGCGCGGATGCGGTTGCAGAAACGGGTTTTGCGGCGCGTGCGCCACTATTTACAGAATAAAAGGCAAACAAGAACTTAAAACCTGTCTTGCGTGTCAAACGCAGGTAGAGGAGGGAATGTACGTGGCGACGTTGCCTTTCTTTCCTCTGGTTAAGCAGGTTTACGATATAAATGTCATTAAGCCTACCGAGCAGATAATGATGCAACTGTATCCGGAAATATATTCTTGTATAGGTTGTAACGCTTGCACCAAGTCTTGCACGCAAGGGCTTAACGTTATGCAATACATAGCGTACGCTCAGCGCGGCGAGTACAAAAAATGTGCCGAAGAAAGTTTCGACTGCGTTATGTGCGGCGTTTGTTCTGCAAGATGCCCTGCAGGCATATCGCATCCTCAGGTCGCCGAACTTGCTCGCAGACTTTACGGTAAGTACCTCGCGCCCGAATGTAAACATTTGGAAAAGCGCGTGGCGGAGATAAATAACGGTGATTTCAAAAAGCTTTTGGAAGACGTTATGAATAAACCGGTAGAGGAACTCAAAGAACTTTACAATCACAGAGAAATAGAAAAATAAAGGAGAGTATTTATGCATAATTATACCGAAGAACAACTCGCCTCGATGAAAAGGGTAGAGGCTTCGAGGGAAGACAGACTTAAAACTCTCTTTCCGAGAATGTCCGCGGATGAAAAAGACGCGATATTAAAAGAAAATCATCCCGATTATATAGAAAGCGCGTACGAGAAACTGAAAATCGGCGAAAACGCAGGCGATAAAGTGTTGCACGAACTGGCTGCGTTGCTTCAAGGTAAATCTCGCTTGGAGTGTAAAACCGTCGATTTGGACAATCCCGACTACGACGTCGACGTGTTGATAATAGGCGGTGGCGGAGCAGGCGCTTCCGCGGCGATTACCGCGCACGAAGCGGGCGCAAACGTTATGATAGTCACCAAGCTACGTATCGGCGACGCGAACACCATGATGGCGGAGGGCGGCATTCAGGCAGCTGACAAAGAAAACGACAGCCCCGCGATACATTATTTGGACGCGTTCGGCGGCGGTCACTTCGCGGCAAAGCACGAGTTGTTGTATAAATTGGTCAACGAGGCGCCCGACGCAATAAAATGGTTGTCCGACCTCGGCGTTATGTTCGATAAAGACGCCGACGGGAATATGATAACCACTCACGGCGGCGGTACGTCCAGAAAAAGAATGCACGCGTGCAAAGATTACTCGGGCGCGGAAATCATGAGGACGCTTCGCGACGAAGTGATAAATCGCAATATTCCCGTGGTGGATTTTACGTCTGCCATAGAGTTGATAAAAGACGACGGCGGAGCCGTTGCCGGCGCGGTGCTTATGAATATGGAAACGGGCGAATTGCTGGTGGCAAAAGCGAAAACGGTTATAATCGCCACCGGAGGAGCCGGGCGGCTGCATTATCAGGGCTTCCCGACGGCTAACCATTACGGCGCCACGGCGGACGGATTGGTGCTTGCGTATAGGGCTGGGGCAAAACTTCTTTATGCGGATACATTACAATATCACCCGACCGGTACGGCGGAACCGACGCAGATATACGGCGCGCTCGTGACCGAAAAGGTCAGATCGCTCGGCGCTCAACTCGTAAACGTCGACGGCGACGCATTCGTGTACTCGTTGGAAACGAGGGACGTGACGGCTTCGGCGATAATAAGGGAATGCAAAAAGCGCGGCAAGGGCGTTAAAACGACCGACGGGGTGGGCGTGTGGCTGGATACTCCCATGATAGAAGAAATCAACGGCGAGGGCACTATAGAAAAACGTATTCCCGCAATGTTGAGAATGTTCGGTAAATACGGGATAGACATAAGGAAAGAACCCATACTTGTTTATCCTACGCTTCACTATCAAAACGGAGGAATAGATATCGACGCCGACGGAGAGTCCGTAACGGTTAAAAACCTGTACGTTGCCGGCGAAGCCGTAGGAGGAATACATGGTAGGAACCGTTTGATGGGTAATTCGTTGCTCGACATTATAGTGTTCGGCAGAAGCGCAGGTAAAAACGCGACGGAAAGGGCGAAAACCGTTAGCGTCGGGAAGCTCACCTTAAAGCACGTGGACGATTTTAACAGAATGGCGGTAGAGGCAGGAATTGAAAACAGAGAAATCTCGCCGAGGTTGCTTCCCGATTACAGAAGAAAAGATTTATAATAATAAAAAGGAGAATGAAAAATGTTAACTACTATTGCTACGATTTGCGAAATAATAATGGTGATATGCTTCGGCGCGAGCTGGCCTTTTAACATAATAAAGGCGTATAAAGCGCGTTCTACCAAGGGTACCAGCTTGCTGTTTATGTCTTTGATAGGCACTGGTTACGTCGGCGGTATAGCGTGCAAAATCTTAACGTGGATTGAAAAAGGGGCGCTTTCTTGGCTGTCTTACGTTGCGTTTGCTTTCTATATCATCAATTTGATAATGGTTTCGACGGGTATAATTATTTACTTCCGCAATAAAAAAATAGAAAGTCAAAAGGGCGAAAATTAAGTTTATCAAAATTTTCGGGGAGAGTGAAGAATGTATAAATTCGACACAAAAGTTCAATATCTTAAATATAAGGTTTTAAGAGAAGTGGCGGAACTTGCGTGGAAAGACGAATTGTTGGAACATCTTATGGACGTACCGACGAAAATCGTTCCCGGTAACGTTCCCACCATGCGTTGTTGCGTGTATAAAGAACGCGCCATTTTGGGCGAACGCGTTAAACTGGCTATGGGCGGAGACAAAGACAACCCCAACGTAATAGAGGTGATAGAAATCGCTTGCGACGAATGTCCCGTGGGCGGTTACGAAGTCACCAACGCTTGCCGCGGCTGTCTTGCCCACAGGTGTATGGACGCGTGCAAGTTCGGCGCTATTACGCTCGACCATAATCACGTGGCGCATATAGACAAAAGCAAGTGCAAAGAGTGCGGCGCGTGTTCTAAGGTTTGCCCGTACACCGCTATCGTTAACAGAAAAAGACCTTGCCAGAACGCGTGCAAAGTCAAAGCAATCGCGATGAACGAAGAAAAGGCGGCTACGATAGATAATTCCAAATGTATCGCTTGCGGCGCGTGCGTATACCAGTGCCCGTTCGGCGCGATTTCGGACAAGTCTTTCATTTTGGACGCGATAGACGCCATAAAGAAGAGTAACGACAATAAAGATTATCACGTGTATGCGGTTATCGCGCCTGCCATAGCCAGCCAGTTCAGTTACGCTAAACTCGGTCAGGTAATAACGGGGCTGAAAAAACTCGGTTTTTATTCGGTGGTAGAAGCGGCGTTGGGCGCCGATATGGTTGCCGAAGCCGAGTCCAAAGAACTTGCCGAAAAAGGCTTTTTAACCAGTTCTTGTTGTCCGGCGTTCGTCAGTTATATAGAAAAGAACTTCCCGACGTTGATGCCGTTCGTGTCGTCCAATTTGTCGCCTATGGCGATGATTTCTCGGTATATAAAGCAGACCGACCCGACCGCAAAGGTGATATTTATCGGGCCGTGTACGGCGAAAAAGGCGGAAATTCAAAAGCCGTCGGTTAAACCCTTTGTAGACGTCGCTTTGACGTTCGAGGAATTGCAAGCGCTTTTCGACAGTAAAAACGTAGACGTAACCGCGCTCGAAGAAAGCAATCTCGACAATGCGTCGTACTTCGGCAGAATATTCGCGAGGTGCGGCGGTCTTGCGGACGCCGTTGCGGAAGGGTTGAAGGAACACGGTTTGACCGACTTCGAACTGAAAGCAATATCTTGCGACGGTATAGAGGCTTGCAAAATGGCGTTGCTTAAAAAGGTCAAAAACGTTCTGGACGCGAACTTTATAGAGGGCATGGCGTGTCAGGGCGGCTGTATAGGCGGCGCCGGTTGTTTGACGCACGGAGAGAAAAGCAAACTTGACGTAGACAAATACGGTATGCTTGCAAAAGATAAAACCATTTCTTCGGCAATCGGCGAAATAAAATTAAACGACGAATAAAAATATCCCCTGCTTCGATGCAGGGGATTTTGTTTAGATGCTTTCGAATAAACGGGTTTGAGTGTTTTTGCCGGCAACGCCGTCTCTTGTCAGTCCGGCTATTTGTTGAAAACGTCTGACGGCGCTTTCGGTAACTGCGCCGTATATTCCGTCAGGCGTGACCCGATAGCCTAAAACGTATAACGCCGTTTGTATAAGATAGGTTATGTTTCCGCGTGCGCCGCGCCTGACCGTGACGAGTGACGCTTGCGTTTTAGGCCCGAAAATGCCGTCGACGTTCAAATTCGCTCCGAATTGTTTATTCAGTTCGGTTTGCAATGCCGAGATAATAGCGCGTTTGGTGCGTTTGCCGTAAATGCCGTCGACCGTAAGGTTCGCTCCGTATTCGGAATTAAGTCGGCGTTGTACGTTTGCTATGACGTCGTCGGTTATAAGGGTCGGCGGATATAGTTCTTGTACGGCGTCGGCTATCGCAACGGCTATTTTATTCGGGTCGTAAAGGGATAAATCCGACGGGTTGTTTATAAAAAACACCTCTACAAGCACCGCCGGCGCGTCGGTATAACGCAAAATAGCCAGATAATCTCCGCCGAATATGTTCGGGTAAGTTTTTGCGCCTCTGTCGGCGTATCCTATTTGAACCAAATTACGGTTTATCAGTTCTGCGAGTTCTCTGCCCTTGCCGGTAACGCTGTAATAGGTTTCGGTACCCGTGCCGGGCGTGCCGTTATTGGAGTTTAAGTGAAGTTCTATAACCGCCGCTACGTTTTCGGAATTAGCCAGTCGTATATCGGCGTTTAAGTTTCTGTCGGTATCGGTCGTGCGATTGTTTATTACCTCGTATCCGCGCCGTCTGAGTTCGTCGGTTAAAGCGAGCGACATTTCGAGCGTCAGAGTTTTTTCGTACAGTCCGTTTGCCACGGCGCCGGGGTCGGAACCTCCGTGCCCCGCGAATACTGCTATTTTAGTCATAAATATATTTACCTCCGATGTATAGTATATGTAAAGTCGTTGCAAGCGGTGACGGCGAGAAAAACCGCCGAATATATTGACGGCGATATTTAAAAGATGTATAATGTAGGCATAAATTGTTATAGGCGGTGGCGTATGGAGAACGAATTTAACGTTATACTAAACAAAGACGAACATATAATCGAAAGTTTTAAGCCTAAAAAAGCCAAGATGTTTTTCTCGTCGATTTTCGGCGCTTGTGTCATCGCGCTGTTTATCGCGGCGGTTGCGTGTCTTGCGCATTTTATACCCGATTACGATACGGGCGACGTTATGCCTTTCTCGGCTTTTGTCATAATGATTGCAGTGGCTGTCGCGGTAATTATAGTTTCGGTGATTTTTGTCGCCGTGGCGTATAATAAGCGGTTATATTGCATTACAAATCAACGCGTGATAATACGTTGCGGCGTAATCGGCGTGGACTTCCGCTCGTTGGAACTTAAATCTATCGGCGCGGTGGACGTTAACGTGGGGTTGTTCGATAAAATTTTGCGTATGAATACGGGCACTATCAGGTTCGGCAGTATGAGCGCGCCCATTAACGGTAACGTGGCTTACGCTTTTGCTCACGTCGTCGACCCGTACGGCGTGTATAAAAGGTTGAAAGAAATAA
>CAZARP010000015.1:13629-17183 GCA_964487575.1 uncultured Christensenella sp.
GCTTTTGCTCACGTCGTCGACCCGTACGGCGTGTATAAAAGGTTGAAAGAAATAATAGAAAGCGTTTAAAAGAAAAAAAGAACAAAACCGCTTCGGCACATAGTCGGAGCGGTTTTTATATTTCGGTTCTGCCCAATAAAAAGTCGGCTGAAATATCTAAAATTTCGCAAATCTTTTTTAATTGTTCGTAATTACATTCGTATATGCCTTTTTCGAACCGCTGATACACCGGTTGCGAAACCTCTAACTTTTCGGCGAGTTCTTTTTGCGTATAGCCGGCGATAAGTCGCGCGTCTTTAAGTTTTTTCCCTAATTCTTCTTTCAACATTTTTATACCGTTATTTACAAGCAATTATACATAAACTGTATATTCTTGCGTGCAAATATACAGTAACTGTATATTTTTATTGTTTAAGCGTTAACGGCACGGCGGTCTTTGTTATAAAAAGGTATTGACAGACGGAGAAAAAAGTGGTAAAATAACGAAAGATTTATTTTTTTATCGTAATTTGATAGGAGAAGGCAAATGGAGAGAGAAAAACTCGGTTCAAGGTTAGGCTTTATACTTCTTTCCGCCGGTTGCGCCATAGGTTGCGGCAACGTGTGGAAGTTCCCGACGATGACCGGCAATTACGGCGGCGGCGCGTTCGTGCTGATTTATTTAGCGTTCCTCGTGTTGATGGGGCTGCCCGTTATGACGATGGAATTTTCAATCGGCAGGGCGAGCAGGCGCAGTCCGGTAAGGCTGTATCACGCGTTGGTGCCGGAGAAAAAGGCGTGGCACGTACACGGTTACTTCGCGCTTATCGGTAACGTCGTGTTGATGATGTTTTACGTCGTGGTGTCGGGGTGGATGGTTTCTTACTTCGTTTCGACCGTAAGCGGAACGTTTACCGGGCTTGCGGAAATGGAACAATCGGCGGCGGTTGCGGAGTCTAAGGCGATTTTCGCCGAACATACCGGCAACGTTTATAAGATGCTGGGCTACACGGCGCTTATAGTTGTCGCAGGGTTCTTCGTTTGTTCGTTTAAGTTGGACAAAGGGCTTGAAAAGGTTACGAAATATATGATGGTCGCGCTTCTCGTGATAATGTTGGCGCTTGCGATTTACGGGTTTACGCTCGAAGGCGCGGGAGAGGGACTTTCCTTCTATTTGGTTCCCGATTTTACCAAAATAAACTTCGATACGGTCGTCGCGGCAATGAACCAAGCGTTCTTTACGTTGTCGCTGGGGATAGGTTCGATGGCTATTTTCGGCAGTTATATCGATAAAAACCGTTCGCTTATGGGCGAGTCGGTTAACGTTATAGTTTTAGATACCTTCGTCGCGATAGTCGCGGGGTTGATTATCTTCCCGGCGTGCTATACCTACGGCGTCGAAGTCGACGGCGGACCGAGCCTTATCTTCCAGACGCTTCCGTTGGTATTTGCCAATTTGCCGGGCGGCACGGTATGGGGCAGCTTGTTCTTCGTGTTTATGACGTTTGCCGCTTTTTCCACCGTGCTTGCAGTGTTCGAGAATATTATCGCGTGCGTAAGAGATATGTTCGGCTGGAGCAGGGTAAAGGCGTGTATCGTGTGCGGCATAGCGATGCTTATATTGTCGTTGCCTTGCGCGTTGTCTTTCTGTTCGTTCGGCACGAGTTTCGGCGTATTGGATATAGAAGACTTTTTAGTATCTAACTTGTTGTTGCCGGCAGGGTCGTTGATTTTCGTTATTTTCTGTACTCAAAAGTTCGGCTGGGGTTGGGATAACTTCGTAAACGAAGCGAACGAGGGTAAAGGCTTAAAAGTTAAAAACTGGATGCGTATTTATATGACGTACGTTTTGCCGATTATGATTGCCGCGTTGATGGCGATAGGTTTGGTGACGTTTAATTATTACGGCGATATAATAAGCTTCTTCGTTAAATAAGTTGTATACAAAAGATAAAGGCGCGTCGCCCTGCAATCGGCGACGCGCTTTAAGTTTAAAAAATAAATCAGTTCGACAAAGCTTCGCAATAGCCTATGACTTTGTTCTTAGACGCGGCGTCGAGATGGTCGAACGCTTTTAATAACGCAATCTCGCTTTCAGTTAAAGACCGCGTTATTTTTTTTATCCCTAAGTCGTCCTCTAAACCTAATAGGTAATCGGCGGATACGCCGAAAAATTTAGACAGAACGACAACCGCGCCGGCGGACGGCTCCCTTTCGCCTTTCAGCCAATAATAAACGGTCGTTTTGCCGTAGCCTATATTTTTGGCGAGCGTGCTAAGAGATACTTCCTTTTCTTGCATCAAATTTTCTAAATTATTACGAAATTCCATTTTCATCGCCTTTTTTTAAAATTTTATCATTTTATCACAAAAGTGATTGACAAATTCACAAATGTGGCATATAATAAGAAAAAGTTCACAAAAGTGAACAAACAATATGTAAATTGTCAACAAAAAAAGGTAAAAGTTTTCATCTTGATATAAAAAAAGAAAAAAAGGAGAAATTTATCATGAAAAAACTCGGAACAATTATCGCGTTGGCGCTGGTTCTTACCATCGGCGGCGTATACGCAACGTTCAGCTATGCACAAGGCAATGCGACCGAAGCGACCGGTAACGTCGGCAAACAACTTGCAGCCGCAACCGTCGACGCGGAGAAGGGCAGTATCTTAATAGAAGAGAACACGTTTGTAATCACCGTCGACGACGTAGGCAACCTTACTACGGGTGCGAGCTACAGCGGTGCGTTAAAGGTGAAGTTCGTTGCGACGGACGGTGCGGACCAAACGGTTAAAGACGACGGTATCAAAATTAAAATGACCGTATCGTTCGGTTTGACAGACGACGCTACGCAAGGTTTGACCGCAAACAAATACGGCTCTGACGACATTTTCGTTTTGCGAAATATGGGCAGCAACGGATACGTCGAAATCAACGGTGGAAACAAGGTCACCGATACCGCGGTAGAAGTCGATTTGTCGCAGTACATAACCGTTAGTAGCATAAGCTTGCCTACGTACAGCGATTATCAGGCATACAAAACCGCGTTCGACGCTACTACGATAACCGTTACGTTCAGCGAAATCGGCTAATTTAAACTTTGGGGTACGACGTATACGTTCTGATACTGTGCGGAATTGTTCTCGTCGGGTTGACCGTTTTTTCGGTCGCGACGATAACGTACGTGGTCAGGGCGAGGATACAACTTATAAACAACGGGCTTGTCGACGAGCAGTTGCTTAAAGAAAGAGCAAAAGAAGAAAAGCGAAAGAAAAGTTTTTCGGCTTTGTTGTTTGACAAGATTTTACCGTCATTTTTCGTGGCGGTAATTTTGCTTGTATTCGTTTTTGCCGTCGTAGTCAGTCTGCAAGAAAGAGGGGACTTCCCTTCGATGAAGGTCGTCGGCAGCGACTCTATGTCCGTCAAACTGGATAAAAACGAGTACCTTTTCGAAAACGATCTCGACGACCAAATTCAGGTTTTCGATTTGATTTTTATCGACGCTTTGCCGAAAGAGAGCGAACTTAATTTGTACGACGTGGTGGTGTACGAAAAGAACGGTAATTTATTCGTACA
>CAZARP010000015.1:17283-23570 GCA_964487575.1 uncultured Christensenella sp.
GGCTCGGATTGCGCGCCCAAACTTGTAACTTCCAAATTCGATAAAAAAGCCCTTGCCGATTACGCGCAAAGGGTCAACCCCGGCAAACTTACGATTAAAAGGAGCGAAGACTTTACTAGTAGCGGTTTGCCCGTCGCAGACGTTTATTATCTGACGGGAGAAGAAAAAAACAAATGCGTGGCGTTCGTTTCGGTTTCTAAAAACGGTGCGCTTAATATAAAGTTCGCTGCGGACGAGGCGGTTAAAGCGGAATGCAAAAAATTCGGCGCGGCACTGTCTTTGTCGGCTTTTCCGCGTCGAAGCAACAATCCTTGGTATACGGTTAACTTGAACCCCGGCGACGGAAAGTCGGTTTCCGTTATAGCGCGTATATTTAAATCGTTCGGCAAAGGCGAGGCGAAAAATGGTTAAAAAAAGTTTGTACGTTTTCGCCGTATGTTTTTTTATCGCCGCGGTCGTGATAGGCAGCGTTAGCGCGGCGTTCGTTTACGGCGACAATGCCGCCCGTTCGAATTCTTCCGTCGCCTCTCATTCTTTAGGCACTTTTATTTACGACGGGTACCCTGCGGATTTTTCCGAGAGTTTGCGCAACGCTATGGACGTGGCGTTGGACGACGACATCGGGCTTAACGGATGGAGTACTTTCTACAGTCAGTTTCTCAATGCTCTTTCTCCTTATGCTATAGGGAACAGAATGGGTTACGGTTACGTGGGCACGCCGGACGGAACCAGCGGAAAAAAATTCGGTACGCCGAATGACGTTTCTTTTATTATGACGCTAAACGAGTACGGAACGATGTATATGTATTTGGCGGAAATAAGCGATGAAGAATTGCAGAAGAAAGAAAAGGGAGATACGTTGCATCCCGTATGGCGCGTTAAAATAGAATACTTAAACGGTTATTATTGCGCAACCGAATATATTAAAGGCGAGTCGGTGATAATAGACTATGCGGACGATGGCGACATAGCGACCGGAGGGGCGACTAAAAAAGGCTTCGGGTATAATAAGGAGTTGTCGGAAGTTTGGCAAAAAATATAGTAAAAAAACGGTGCAAACGAGGCGCCGTTTTTTTGTTGCTTCAACGCGATAGGGTTTTGCGATATTCCGTCGGCGAAAGTCCGTAACGTTCCTTAAATAAAACCGCAAAGTGGTTGGGGTCGGTAAAACCGCAAAAGGCGGCTATTTCGGAAATGGAGAAACGTTTGGAAAAGAGCCTCGTACGCGCTTGTTCCAAACGGTATTCTTTTATATATTTAGCCAGCGTTATTCCGTATTGGTTTTTGAATACTCTGCGAATGTACGACGCGGAATAATTGAAGGTTTTTACCATATCGTCAATCGAAAAAGCGGTATAATAATTATCGGTGACGTATTGGGATATTTTGTACGGAAGCGACGGCTCGTCGTCGGGTGTGGGTTCGGTGGCGATAAATTGTCGATAAAAATCGGTCAGCATATATTTAAACGGCGTTAAAATGCGGTCGAACTGGTCTTTAGACGGGACTTTCGTCGATAGTTTGGAGTATTCCGAATTCGCGTCGAACGGCAGACCCAACTTATCTTTATAAAAGTTAAAGCGGCATAGCGATTTGTCGAGTTTGCCCCTATAATTGGAAACGTGAACGTAAAAAACGGGGCGGTTGTCGTATGTTATCGGGTAAATATATTCTTCTATGCCGAAGTAGCAACAGTTGTACGATGAACTAACAAGTCCGCTTTTGGTGAATATTTTTTTGTTGATGCTGCACAGTTTTTTAGACGGCGCGTGCATTTTAAGCAAATCGCACAGTTTGCATTGGTGCGTTTCGAAAGAAGAAAACACCGGATACAGGTCGCGCACTTTCGGCTCCACGCAAGTTAGCGACGCACCGTAACCCAACGCGCGCACGGTTTCAAACCAACGTTCTATGTCTTTTATCGCAGTTATATCGTCCATTTTGTCTCCCTTTTGTTTAATGATAATACAAAAAACTTAAGATGTCAACGTTAAAAGGTGCTTCGTTGTGTAAAAATATAAAGATTTTGTGTAAAAAATAGGTATTATCTTTTATTAAAGAGATGTTACAATGTTGTCGTAAAAGACGATACGTCGAAGGGAGGTTTCAAAAATGGAGAAGGCTGTAATAGGCATTATCGGATGCGGACATATCGCAAAGGACGTGCATTTGAAAAATGCGTTTTCTAATCCGAGAATAAGGGTAAAGTGGTGTTCGGACCTTTTGGACGAAAATTTAGAGTACGTCAAAAAGAATTATAAGTACGAAAATCTTACCAAAAATTATATGGAGGTCTTAGACGACCCGGAAGTTCAGGGCGTACTTATATTGACCGTTCACAACGTCAGGGAAAAGATAATAAGAGAAGCCGCCGAACGCGGTAAGCATATTTACGTCGAAAAACCTATGTCTACCACGATAAAAGAGTCGTACGACATTATGAAGATAATTAAGCAAAACGGCGTGAAGTTGGTCGTCGGGTTCAACAGACGTTGCGCACCCATAGTAAAAGACGCGAAAAGAATTCTCGACACGCAGTCTTCCGCGGTCGAAGCGCCGTGGAGATTTAAGCGCTACGGCGACGTCACCAAGTTGAAAGAAGAAGAGGTGACTATGATGCTGATGCGTATCAACGACGACAGCGCCTCTTTCAAAAAATACGCGTTTGACGAGTTCGCGGGGCAGGGCACGATTATAGGCGAGTTTTGTCACTTCTTCGATTTGGCTTGCTATCTTATGGGCAAGGAACCGATTAAGATATACGCCGAGGGTTGGGCAAGGTGCAACGCGTCCGTAACCGTTACATTCGAAGACCAGTCTATTTGTACGATTTTCGACGCGTCGTGCGGCAGCTTCGATCACCCCAAAGAGCTCATAGAAGTTTACAAGGGCGGTATGAGTATGCAACTCGACCACTATTTACAGTTGAGGGTCGGCGGCAGAGTGGACGTTAAAAAGATAGACTATCCGTTTATGAGCGACCCGTATCCCGAAGTAACCGAGGGCGAGGGCACCAACTTATACATAAACAAAATGACCGCGAGAAACGAAAAATGCACCGACTCTACCGAACTCGCAAGGTCGGAAGTAGATAAGGGGCATTACAATATGCTCGACGAATTCGTCGATTGCATACTTCACGACGCGCCCTCTCCTTGCGACGAACTTGCAGGCTCCAGAGCAACGCTTATGTGCTTAAAAGCGAGAGAGTCGGCAAGATTGGGCCTCCCCGTAAAAATAAGCATAGACGAATACGACTTCGTTATATCCGAATGATACTTACAAAAAAAGACGGGCTGTCGTTTGCACTCGGAGATATTATGACCGGGGAGCCGTGCGCAAAAAAAACGACGTTGAAGTTGTCTCGAGACGAAAATAACGTAATCGCCGTTTTCACTTGTACGTGCGGCGAAGAAATCGAAACGCCTTATTCGCGGTATAACGACCCGATATACAGGGGAGAGGTAGTGGAATTTTTCATAGGCGTTCGCGGCGACGACCTTTATTACGAATTCGATTTGGCGCCGAACGATACGCTGTTTAACGCTAAAATTCTGTACACCGAAAAATACGGCGCGTTTACCAAGGTTATCGACGAAAGATACGTAACGCATTCCGTGGAGAGGTTCGACGGCGGATATTCCGCCACTTTGACGGTTCCTTTCTTTATGTTGGGCGCGGACGACGGCGAATTCGTTTTCAACGGATACAGGATTTCCTCGGAAAACGGCGAAAAAGAAATTCAAGCCGTTTCTCCCGTCGGAAAGATAGACTTTCACGTTCCCGATAAATTTTTACGACTTGTTATAAAAAAAGCATAACGAAAAACGCCCTCGACAAGGTTTACCTTGTCGAGGGCGTACGTTTTATCCGATTTTACGGGGTAACTCTGTTTATGTCTCTCGGGAACATGGTGGCTTCTCTCACGTTTTTAAATCCGAGTAAGTGCATGGTCAGTCTTTCCAACCCGATGCCCAAACCGCCGTGAGGGGGAGCGCCGTATTTATGCAACAACAAGTACGTTTCGAATTCTTCGGGGTTCATTCCGCATTTTTCCATTTTTGCGACTTGCTGCTTATAGTCGTGTATCCTTTGTCCGCCGGAAGTGATTTCCAAACCTCTGAACAAAAGGTCGAACGACAGCGTGTATTCGGGGTCGTTCGGGTCGTCCATCGTGTAGAAAGGACGCTTTTTGGAGGGGTAGTGCGTGACGAACAAGAAATCGCTGTTGAGTTCTTTTTTAGCGTACTTGCCGAGCATTTCTTCTTCTTGCGGGTCGAAGTCCTTCATGTCCGAAGGGGTATATTTGAATTTTTTGATAATCAATTCCTTTGCGTCCATAAATTTGATGCAGGGGATTTCGGTAATCTCCGGCACGTCGGCGCGGAGAAGTTCGATTTCTTCCGCATAGTCTTTTTTGAGAAGTTCCATAACGTACTTAAGCATACCGGTTTCCATGTTCATTATATCGGTAAAGTCGTTAATGAAACCCATTTCGAAGTCCATAGACGTGTACTCGTTTAAGTGGCGCGACGTGTCGTGGTGTTCTGCGCGGAATACCGGCGCTATTTCGAATACGCGATGGAAAACGCCTACGAGCGCTTGTTTGTATAACTGCGGAGACTGCGCGAGATAAACCTGTTTCCCGAAATAGTCTAACTTAAACACGTTGGTTCCGCCCTCTGCACCCGCGAAGTTTATCTTCGGCGAACGAATTTCGGTAAAGCGCTGAGACATAAGGTATTCTCTGAACCCTCTCGCTATACCTTCTTGTATCTTAAAGATAGCGCGTTCCTTCGGATTACGCATGGAAATCGGGCGAAGGTCGAGCACGGTGTTTAATTGAATGTTGTCTAATTGTTTTTTGTTGATGACGATGGGCAGATTTTCCGCCGGCAAAGATAAAATTTCAATATTATGAATTTGCAATTCCACTCTGTCGTTGCCCTTTGCGTCCTTACTGCCGACGACTTTGCCGTATACCCTTACGCAAGCTTCTTCGCAAAGTTTTTCGTCCCAGCGGTAGTCGGAAAATTCCGGCGCGTAGACGCATTGTACGGTGTCGCGTTCGGTCCTGACGATCACGAAAGAAAAACCGGTCATTTCACGTATTCTGTGAATGTAGCCGACTATAGAAACGACTTCGCCGTCGTGACTTTTAAGTTGAGTTGCGGATAAATCTTTTTCCGTAATAATTCCGTTTAAGCTGTCCATTTAAAATCTCCGTTCGATATTGATTATTTAATATAATATCACTGTCTTGCGCGGTAAATCAAGCGATTTGCCTAAAAAAAGAAAAATATCCTTATCGAAAACCGTTTAATAATTTAACAAAACGATTGTCAAGTCGCTTAAAATATGATAATATATTTTAGCAAACATATTTTGTTTATCAATATAAATCGGAGAAGTTACGATGAAAATAGCAGTATCTGTCGAAAGCACCAACGACTTGTCTCGGGAATTACTCAATAAATACGATATTCACGTTATACCGTATACCATTACGCTCGGCGATATGGTTTTTAAAGACGGCGAGCACGGGACGGAAGAAATGTTTGAGTACGTCGACAAGTACGACACGTTGCCCAAAACGACGGCAATCAACGAGTTCGAATATACGGAATTTTTCGAAGAGTTGAAAAAAGATTACGACGCGGTTATACATATTTGTTTATCGAGCGGAATAACGTCTTCTTGCGACCACGCGATGCGTGCCGGCAAAAACGTGGAAAACGTTTTCGTCGTCGACAGCCAAAGTTTGTCGACGGGGATAGGTTTGCTCGCTATTTACGCGCGCGAACTTGCGGATAGCGGTGAAACCGCTCGGTCGGTTTACGAAAAAGTTTGCAAGCGCGTCGAAAAATTACAAGTCAGCTTCGTTATAGAAAGACTGGATTATTTATATAAGGGCGGCAGATGTTCCAGTTTGCAACTGCTGGGCGCGAACGTTTTCAAAATCAGACCGAGTATCGTACTTAAAGACGGCGCTATGGTTCAGGGTAGGAAATACAAAGGCAAGATGGACGCGGTCGTGGAAAAATACTGCGCCGATATTTTGGCGGAATGCAATACTCCGGATTTAACGAGAGTGTTCATTACTTATACGACGGCTACGCCCGAGATGTTGGATAAGGCTCGTACGGCTGTTTCCAACGCCGGGTTTAAAGAAATTTACGAAACCAAAGCCGGCGGAACGATTGCAAGCCATTGCGGCGCGCATACATTGGGTATTTTATATTTTAACGACGGCGAATAAAAGTCGAGAGGACTATAATGGAAAACAT
>CAZARP010000015.1:23670-25053 GCA_964487575.1 uncultured Christensenella sp.
AACTTCTAAATCGTCGGACAAAAAGTCGCCTAAAAAACTTTTGGGCAAATGGGTTGTCGAAAAGAAGAGTAAAAAGGAATACATCGCCGTGTTGCTCGCTTCTAACGGAGAAGTTATGCTTACAAGCGAACCGTATTCGACCGAACAAGGCGCGCGCGGCGGTATCGAAACGATTAAAAAAGGCGTCGAAACGGGTAACTTCGTGATATACCGCGATAAAAGCGGCGAATATTATTTCAAATTGAAAAGCGCTTCAAACAGATTGCTTTGCGCCGGCGAGATATATAAGACGAGGGAGAGGTGCGTCAGTGCCGCCGAGTCGGTTAAACGTCTTGCGCGCGACGCGGTATCCGTTTCCGGGGTGGTCGAGGGGAAAGAATACGTCGACTACGTTCCCGTAGCCGACGTTGATTACGAAGCCAAGAAAGGCGTTCGCGGTAAGTGGACGATAGAAAACGGCGAAAACGGATTTTCGGCGCGATTGTACGCCAACAACGGGCAGTTGATGTTGGCTACCGAAGAAGTCGCCGTTAGAAAGAACGCCGTCAGGGCGATAGATACGGTTACGAAGAGCGCGGCAAGCGGCAACTTCGTTATAGACAAAGATAAATTCGGGAGGTTTTACTATAAACTTCGCAATTCTCAAAATTCGGTTATCTGTATCGGGGAGGCTTACGATACGCTCGATAACTGTATCAGCGCGCTGGAGTCGGTCAGAAGATTTGCGGCAAGCGCTCCGGCCCCGGAGGATTTGAAATAGCGTATAGGGATTTAAATTGAACAATTTATAAAACTCGACTTTTTACAAGTCGAGTTTTGTTTTAGCCGCAAAAAAGTGATTGATAAAAATATAGAATTGTGTTATACTGATTATGCTACACAAATAAATAGTTTTTGAGACGGACAAGCAAAGGGGAATATTATATCCTTTTTATTGTCATACTCCCATCATAGTAATTTGTAAAAATGCAAATTCCGAATGGGAGTGCTTGTTCATTTCTATTTATTTGTGTAGCGACAAGGAGTTTGCGTTTTACGTGCGCAACTCCGGTTGCGCACTTTTTTATACGGAAAACATTGTTTTGTCTTATAAAGGTGCAATAATATTGGAGGTATAAGACAAAATGATTAAAAAGTATACTGTCGAGCTTGAAGGACAAAAAGATTTTTACGAACAATACTTAAAAGTTATCAATCCTGATTTGACTTATGAAGATATATTCCGTAATAATACAGACGGTATCTTAAACGGAAACTTGTTAGAATTTAAGTTAAATATAACCGACTTAAACGCGTGTTTGTTTCAAACGATAAAATATCTATCCGCTATGAGAATTAAGGGCGAGCCTATACCGTCTAATATATTGCTTGTTTCTTTAAACT
>CAZARP010000016.1:0-1574 GCA_964487575.1 uncultured Christensenella sp.
CCGTGCTATGCGGGGAGTTAGCGATGCCCTGTCGTCCGCAATTCGCTTAGCGGAGCAGAATACCGACGTAGGTTTTCGTCGTGGAAGGCAGAACGTTATAAGGGGCGTTGATACCGGGGTCTTATGCAACGCGTTCCCGTGAACCGTGTCAGAGCAGGGATGCAGCAGCACTAAGCGGTCAAATGCGTGTGCCATAAGGTAGCTTCGGCGGAGTTACCTGTAACGCCACCGCTTCGGCGACGCCGATCGAGGTCGGTTGCACGGTTTTTTTGCAAAATAAAGCGCTGCGGCTTTTGCCGCAGCGCTTTTGCGTTTACGCGTTATTGTTTTTTAAACACGAGCGTTAGTGTTATTTCCGAACCTTCTTCGAAAACGTGGGAAAGCGTAATCGTATCGCCCTTAACAATCCCCGTTTCCGGTTCGCCGTCAATAGTCAAATTTATCATACTGCCGCTTACGGCGTAATCACCCGAATAAGGTTCTTCGGAGCCGTTGTCGAGAATAAACGTCCCGTCTGCCTTGATAGTTAAAGACATACTTATTCCGGCTGTTTCCGCATCGACGGAAATTCCCTCGATAACAACGGTAGAAAGTTTATACTCCCCGACTACGTCGGTAGGCTCAACGGGGTCGGTAGGTTCTTCGGGGCTAACGGGTTCTTCGGGTTCCTCGGAGTTTTCCGGAAGAACCGTCGTACCGTAATCTTTACACGTTAATTCCATTGTATACTGCGCCGAATGTCCGTTAACCGTTTCGGTTAATATAGCGGTAAACGAATTAAGCGTTCCGTCGGTGTTAAAACGTACTTTCGCGTTTTCGAACTCTTCCGTCCCCGTACTGTTACCCATCGTTATTTCCGTCGATATAGTCGTCGTTGCTTTATACGTTTTATCCGTTTCGTCGTAGGTGAAATTTTCCTTATTTTGCAAAACGGCTATAAAACAGCTGAAAAACAAATTTGCTTGTTCTGCAGCATCGTCGCCGTAGAAGTAAGCGTAATGATAATAATCATCCTCTTCGTCTGCACCGATAAACGTGGTATCCCTAAACACTCCGTCCGATGTGATAAGAACGCTGCTTTTTTGCGTAGCTTCCTCGGCATGTAAAACGTATTCTATAGTTACGTTGCCGAACTTCGACAAGGCAACAGCGGCAGTCCATTCGTCGGAGGTTACTTCGCCGATTTCCGGTTCGGTAGGTTCGGTAGGGTCTATCGGATTATTGGGTTCCGTAGGTTCGGTAGGTTCGTCGACGTCGGTATCGGCAGGTTTTGCCTTGCCGCAAACGGTACAAACGGGATCTTCCCCTTCCGACCAAGAGTGAGCGGCTTTATCCGACACCTCTAAACAACCGTTGCCTTCACAGTTATGCCAATGGTACTCGGCGTTACTGCTCCATTCGGCAGAATATTCGTGCGTATGTACTACGTCTTCGCACGCGACGAACAACGCGCCGCAAGACAAAGCCGTTAACACCGTCAACACTGCGATTAAAAGTTTTTTCATATCTTTTCTCCTTATTAGGTTTTCTGATATTATTGTACCCCCCCCCCTGCAAATTTTGTCAAGCGTTTT
>CAZARP010000016.1:1674-4056 GCA_964487575.1 uncultured Christensenella sp.
TTAGGTTTTCTGATATTATTGTACCCCCCCCCCTGCAAATTTTGTCAAGCGTTTTTCGGCGCACTCACCTTATATACGAGAAAATTCCGAAAACCCTTGTATTTTATCAAAAACGATGTTATAATTTAATATAGTGGTTTTTCCACAAAGGAGGAGACGATTTATATGGAGAAAATGATTGCGCTCGTTAAAGAAAAGCCCGAAGTCGGGTTGTGGATGAAAGAAGTCCCTATACCCGAAATCGGCATAAACGACGTTAAAATCAAAATCAAAAAGACCGCTATCTGCGGCACGGATTTACACATTTACAACTGGAACGAATGGGCGCAACAAACGATAAAAACGCCTATGACAATCGGTCACGAATACGTCGGCGAAATAGTCGAGATAGGCTCCAACGTTAAAGGGTTAACTATCGGCGAACGCGTTACCGGCGAGGGGCACATCGTTTGCGGACATTGCCGCAACTGCCGCGCCGGCAAAGGGCATCTTTGCAAAAACACCCAGGGCGTCGGCGTCAACAGAGACGGCGCTTTTGCCGAATATCTTGTAATCCCCGCTTCCAACGTATTCCCTTGCGAAGAGGGTATTACCGACGATTTGTATTCGGTATTCGACCCGTTCGGCAACGCCACGCACACGGCTTTGTCTTTTAACGTCGTCGGCGAGGACGTTTTGGTGACCGGCGCCGGACCTATCGGGATTATGGCTGCGGGCATAGCCAAATACTGCGGTGCGAAAAACGTCGTTATAACCGACGTTAACGATTACAGGCTCGATCTTGCGAAAAAATTCGGCGTTACGCGTGCCGTAAACACCGCTAAAGAAGACTTAAACGACGTTATGCACGAGCTTAACATTAAAGAAGGTTTCGACGTCGGTATGGAAATGTCCGGCAACGGGCGCGCGCTGAAACAACTTATCGACTCTATGATAAACGGCGGCAGCGTGGCGCTTTTGGGACTGCACAACAAAAATTCTTTCAACTTGCCGATTAACAGCGTTATTTGGAACGGGCTTAAATTTAAGGGAATTTACGGCAGAGAAATGGGCGAAACTTGGTATAAAATGGCGGCAATGCTTCACGGCGGATTTAACCTCGACCCCATTATCACGCATCGCTTCGACGTAAAAGATTATCAAAACGGGTTCGAAGTAATGAACAGCGGTATGTCCGGCAAAGTCGTTTTGGATTGGACAAAACTTCATAAATAAGGCAATATAGGGAGGATATTATGAATAAATTACAAGCGCTTAAATTTTACGACGAGCAGGTAGAACAAATTAAAGCCGACGGACTTTTTAAGGACGAACGCGTCATCGCTTCTCCGCAAAGCGCGTCGATAACCGCCGCCGACGGCGAAAAGATGATAAATATGTGCGCCAACAACTATTTGGGTTTGGCAGACAACAAAGAACTTATTGCAGCCGCAAAAAATTCTTACGACGAAAGAGGCTACGGTTGCGCTTCGGTCAGATTTATATGCGGTACGATGGACGTACATAAAACGCTGGAAAAGAAGATTTCCGACTTTCTCGGTACCGAGGACACTATTTTGTATTCGTCTTGCTTCGACGCGAACGGCGGACTTTTCGAAACAATTCTTTCCGCAGAAGACGCGGTTATTTCCGACGAACTTAACCACGCCAGCATAATAGACGGCGTAAGGTTGTGCAAAGCGCAAAGGTATCGTTATAAAAACAACGATATGTCCGATTTGGAGGCAAAACTTATAGAAGCCGATAAAAACGGCGCGAGAATTAAACTTATAGCTACCGACGGCGTATTCTCTATGGACGGCATAATCGCCGACCTTAAAGGTATTTGCGACCTTGCCGACAAGTACGGCGCGATGGTTATGGTCGACGACAGCCACGCGTCGGGTTTTGTGGGCGCGCACGGCAAAGGCACGGCGGAGTACTGCGGCGTTACGGGCAGAGTCGATATAATAACGTCTACCTTCGGCAAGGCGCTCGGAGGCGCTTCGGGCGGATTTACGTCGGGCAGAAAAGAAATAATTTCTCTTTTAAGACAAAGAAGCCGCCCCTACCTTTTTTCCAACTCGCTCGCTCCTGCGATTACCGCGACGACGTCGAAACTAATCGATATGTTGTCGCAAACTACCGAACTACGCGATAAACTCGAAGAGAACACCGCATATTATAGAGAACTTCTTAAAAAAGCCGATTTCGATATTATAGACAGCGTTCACCCCATCGTTCCGATAATGCTCTACGACGAAAGAACCGCCGCGGAGATGGCAAAGAAAATGATGGATATGGGCGTATACGTCGTCGCGTTCTCTTACCCGGTCGTTCCCAAAGGTAAAGCAAGGATACGCACGCAAGTTTCCGCAGCGCATTCCAAAGAAGATTTAAAAT
>CAZARP010000016.1:4156-24581 GCA_964487575.1 uncultured Christensenella sp.
AAAGCAAGGATACGCACGCAAGTTTCCGCAGCGCATTCCAAAGAAGATTTAAAATACGTCGTCGATTGCTTTATCAAAGCGCGCGACGCGATGAAAAAGTAAATTAAACGACGAAAAAGAGGTTTTTGTGAAAACAAAAACCTCTTTTTTATTATCTGCAATTATTAGTCTACAAGTTCTATTATAGCAACTTCTGCAGCGTCGCCTTTGCGCGGTCCGAGTTTATAAATCCTCGTATAGCCGCCGCCTTGACCCTTTTCTTCCTTTCTGGAAGCGTATTTGGGCGCATATTCGTCGAATATCTTTTCGATAAGCGGATATTTGATAGCCTTGGTACGTTTCTTGAAGTCGGGTTTGCTTTCTTTGAAACCTTTCACCTCTTGAAGGTCGTTAACCATAGACATAATCTTTCTTCTTGCGTTAAGTTTTTTAACGCCGTCTTTAATCAACGTCTTTTTGGTTTCTTTACCCTTTGCGTCGACTACCGTAACTTCGCTTTGAACGGTATCGGTGTAAGTATTAACCGCAAGAGTGATGATTTTGGAAACGTACGACGCAACTTCCTTCGCGCGTGCTTCCGTGGTTTCTATTTTGCCGTGCCATAAAAGCGCGGACGCCTGATTTTTAATAAGCGCATTCCTTTGCGTTGCGTTTACGCCTAACTTTCTTTCCATGTGTTTTAGTCCTCCTTGTCCTTAAATTTGAGACCGTAGCTCTCTAACTTCAAAACGACTTCATCGAGAGATTTCTTGCCCAAATTACGGACTTTAAGCATATCGTCTTCGGTTTTATTGGTTAAATCTTCAACAGTGTGTATGTTTGCACGTTTCAAGCAATTATACGAACGAACGGATAAATCCATCTCTTCGATGGTCATCTCTAAAATCTTCGTCTTCTTATCTTCTTCCGGCGGTACCAAAATACCGATGTTGCCGATTTCCGACAAGGAAACGAACATTCTGATATGTTCTTCCATAATTTTTGCCGCAAGGCTTACGATGTCACGACCGGAAAAAGCACCGTTCGTCCATACTTCCAACGTAAGTTTATCGAAGTCAACGCTTTGACCGACCCTGGTGGCAGTAACGTTATAACTAACCTTTTTAACGGGCGTATAAATACTGTCGATGGCTATCATGTCGATAATCCCGGTCTTGTGGTCGTGCGCGCCTTGATAACCGCGTCCCCTGCCGACGATGAGTTCCAAATCGATTTTGCCGCCCTCGTCAACGGTACAAATGTACTGGTCGGGGTTAAGAATTTCCAACTCGGAGTCGCAAGAAATGTCGCCGGCTTTAACTACCGCGGGACCTTCTTTATACAACTTCACCGTCTTTTTATAATCTTTGTCTACGCTGGTGGTTTTGATAGCCACGCACTTTAAGTTAAGGATTATTTCGGTAACGTCTTCTTTCACCTTGGGTACTGCCGAGAACTCGTGCTTAATTGCAAGGTCTTCCGAAAACTTGATGTTTTCGATAGCCACCCCCGGCAAAGACGACAACAAAATACGTCTTAAAGCGTTGCCTATCGTAAGACCGAAGCCCTTTTCCAAAGGTTCGACCACTACTTTAGCGTAACTTTTTTCTTCGTTTTCTTCCACTGCTATTTTTGGCATTTCAATTTCCATCATAAGAAATCAACCTCCTTAAAAAATAGTTCCGTACACAGGCTTTTTCGGGAATTCTTGCAAAGGCGTGGAATACCCTTGCTTTCCCCCCGAAAAGCCCAAACGGATATATAATTTTATAATTATTACTTCGAATACAACTCGACAATCATGTGTTCGGCGATGTTGATGTCGATGTCTTCCCTTGTCGGAAGGGCGAGAATTTTACCCTCGAGAGTTTCGGGGTTGAATTCCAACCATTTCGGCATAGCGCCGACCTTCATCTGCTTGATTTCGCTGAAATACTTATTGTCTTTTTTGTTTTCTTTAACGGCGATTACGTCGCCGACGTTAACGCAGTAAGAAGCGATGTTTACGTTCTTACCGTTAACGGTGAAGTGCGCGTGCGTCACGAGCTGACGAGCCTGGCTCCTCGAAGAACCGATGCCCATTCTGAAGATAACGTTATCGAGCCTTCTTTCAAGAAGCGACAACATGTTGTCACCGGTGATGCCCTTCATTCTGTCGGCCTTTTCGTAATACTTTCTGAACTGACCTTCGAGAACGCCGTAAATCCTCTTACATTTCTGTTTTTCACGAAGCTGTAAGCCGTATTCGGAAACCTTCTTTCTGCTCATACCGTGCTGACCGGGAGCGACAGGCCTTTTTTCAAAAGCGCAAACGCCTTTGAAGCATCTCTCGCCTTTTAAGAAAAGTTTAGCGCCTTCGCGTCTGCATAAACGACATTTAGATTCTGTATATTTAGCCATTTTTCAATCTCCTTATACTCTACGTTTTTTGGGCGGTCTGCATCCGTTGTGAGGAATGGGAGAAACGTCTTGGATAAGCGTTACTTCCATATCGCAATTCACAAGCGCACGAATAGCCGACTCTCTGCCTGCGCCGGGGCCCTTTACGTAAACCTCAACCGAACGCATACCTTGTTCTCTTGCCGCTTTACCTGCCGTTTCCGCAGCCATCTGCGCTGCGAACGGTGTGCTCTTCCTGGAACCCTTAAAGCCCAAAGAACCTGCCGAAGACCAAGATATCGCGTTGCCTTGCATATCGGTTATGGTAACTAAAGTATTGTTGAAGGACGCTTGGATATGAACCTGTCCTTTGTCAACCTTTCTGACTTCTTTACGTTTTTTAACTACTTTTTTCGTTGCTGCCATTATCAGTTACCTCCCTTATTTAGTTGCAGTCTTTTTCTTCGCAACTGTACGGCGCGGACCCTTTCTCGTCCTCGCGTTTCTCTTAGAACTCTGTCCGCGTACGGGAAGATTTTTTCTGTGACGAACACCGCGATAGCAACCGATTTCTATAAGTCTTTTTATGGAAAGACTTACCTCGCTTCTCAAATCGCCCTCTACGTGAAGGTTGTGTTCGATATACTCTCTGAGTTTAGCTACGTCGCTTTCACTCAAATCTTTAACTCTGGTGTCGGGATTAACGCCCGTCTTTTCGATGATTTTCTTTGCCGTGGGGAGACCGATGCCATAGATATAGGTCAAACCGATTTCCACTCTTTTGTTGTTCGGCAAATCAACGCCGGCTATACGTGCCATTCTGATTTAATACCTCCGAATTTCTTAAAAAATGTTATTATGATATATCAACGCCAGCACCGTTTGCACGTTTGGAATGTTGTGTAAACGCGTTGCTTGCGATTATTACCTGCTTTCGCCCCGAAAAAGGGCAAAACTTGGGGATTAACCCTGTCTTTGTTTATGGCTCTTGTTTTTGGAACAAATTACCATTACTTTACCGTTTCTTTTGATAACTTTGCACTTGTCGCACATAGGTTTAACTGAAGGTCTAACTTTCATTTTTATTTCTCCTTTAGGTTTGTTTACGTTTTAAGATTTGCTGCGCCAGGTTATTCTGCCCTTGGTCAAGTCGTACGGACTCATCTCGAGTTTCACGCTGTCGCCGATTATAATTTTTATATAATGTTGGCGAAGTTTACCCGATATGTGCGCCGTAATCACGTGACCGTTGGACAACTTCACCTTGAACATTGCGTTCGGTAAAGTTTCAACCACCACGCCTTCCGTTTCTATTACGTCGTCTTTGGACACAAACTAATCCTCCTTGATTTTAAGCGCTTCCGTATCTTTTAGCAACTTCCGCACTTTCTCGTTGCCGACGGGAACCCCTCCGTCTATATCGCAAGCAATTCCGACCGCAACGTTTTTCGCCGCAAGTTTAAGATGCTTTACGTTTTTTGTTTTGAGATTGGTAGTCTTTCTCGTTTTGCCGTCGCATATACCGACTCTGTCGCCGGATACGTCGACCGCAATAAACCGTCTACCTTTACCTTTGCCGGCAAGACATATCACCACGTCGCCGACCTCTATATTACGTTCCGTCATAATCACAGAGTCAATATTTCAACGCCGTCGGAAGTAATCGCAACCGTGTTTTCGTAATGAGAGGAAGGACGTCTGTCCTTAGTCCTCACTCGCCAACCGTCGCGAGCGAACTCCACCTGATACGTACCGGCGTTAATCATAGGCTCGATTGCTATCGTCATACCGGATTTCAATCTGATGCCCGTACCCATAGCCCCGAAGTTGGGAACGTTAGGCGGTTCGTGCATTTCTCTTCCGATACCGTGCCCGACCAAAGCCCTGACAACGGAAAACCCGTTTGCCTCCGCGTGTTGCTGGACGCTGTAACCTATATTGCCGAGCGGCGTACCGTCGCGAAGATTTTCAATCGCCTTAAAGAAGCATTCCTCGGTAACCTTTACGAGTTTTTCTTTTTCGGCGGAAACCTCTCCGATTTTGAAAGTTCTTGCCGCGTCGCCCTGCCAACCGTTCAGTACGACGCCAACGTCTATGCTGACGATTTGCCCTTCTTTAATATACTCGGTGTCGCTGGGTATACCGTGAACCACGGTATCGTCTATCGACGCGCATATACTTGCGGGATAACCGCCGTATCCTAAGAACGACGGCATAGCCCCGAACGACGTTATATAATCGTAAGCAAGTTTATCGAGGTCCTTCGTCGTCATACCGGGTTTTATCTCTCCGCCTAAAAACTTCAAGACGTCTCCGGTAAGTTTGCCGCTCTCCCTCATTAAAGCGATTTGTTCGTCGGTCTTAATCGAAATCATCTAAAACCTTCTTGATTTCTTCGAACACGCCGTCGACCGTGAGATTACCGTCAACGGTAACGACTTTGTTTTGATTTCCGTAATATCCCGTCAAAGGTTCGGTCTGAGATTTATACACGGAAAGCCTTTCTTTAACCGTTTCCGGATTGTCGTCTTTCCTTATAATCAACTCTCCGCCGCAAGCGGGACAGGTTTTGGTATCGCCGATAACGCTGACGTGATAAGAACCGCCGCATTTGGGACAACTTCTTCTGCCGGTAATACGCGCTTCCAATTTGCCCAAGTCAACGTCGATATTGACTACGACGTCGGGTGCCGCAAAAGTATCCAATGCTTCGGCTTGGACAAGATTTCTCGGGAAACCGTCCAAAAGATAACCTACGCTGCAATCGTCTTTCGCCAGTCTGTCGCGAACCAACTCTATCGTAAGTTCGTCGGGACAAAGACCGCCTTTATCGATGATTGCTTTTACTTTAAGTCCGAGCGGCGTACCGTTTTTGATGTTTTCTCTAAAAATATCGCCCGTCGATATATGGGGTATTTTATACGCCTCGGTTATTTTAGCCGCCTGAGTGCCTTTACCGCTACCGGGAGCACCTAATAAAACTACTTTCATACTGTCCGCCTTATTTCAAGAAACCTTTATAGTTCTTCATCATAATCTGCGACTGTAACGCTTGATCGAATTCTAACGCGACCGACACGATAATAAGTAACCCTGTCGCAGTAAATACGCTGGATAAGTTGTTATCTATCGCTTTGAACATAATCGACGGTATAAGCGCGACGAGCGCGAGGAATATTGCACCGAACAAAGTTATACGATTGGAAATCTTTTTGAGATAATCCGCAGTAGGTTTGCCCGGGCGATAACCGGGGATAAATCCGCCGTTGCCCTGAATGCTCTTGCTTATATCGTCCGGATTGAACTGTATCTGATTATAAAAATAAGAGAAGAACAGTATCAATACGCACAAGACGACCATATACAACCAAGTACCGGTTCCCATATGTTGTCCCCACCATGTGTTTGCCGTTTCAACGTGGAAAAGGCTCATTATCATATCGGGGAAACTTAAAATGGAGAAAGCGAAGATTAAAGGCATAACACCGGACGCATTTATCTTTATCGGAATATGCGTCGATTGTCCGCCATACATCTTCCTACCCTTAACTTGTTTAGCATACTGAACGGGTATCTTTCTTTCGCCCTCGTTAACCGCAACGATTGCGCCGAAAATAATAAGCGCGGTCACTGCGAAGATAACAAGCTTCCAAGCGGCTGCCACCGCTGCTTCCGGAACGAATAAATCTTTTATAAGTCCCAAAATGGAAGTGCCTGCCGTTGCGAGTATACCTGCAAAAATCAACAACGATATACCGTTGGATACGCCGTAATCGGTTATTCTTTCGCCTATCCACATAGTCATTGCCGCACCGGCGGTATAAACTATAACGAGGAAAGCATAGCTTAAAAATTTACCGAAGCCTTCGCTGCCGAACAACACTTCGTCGAACTTAATCGCTTCGCTGCTGCCGAACAAGGATAAGATACCGATTGCCTGGACGATGGA
This sequence comes from uncultured Christensenella sp., assembly GCA_964487575.1. GTDB lineage: Bacteria > Bacillota > Clostridia > Christensenellales > Borkfalkiaceae > UBA1259. The sequence continues at coordinate 10,464 of CAZARP010000016.1, forward strand.
AAGTATCAAAGTCAAAATTCTGGTATAAGTATTGATCTTTTTCCTTCCCTCTTCGCCTTCTTTAGAGAGCCTTTCGAGTGCGGGAATACCGACGGTCAAAAGCTGAATGATAATCGAAGCGTTGATGTACGGTCCGATACCCATTGCAAAAAACGTACCGTATTGCAACGCACCGCCCGATACGGCACTCATTATCTCGAAGTAAGGATAATTGCTTAAACCGTCGAAGGCCGCAATTCCGGGAACCGGAATATAACAACCGAGCCTGTATATAAACAACAACGCGATGGTAATAAGAATTTTTCTTCTTACTTCTTTAATCTTAAAAGCATTTACTATCGTCTGCCACATTTTCGCCTCCCTTTAAGCGGATTATTCCGCCAATTCCGCTCTGCCGCCGGCTTTTTCTATCGCTTCTTTAGCGGAAGCCGAGAAAGCCGCAGCTTTAACGGTGAGCGACTTGGTAAGCGTTCCGTTGCCGAGGACTTTCAGTCCTACGCTGCCTTTAACGAATTTAATAAGTCCCTTTTCGAGAAGCGCTTCCATATCTACGGTCGCGCCGTTCTCGAAACCTTCCAATATAGAAAGGTTAACAACACTGTATTCTTTTCTGAAATGGTTATTGAAACCGCGTTTGGGGATACGTCTGATTAAAGGCATCTGACCGCCTTCGAAGCCGGGACGAACACCGCCGCCGCTTCTTGCCCATTGACCTTTATGACCCTTACCGCTGGTTTTGCCAAGCCCGGAGCCTATACCGCGACCGAGTCTTTTACCGCTAACGTGAGAGCCTTCCGCAGGTCTTAATTCATCTATTCTCATAACAATATACTCCTTAATTTAGTGTGTTAAAGCGAAATTAAACGTTTTCCACTTTAACGAGGTAGTTTACCTTGTCGATCATGCCGAGAATGCTGTCGGACGCATCGTGTATTTTATACGAACGAATTTTTTTAAGCCCTAACGCTTCTACGATTTTTTTATGTTGCGGGATAACCGCAATCGTGCTTTTAACAAGCGTAACCTTTATTTTGTTTGCTTCCGCTTTCTTTGCCTTTGCCATTACGGATTACCTCCTTAACCGTTAATTTCTTCCACGGTTTTACCGCGGACCGCCGCTATTTCTTCAGCGGTTCTCAACGTCCTCAAACCCTCTATCGCCGCTTTGACGCAGTTGATAGGATTGTTGGTCCCGTGAGATTTCGTTCTGATATCTTTAATTCCGACAGCTTCCATAACCGCACGAACGGGACCGCCGGCTATAACGCCGGTACCTTCGGAAGCAGGCATCATAAGAACCGAACCCCTGCCGAATTTACCTATCGTTTGGTGAGGAATGCTGGTACCGAGCAACGATACCGAGAACATATCCCTCTTTGCTTTTGCGGTAGCCTTATCGATTGCTTCGGGAACTTCCGCAGCTTTACCGATAGCACAGCCTATTTTGCCTGCACCGTCGCCAACCACTACGAGAGCGGCGAACCTCATGTTTCTACCACCCTTAACAACCTTTGTTACGCGGTTTACAGCAATAAGTTTTTTGATTATGCCGTCGTTTTCTTCCGATTTTCTCGGCGCTCTGTTATTATCTCTTGCCATTTTCGTATTTCTCCTTGATTATTAGAATTGAAGGCCGCCTTTTCTGGCGCCGTCCGCAAGCGCGGCAACGCGCCCGGTATAAAGATAACCGCCTCTGTCAAACACAACGGCTTCTATCTTCTTTGCCTTTGCCTTCTTTGCAAGAAGTTCGCCGACGGCAAACGCTTGCGCCTTTTTGTCCTTGCCCTCTAAAGAAGCTTTGATTTCTTTATCGAGAGTCGAAGCCGTAACGAGCGTGTTGCCCTTTACGTCGTCTATAAGTTGAACGTAAATGTGGTTCAACGTTCTATAAACGGACAATCTGGGAGTTTCTGCAGAACCTTTGATTTTAAGTCTGACTCTGTTATGTCTTTTTAATCTGTCTTTGTTTTTATTGATTTTGTTAATCATTGTTTTACTCCTGATTTATAACTTTTCGCGGTGAAAACCGCACTCGGCAAACGCGCAAAAACATATACGCGTTCACTAAAAGCCTGTTAAATGCTTAACCTTTACCGCCTGCGGCTTTACCGACCTTCCTTTCGATTACTTCGTCGGAATATCTGATGCCGTATCCGTGATAAGGTTCGGGTTCTCTAAGGCCTCTGACCATTGCGGAGAACTGACCGACCTTGTCTTTATCTATACCGGAAACCGTGATTTCGGTCTGGGTAGGACAATCGAGCGTAATACCGTCGATTTCTTCGATTTCTACCGGGTGAGAAAAACCGATGTTGAGTACGATTTTCTTACCTTGTTTAGCGACCTTCCAGCCGACGCCGTTAACGATAAGGGTCTTTTTGTAACCTTCCGTCACGCCTTTAACCATATTGTTGCAAAGCGCTCTGTACAAACCGTGTTTCGCCTTGGTCGGTCCCAAATCGTTAGCTCTTTTGAAGATAATCACGTTGTTTTCGACAACGGGAGTGATTATCGTATCGAACTGTTGAGATAAAGAACCTTTCGGTCCCTTAACGGTAAACACGTTGCCTTTCACTTCAAACGTAACCCCGGCAGGGATAGCTATATGTTCGTTACCAATTCTTGACATTTTTCTACCTCCTTACCATACGTACGCCAAGACTTCGCCGCCTTGGTGAAGCTTTTTAGCTTCTTTGCCGGTCATAATACCCTTTGACGTAGAAAGTACGGCAATACCTAAACCGCCGAGAACTTCCGGAACGTCGTCCGCGCCCACATATACGCGAAGACCGGGTTTACTTACCCTTTTAAGACCGGTAATAACCTTGCTGTCTTTGTCGTATTTGAGCGTGATTTTTATAGTGCCTTGTACGCCTTCGATGATTTCCACACCGGAAACGTAACCTTCGTTCAAAAGAATGTTCGCAATAGCCTTTTTGGTGTTGGAAGCGGGTATTTCAACCGTTTCGTGTTTAGCCGCGAGAGCATTCCTTATTCTTGTAAGCATATCAGCAATAACGTCTGTCATTATTCTATCCTCCTTTACCAGCTTGCCTTTTTAACGCCGGGAATTTCGCCTTTGTAAGCTAAATTCCTAAAGCAGATACGACAAATACCGTATTTGCGGAGTACAGCGTGCGGACGACCGCAGATGCTGCATCTCGTATAGGCACGGGTGGAAAATTTAGCAGGTTTTTGCTGCTTGTTTATCATAGATTTCTTAGCCATATCGTAACTCCTTACTTCGTAGCGAAGGGCATGCCGAGTAACGCCAAAAGCTCTCTTGCCTCTTCGTCGGTATTAGCGGTGGTGGTGAAACAAATATCGAAGCCCCTGATTTTCTCTACTTGGTCATAGGAAATTTCCGGGAAGATAAGTTGTTCTTTTACGCCCATCGCATAGTTGCCTCTGCCATCAAAAGACTTTTTGGGAACGCCCCTGAAGTCCCTAACTCTCGGCAAAGCGACGGAAACGAGTTTATCGAAAAACTCATACATTCTCGTTCCGCGGAGAGTTACCTTCATGCCGACGTGCTGTCCTTCCCTGATTTTGAAGTTAGCAACCGACTTTTTAGCAGCGGTGAGTACCGGTTTTTGCCCGGAGATCTGTCTTAATTCCTCTTGCGCGAGCTGAACGCTTTTAGCGTTGTCCTTTACGTCGCCCAAACCGGAGTTAACGGTTATCTTCACAAGCTTCGGAACTTGGTTTACGTTTTTATAATTGAACTTTTTAATCAAAGCGGGCACTACGTTCTTTTCGTAGGCTTCTTTGACTCTGTTCGCAGTTTTCTCGGTCGCAGCCGTGTTAGCGACCTGAGCTTTCTTTTCTGCCATTTATATTACCCTCCGTTATTTGCTCTCGGCGGTATCAGCCGATTTTTCTGCCGCTTTTGCAGCCTTGGTTTTGCGTTTTGTTTCTTTCTTAACGTCTTTAGCGTTCTTGTCCGCGTCGAGCATAGCGCCGCATTTTCTGCATATACGCGCCTTTTTGTCGCCCTCTACTTTATAAGCAACCCTTACGGCTTTGCCGCAAGACGGGCAAACCACCATAACGTTGGAAGCGTCTATGGGACCGGATTGGTTGACGATAGAACTTACTTCCTGAGCGCTTCTCGCTTTCTTATGTTTCTTCTGAACGTTTACGCCGTCGACGACGACTTTGTTCGTCTTAGGTATAGCCGCTAAAACTTTAGCCGTTTTACCCGCGTCCTTGCCGGTTACGACCAAAACGGTATCATTCTTTTTAACTTTCATTGACTGCCTCCTTTATAGCACTTCGGGTGCAAGCGAAATGATACGCATATAATCTTTATCGCGAAGTTCTCTTGCAATCGGCCCAAAAATACGCGTGCCTCTCGGCTGTTTCTGCGCGTCTATTATAACTGCCGCGTTTTCGTCGAACCTGACGTAAGTGCCGTCCTTCCTTCTGATGCCGGAAGTGCTTCTGACGATAACCGCCTTAACGACGTCACCTTTTTTAACGGCGCCGCCGGGGGTCGCGGTCTTTACCGAAGCAACGATAACGTCGCCGACGTTACCCGTTCTTCTGAACGAACCGCCGAGTACCCTAATACACATCAATTCCTTAGCGCCGGAATTGTCAGCCGCTTTCAATCTGCTTTGTGGTTGTATCATCGTGTGCCTCCTTACTTCGCCTTTTCAACGATTTCGGCAACGCGCCAGTTTTTATCTTTAGACAACTTTCTGGTTTCAACGATTAAAACCTTGTCGCCTATACCGCATGCGTTTGCTTCGTCGTGTGCTTTGAATTTATGCGTCTTTTTAACGGTCTTTTTATACAAGGGGTGTTTATATCTTTCCTCTATGGCAACGACAACCGTTTTGTCCATCTTATCGGAAACGACAATCCCTACTCTTTCTTTTCTTAAATTTCTTTCCATAACCTACTCCTTACGCCTTTGCAGAAAGTTCCCTTTCTCTTAAAATGGTTTTTACCCTTGCTATATCTTTCTTGCAAGTTTTAAGAGAGGAGGGGTTTTCAAGCTGCCCGATTGCGTGACGGAAACGAAGATTAAACAATTCCTCGGAAAGTTCTTTCAACTTTGTATTTAATTCGTCTACCGTTAATTCGTGAAGTTCTTTAGTTTTCATTAACCTTCACCGCCTTCTTCATTTATTTCTTCGACAAGGGCTTCTTTCTTTACGAACTTCGTCTTAACGGGAAGTTTGTGACCGGCAAGCCTCATTGCCTCTTTTGCTACGTCTTCGGGAATACCTGCCATTTCGAACAACATTCTACCCGGTTTAACGACCGCAACCCAGAATTCTACCGAACCTTTACCGCTACCCATACGGCTGTCGGCAGGTTTCTTAGTTACAGGTTTGTGGGGGAAGATATCGATCCATACCTTACCGCCCCTCTTAATAAACCTCGTCATCGCGACACGGGCGGCTTCTATCTGGTTAGATTTGATCCAACCGGGTTCCAAAGCCATCAAACCGTACTCGCCGTAAGCTATCTTATTACCTTTAGTGCATTTACCGGTCATTCTGCCGCGATGCACTCTTCTTCTTTTTACACGTTTAGGCATTAACATAATTATTTCTCGCCTCCTTCAACCTTTGCCTTTTTGGGAGCGCCTATTACTTCACCCTTGTAAACCCAGCATTTAATGCCGATTACGCCGAAGGTGGTATGCGCTTCCGCAAAGCCGTAGTCTATATCAGCCCTCAATGTCTGAAGCGGTATAGAACCCTCGTGATAGCTTTCGCTACGCGCTATTTCCGCGCCGTCAAGCCTTCCGCTGACAGACACTTTAACGCCCTTAACGCCGCTTCTCATACTTCTGGAGATAGATTGCTTCATCGCTCTTCTGAACGATACCCTCTTTTCGAGTTGACCGGCAATGCTTTCAGCTATAAGCTGAGCGTCTGCGTCGGGTTTCTTCACTTCGGATATGTTGATAGATATTTGTTTACCTTTGCATATCTTAGCGACAGCCTTTTTCATAACTTCTATCTCCGCGCCCTGCTTACCGATAAGCACGCCGGGACGAGCCGTGTAGATGGTGATGACCAATCTGGTGGCAGCCTTTTCGATAGAAATTTTGGATATAGCCGCTTGATAATACTTTTTCTTTAATAAGTTACGGATTTCATTGTCTTCTTTCACGTTGCCGGCAAAATCCTTTTTGTCGACAAACCAATGAGAATTCCAATCTTTAATAATACCGACTCTTAAACCGTGCGGATTAACTTTTTGACCCATATTCTTCCTCCTAATTCTTCGCGTCCAGCACGATGGTAATGTGGCTGGTACGCTTTAAGATCCTGAAAGCCCTACCCTGCGCTCTCGGCATAATCCTTTTGAGCGTCGGGCCTTGGTCTGCATAAGCTTCCGCAACGAAAAGATTGTCTTTGGACAAGCCCAAATTGTTTTCGGCATTAGCGGCAGCCGACATTAAAACCTTTTTAATCGGTTCGGAAGCCGACTTGGGAGTGTTTTCTAAAATCGCCTTAGCTTGCGCATAACTTTTGCCTCTGATAATGTCAAGCACGATCCTGACCTTATAAGGGGAAATTCTTACGTGTTTCGCAATCGCCCTCGGACGTCTGTCTTTATTTTCCGCTATGCGTGCGGTTTTTTCTCTCATATTCTTAGCCATCTGAAAGCCTCCTATCTGCCGCCGGTGGTCTTTTCGCCGCCGTGACCTTTAAACGTTCTGGTCGGTGCGAACTCGCCGAGCTTGCAACCTACCATATCTTCCGTAACATATACGGGGACGTGCTTCCTACCGTCGTAAACGGCAATGGTATGACCAACCATCTGCGGGAATATCGTAGATGCCCTCGACCAGGTTTTAAGCACCTTCTTTTCGTTCTTTTCGTTTAATTCTTCTATTCTTTTCAAGAGTTTAGGTTCTACATAAGGACCTTTTTTAACACTTCTCGACATAATGCTCTCCTTAATTTATCCTAGTTATGATAAGCTTGCCGGAAGCCTTCTTATGCTTCCTCGTCTTATAACCCAAAGCAGGTTTACCCCAAGGAGTAACAGGCCCGGGCATACCGACGGGCGACTTGCCTTCGCCACCGCCGTGGGGGTGGTCGCAGGGGTTCATTACTACGCCGCGGACGGTAGGACGAACGCCGAAATGCCTTGTCTTACCGGCTTTACCTATTCTGATTATCTCGTGTTCCAAATTGCCGACCTGACCGATCGTCGCTTTGCAGTTCGCGAGAACGTATCTCATTTCGCCGCTGGGCATCTTTAACGTAACGTATTTTTCGTCCCTAGCCATAATCTGCGCGCTCATGCCGGCAGCCCTTGCTATCTGACCGCCTTTACCGGGTTGCATCTCGATGTTGTGAACCATGGTACCGACGGGGATGTCTTTAAGCTTTAACGCGTTGCCCGCTTTAATATCCGCGGTTTCGCCAGAAAGAACTTTGTCACCGACTTTCAATCCCACGGGAGCGAGAATGTACGTTTTCGCGCCGTCCGCATATTGCAAAAGAGCAATGTTAGCGCTGCGGTTGGGGTCGTATTCGATACTCTTCACCATGGCGGGGATACCGTCTTTTGCGCGTTTGAAATCGATTATACGATACTTTCTTCTGTTGCCGCCGCCGATATGACGAACGGTTATTTTACCTTGTGCGTTTCTGCCGCCGCTCTTCCTTTGGTCTTCCAACAAAGACTTTTCGGGAGTAGTTTTGGTTATTTCGTCGTACGCGCTGACCGTCATAAAGCGACGAGCGGACGACGTAGGTTTATATCTCTTAACAGCCATTTTCTAATCCTCCTAACGATTAAGACAACGAATCGAAGAATTCAATCGATTTACTGTCTTTCTTAAGTTGAACGATGGCTTTTTTGTAATCGGAGGTATAACCTTCGTACTTGCCCTGTCTTTTCAACTTACCGCCGACGTTTGCCGTGTTGACCTTTGCTACCTGTACGCCGAAGACTTCTTCGACGGCAAGCTTAATCTGAGTCTTGTTTGCCTTTTTAGCCACGACGAAACTGTATTTTTTATCCTTTATACCGTCATAACTTTTTTCCGAAAGCAACGGTTTAATTATAATATCGTGAGCAGCCATTATTCTCCGTAGACCTCCTCAATTTGTTTTACGGCACCGCTGGAGATAACGACCTTCGCATTTCTTACCACGTCGTAAGTGTTTATCTGGTCGGCGGGAATAGTGGTGATTTCACCGATATTCGAGCACGCCCTCAAAACTGCTTCGTCGTCGTTATCCATTACGAGAAGTACGCTCTTGTTAAGGTTGAACGCCTTCAAAAAAGCGACCATCTCTTTGGTTTTAGCGCTGTCGACTTTTATTTCATCGACAAAAATAACTTCGTCTTCTCTGATTTTCTGCGAGAGTGCCGAGAAAAGCGCAACCGCTTTCGCCCTGACGTTCATCTTCTTGGAGAAGTCGCGAGATTTAGGTGCGAACACTACGCCACCCTTAACGTATTGCGGACTCCTGATAGAACCTTGTCTGGCTCTGCCGGTGCCCTTTTGACGATACGGCTTTGCGCCGCCGCCGCGAACTTCGCTACGGGTGAGAGTACTTTTGGTACCCTGTCTTTCGTTAGCAAGTCTGGCAACGACCGCCTGATGAATTACGGCTTCTTTATATTCGACGTCAAAAAGCGCGTCGGATAAATCGAGGTTGCCGATTTCTTTTGCTTTCATATCATATAATTTAACGCTTGGCATAATCTGTCTCCTTACGCTTTAACGCTGTTTCTCAACGTAACGATGCCCTTTACGGGACCGGGGACTGCGCCCTTAACGAGAATTGCGTTTCTTTCTTTATCGACTCTTACTACTTCGAGGTTGAGAACGGTTACGTTTTCGTGACCGTATTGCCCAGCCATGTGTTTACCCTTAAAGACCCTCGACGGCGAGCTGTTCGCACCGAGCGAACCGACTTCCCTATGCACAGGACCGACACCGTGCGTTTCTTTAAGTCTGTGACTGTTCCATCTTTTGATGACGCCGGTAAAACCGTGACCTTTGCTTACGCCGGAAACGTCGACTTTGTCGCCCGCGACAAAAGTATCGCACGTTATTACCGAACCGACCGTAGCGCTTTCCGCACCTTCTATTCTGAATTCCTTCAAAACTTTTTGAGGAGCTACGCCTGCTTTCTTGTACAAACCGAGTTCGGGTTTGTTAATCGCCTTTTCGTCAACTTGAGAAAACCCGAGTTTGACAGCCGAATAACCGTCCCTTTCAACGGTTTTGACCTGTACGACGGGGCAAGGACCGGCTTCGATTACGGTTACCGGTATGACCTTTCCGTCTTCCGAGAAAAGTTGGGTCATGCCTAACTTTCTTCCAATGATTGCTTTATTCATAGATAAAGTTCACCTCCGATTATATATAATGTTTATTGATTACAGTTTGATTTTAATATCTACACCTGCGGGAAGATGTATGCTGTCGAGCAACTTAACGTTGGGCGAATAGATATCGATAAGCCTTTTGTGAGTTCTGATTTCGAACTGTTCGCGCGAGTCTTTATACTTGTGCGGCGAACGAAGAATAGTTACGATTTCTTTCTCCGTGGGCAACGGAATGGGACCGCTGATTTTAGCACCCGATTTCTTCATGGTTTCTACTATGGTAGAAGCCGCGCTGTCCAACATCTCACTGTCGTAAGACATAAGTTTAATTCTGATTTTTTGACTTGCCATTGTTTCTCCTTTTACCTAACTCGGATTTATTGTATACTCTGCCGTGCGTGTCGCGTTAAAACAAATAAAAAAATCATTCGCCGATACTTAATTTTTTAAGTCGCTGCGAATGATTATCTGCCAAACTTCAACAAAAAGTTAGTCGCAGGGGTCAAGCCCCCACACTTGTCCGCGGAAATTATCTGCCGTTTCGCTACGGTTTAAGTAACTTTCCGCATCAACCCAAATTACACAGCTTAAGTATTATAACTTAACTGTCAACGGTTGTCAAACGTTTTGCATAGTTTTTTTTAATTTTTATTAAATTTCTCAGGCTATTTCTTTTTTTACTATCTTGGGCTTTTCTCCGCGGATTACGACGTCTTCGTCCACGATGACCTTGGCGACGTTTTCCTCCGAAGGAATGTCGTACATGGTATCTATCATAAGATTTTCCAAAATAGTACGCAATCCCCTCGCCCCGGTTTTCAGTTCGATCGCCTTATGCGCGACTGCATAAACCGCGCCGTCGGTTATTTCCAAATCGACGTTATCCAACGCGATAAGACGTTTGTACTGTTTCACCAAAGCGTTCTTCGGCTGAGTCAGAATACTTACGAGCGCTTTCTCGTCAAGCGGATGAAGTCCGACGGTTATAGGCACCCTACCCACGAATTCGGGAATAAGCCCGTACTTTATAAGGTCTTGGGGCGTAACGTCTTTTATCTCTTCCGCGCCGTTTTCTTGCGGCTTCGAAACGTTGCCGCCGAACCCGAGAGAAGAATGCTCTTTACGCTTTGCGATGATTGCGTCCAATCCGACAAAAGCGCCGCCGCATATAAACAATATATTCGTGGTATCTATTCTTATGCACTCTTGTTGAGGATGCTTCCTACCCCCTTGAGGAGGTACGTTAGCCACGGTGCTTTCGATTATCTTCAAAAGCGCCTGTTGAACTCCCTCGCCGGAAACGTCCCTCGTTATGGAAACGTTTTCGCCCTTCCTCGCTATTTTATCGATTTCGTCGATATAAATAATGCCCTTTTGAGCTTTTGCCACGTCGTAATCGGCGTTTTGAATAAGTTTAAGCAAAATGTTTTCGACATCTTCTCCGACGTATCCCGCCTCCGTAAGCGTGGTGGCGTCCGCAACCGCAAACGGCACGTCTAAAATCTTCGCAAGCGTACGCGCAAGCAAAGTCTTACCGCTACCGGTGGGACCGAGCAACAATATATTGCTTTTATCCAAATCAACTTCGTCCTGTCCCTTTTTTGCGTTTATCCTTTTATAGTGGTTGTATACCGCAACTGAAAGAACCTTCTTCGCGTCGTCTTGCCCGACGATGTATTCGTCGAGACGTTCTTTTATTTCCGACGGTTTAAGAAGTTTTTCTTCTTTTACGGGTTTGGAATTTTCCTCTTCCTCACGTTCTATGTCGCGACAAATTTCTATACATTCGTCGCATATATACAACCCGTTAGGACCGGCGATCAGGTGTTTTACCATTTCCTTCGGCCTGCCGCAAAAGGAACAGCTTAACTTGTCTTCGTTCTTCATTATATCTCCGTCTATTAAGGACGTTTAACGAAAATCTCGTCAATCAGTCCGTATTCAAGCGCTTCTTCCGCCGACAGATAGTTGTCTCTGTCGGTGTCTTTTTCTACCGTTTCGTAAGGTTTACCGCTGTTTTCCGCAAGTATTTCGTTCAAACGGCGTTTTGTTTTAAGTATATGATCCGCCTGAATTTTAATATCGCTCGCCTGACCTTGCGCTCCGCCGAGCGGCTGGTGTATCATTATCTCGCTGTTTTTCAACGCATAACGTTTGCCCTTTGTTCCGCTCGACAACAAGAACGCGCCCATAGAAGCCGCCAAGCCTATACATATAGTGCTTACGTCGCACTTTATGTAATTCATCGTGTCGTAAATAGCAAGACCTGCGGTAACGCTGCCGCCCGGGCTGTTAATGTATATGCAAATATCCTTGTTCGGGTCTCTGCTTTCAAGCAATATGAGTTGAGCAACTACCGCGTCCGCGACGGCGTCGTTGATTTCGCCCGTCAAAAAAATAATCCTGTCTTCTAACAATCTGGAATATATGTCGTAACTTCTTTCACCCTTTCCGGTGTTTTCGATAACGTACGGTACTACGGTGTTTTTGATATCCATGCTTTTACCTCTATATAATTATTGCTTCTTTTCCGTCGATTATTCTCAATCGCGGAAAATTCCCGTCGCTTGCGAACAAAAACTACTTCGCGGAAGCGGTCGCCTCGTTTTCTTTGGTCAAAAATTCAAACAACTTTTTGATTATTATTTCGTTTTTGATATAATCTAACTGGCGCGCACCCATATTCTTTTTGACGTCAGGTGCCTTTTTGTTTTGGTTCTTAGCCATTTCTTCTATTCTGGCTTCGACGTCTTCTTCGGTCGCCCCTATCTTTTCGGTCTCGATTATTTTTTCTATCGCAAGTTGAGATTTAACGGCGCTCTCCGCAGACTCTCTATACTCGTCTCTGTAATCCTTCATAGTCTTACCGATGTACTTAAGATAATCTTCGAGTTTTAAGCCTTGATAAGACATACGGTATTCCATTTCCTGAACCATATGGTCGATTTGCCCTTCTACCATCGCGTCGGGGATAACCACTTCGGTCTTTTCGGTAATGACTTTTATGAGCTCGTCTTCGAACTCTCTTTCCGCGCGGTCGGCGTTTTGCTTCGCCAATCTTTCTTTAACTTCCTTTTTGTAAGCTTCTAAGCTTTCCGCACCCGTCCAGTCCTTAATGTTTTCGTCGGTCAATTCGTCCAAAACCTTTTCTTTTATTCCGTGAAGTTTAATGGCGAAAACGGCATCTTTACCCTTAAGTTCTTCCGCGTGATAATCGTCGGGGAATTTAACGTTAATGTCCTTTTCTTCGTCGACGTTCATTCCGATAAGTTGTTCTTCGAACCCGGGGATAAACGTCTTACTGCCGATAACCAAAGTCTGATTTTCAGCCGTGCCGCCTTCAAACTTAACGCCGTCGACAGAACCCGAATAATCTATTATCGCCGTGTCGCCGTCTTTCAACGCTCTGTCTGTAACGTCAACCGTCTTAGAACGGCTGTCTCTTAAGCGTTCGACGTCGGCTTCGATATCTTCTTTCTTTACTTTATATGCTTTCTTTTTAATGTTAAGACCTTTATAGTCGCCGAGTTTTACTTCGGGTTTGACAGCAACGACGGCAATCAACGTTACTCCGTCGTCACCGATGTCTTTCACGTCGACATCGGGAGCCGCTACAACTTTCAATTCGGTCTCTTTATCGAGAACTTCTTCGTAATATTCGGGAAAGGCTATATTGAGCGCTTCTTCGTAAAAAACGCCCTTGCCGTAAGTACTCTCCAACAAATGTTTGGGGACTTTACCCTTTCTGAAGCCGGGCATGGAATATCTGCCCTTAGTCTTCTCGTATGCCTGCTCTATCGCGCCGTTCCATTCTTTGGCGTCGAGTTCGATAGTCACCTTTACGGTGCTTTTTTCCGCTTTTTCTACCGTGTATTTCATAATAATCTCCTATCTTCTGAAAATTCTCGTCTATTTTATCATATCGTCGAGGAAAACGCAAGGTTTTTAACTCATCTTTTGCTTTTTTATACGATACGGCTATTTGTCGAACAACGACCCGTCGCCGTTTTTGAGCAGTTCGTCGTGTTTTGCCGCAACGACGAATATCGACGAGTAATCCGTATACGTAACCGAGCCTATCTTTTTGCCTCTTTGTTTTTTTACGTTGGCGCGTTTAGTGTATACGACTTCAATCTTTCCGCCGCCTCTTGCGGTCGAACCGTACGCGCAAATTTCCGCGGCGATTTTCAACACTTCGTCCGACACGCCTTTTCCGCCCGTCGATATAACGACGTGCGACGACGGATAATCTTTAACGTGCAACCACACGTCGTCGGGCGCCGCGGAAAAGGTAACCTCTTCGTTTTCTTTATTGTTTCTGCCGACTTTTACGGTGTATCCGTCAACCTCGTAACACCGATACCCGTAAACCTTTTTGGTTTTTGCCGGTCGAGCCGCCTTCTTAAGCAATCCGTATTCTTCGAGTTCCTCGCGTATTCCGTCGAGAACTTCGTAATCTTCCGCAGACGAAGCAAAATCCGCAACGCTTTTAAGATAGTTCAATTCGCCGACCAGTTGTTCGCGCTGAGGCACGAGCGCCGCCGCAGTTCGCTTTAATTTATTGTAACGTTTATAGTATTTTTCCGCGTTTTCCGCCGGCGTCGACTTTTTATCCAAAGTTATTACAATCTCTTTTTCGTCGTAGTAATCAAACACCGCACAACTTTCGTCGCCTTGCTTTATCTTATAAATATTGGACAAGACGAGCTCGCCGAATTTTTTGTTCTGTTCGGCGCAGGCGGCTTCTTTTTCTTTCGACGCGACGATATTGAGTTTTTTATTCGCCTTTTTTATCGC